>NZ_JAWPOP010000387.1:0-751 GCF_033344345.1 Vibrio sp. 1978
TCACTAGCCAAGGGGGTAAAGCAGCCCTAGATAAATCGCTTTATCCAGCCTATGAACTGGCTGCCATGACCGCTGTTCGCAGTGGATTAGGAGAGTTTTCTGGCTCAGAGCTGGATGCCTACTTACGTACGAACAACATCGCTTTTGGTCCAATACTCGAGCCAACAGTGCATGGCGTTCAGGTTACGACGCAAAAAAATCGTCTAGTTGAAGCTTTGAATGGCTTGTACAACCTTTCGACCGAAATCAAGGTTGATGAACGCCAGCTTGCCGCGGTGAAACAAGAGTTTAAGCAAGAGCGCAGCGCTTTCTTGGAATCGCCTATGGGTACGCTTATCCAAGTAGCGAACACCAGCGCTTATACGCCGGATAGTCGTCATCGTTTACTGAGCAGTGATGGTGCCGATACCGTCACGCCAGAGCAGATTCTTGCGGTGCATGATCAACTATTTAAAACCGACCACGGTTACAAAATGGTGATTGTTGCAGACGTTGAGCCTGAGCAAATTACGCCGCTTCTACGCAAATACGTGGCATCAATTAAGATGAAGCCGGGTAAAGCTGTAGATTATCGTGTGTCATTTAATGATGAGCTGCCAGCGCGCTCGGTCGTCACTGATGGTCACGAGCCTTCATCGTTTTACCTGCTGCGTTTTACCAACACCGACAAGTACAACCGTACGGCAAAAGACACGGTGACAGAAGACATTCTGGAGCGCATCAGTGCCGCACGAGTGCTGGAGACGTTCCG
>NZ_JAWPOP010000038.1:0-35649 GCF_033344345.1 Vibrio sp. 1978
AGCGATTGTCTTTAAAGAAATGGCACTGGCCGCTTGATATTGGCGAGTGTCGCACTTCGCAGTTGAATTCGGGCATCGATAACTTGTTTATGATAGCGGTTGATATAAAGCACTATTCATTGGCTTTAAACCTAAGCGTTACATTTCGTTTAGGAACACATAACTATGACAACGGAGTTGGTCGTGAAAAAACTACTATTGGCTACAGCAGTGGTCGCAGCAGCAGGGGGCGCTGGCTACCTGTACCAAAACAATATTACCGCGAGTGATGCAGGCTCACTGTTAACGCAAGTTCCTGCAGATTCACTTATGGTGACGTATCAGACAGAACCTTTTAACCATTATAAATACATGAACGCATTCGGTACGGCGAATCAAGGCTCGATTGCAGAACTTTTTGCCGATGAACCACTGTCTCCACAACAGCAGTTTGCAGTTAACTTATTCGATGGATACCTAGAGAGTGCTGCGTCGCCAGAAACATTAAAAGCTTATTTGGGCACCGGGGAAAACATTAATCCTGTGTTGTACACAATTGGTATGGTACCGGTGTACAAAGTGGATATTGAAGACCCTGCCGCGTTATGGAAAACACTGGATCATGAAGAGCAGATGAGCGGCGCTAAGCATGAGTTGGTTAAGCTTGGTGAAGTCGAGTATCGTCGTTACGAGATGACTGATTCAATTGACCCGCAGGACGGTATTGGCTTGGTTGTAGCCGTGGTTGATAACGTGCTTACGTTAACGGTTGATGTTCCGCAACTGGGCGTTCAAAACCCGATTAAAATGGCATTAGGGCTTGAAGCACCAAGTCAAAATATTGCTGAGAGTGGACGTCTTGAGGCGTTGCAAGCCAAATACGGTGAAAACAACAACTCTTTTGGTTACTTTGATCATCGCGAAGTGATTAAAGGTTTGACGACGAAAGATGGCAATATGTTTGCTCGTCAAATTAGCACGTTGGATGCAATAGATCCTGAACCAACTATTGAGGAAATGCGTTCACCAGCCTGCCATACTGAGCTTACTCAAGTTGCAGAAAACTGGCCTCAGTCCGTCGCGTTTGCAGAATACAAGATGAAAGGCGATCAGGCGTTCATTAAAGGTTCTTTTGTTATTGAGTCCAACAATAAAGCGATTCTAGATGCGCTCAAGTCGATTCGTGGTGTATTGGCTGAGTCTAAAAGTGATAAGAGTTTCTTTAGTATGGCGCTTGGTTTAGACATTAATACTCTAGCGCCATCGATTGGTCAGATTTGGGCTGACTTGACCCAGCCTCAATATCAATGCTCTTTATTGACACAAATGCAGCAAGAGATGGGCGGCCAGAATCCAGCAGCCGCTGTAAGCATGGGGTCAGGCATGGTTAATGGCCTTAAAGGGTTAAGCCTGCAAATGTTTGATATCAAAGTAGATACTAATGCTCAGCATGGTGAAGTATTTAGCCAGCTAGATGGTATGTTGTCTCTTTCTGCCAATGATCCAATGATGCTTATTCAAACTGCGCAAATGTTCGTTCCTGAACTTGCTCAATTGCAAATTCAACCGGATAACCAACCTGTTAATGTCAGTGACCTATTAGAAATGCATACTGGCATGAAGGTGGACGTGTTTGCTCGTCTAAACGAAAACCATTTCACCCTTTACAGTGGTGATAGTGCTGCGGAAGCAAGCAAAGAAGTGATGGCGCAATCACTTTCTCCAAATGGCTTGTTCAGCTTTGATTTTGATTCAGAGCGTATTTTGGAAGTGTTAGAGAGTGCGTCGTCAATCACAGGGGAGCCGGTTCCGGATGATGTTGTCAAAAGCTTACAAGGCGAGCTTGTTGGTGGTATGACGATGGACGTGACAGACCAAGGTATTGGTTTTGAGTTTGATTACCGCGGTGCAACTAAACCTGTAACGGTTGCACAGCAGTAACACATTGCGTAGAAAAAGGCGGCTTGAAGCCGCCTTTTGTTATTATGTACCGTATTAAAAAGCGAGTGGGAAGAGCGACGCTTACTCATCTATTTGAGGATGAGAGTATTGCTGATATTCAGGTAACTCTTTTCTTAAATTACTAAATGTCGCCCATGCACTTTCTTTTGAGAGTTTGTTGATCAGCCAGTTTGGCAATAGACCTCCGGGGTCAGCAAACGCCTTGTATTCCACGAGTGTTGTATCGTTTGTGAGTTTTTGTAACTCCCAAGTCGCATCAACCGAGCGAATTCGAACATAACCATTTTGTTCAGCAAGATATGAGTCAGGTGCGCTTTTGATTTCTATCGTGAATCCCAGCTCATCGACCCAGTACTTTGAGTAGGTGACCATATCCCGATTTTTGGCAGGCCATGGTGCTTTAAACTGGGTGTAAACGATGTTCTCGGTGGCCGATATCTGATTTAAAACCCGGCTATGACTGGCATTGTCAATCCAGTTCGGGATATTGTCACTGTCTTCCAGTAGCGTTAAAAATGCACCATAGCTGGTGGGTGTGAACATCCGGGCACGGATCTCAACTAAACCGTCACTATGTTCTCGGGAGTAAATTGTGATTCCATTCTTGTCACTCTCGAACTGCCAGTTCTCGTTGGCGCTCGCATCAGTGCCAGCGGATATCAATGTGGCGAGTGTTAAGGCGCCCATTCTTAAATGCAACATCATGTTAGTATCCGCCAACTTTTCCTAAATTTAAGTTTATACGATTTGTCGTAACTATAAGGACAATAGTATGTTTTTTGTTATCGTTCTGAAGGTTGCTCTGCACTGAAGCCACGTTGAATGTTGGTGAAGGTAAGCGATGCAAATATTACGATAACGATCGCTAGATGCCATGCTTGACTCAATCCAAGCTGCACCAGAGTTAAGCTGACCAATGAGGAGACGACCATTTGTCCACCACCAGACATTGCCGCTGCGGCACCTGCTTGCTTTTTATAAGGTTGCATTACCATCGCTTGTGCACAAGGTAGGGCAATACCATTACCCAAGATCATTAATAGCTGTCCTAGCATCAGAAATAGAGGCTCAACAGGACAGAAAAATAACCATATTGCGGCAGCGAGGTGAAGAAATGGGGTGCAGAGCAGCATTTTTTTATTGCCAATAATTGGCCTTACTCGGTTACAAATCGTGGTACCACATAACATACCCAAAGCGGGAATGAGCGCCCACATCGCGTATTGAGCGGAGGTCATGCCAATTTGATCTTGCATGATAAATGGCATCACAGAGACTGTCGTAATCATTAAGCTGAAGTTTAACCAACTGATACTGGCGAAACTCATAAAGTAACGAGACGTAAGTAAGCTCTTGTATTGGAGTAACATTTTTCGGGGTGACGGAATGACAGAACGTTTTGTGATGGTTTCTGTGAACTTAAAGGCGATGATTACCCAAGCCAGCGAGACATAGCCCAACAGAGAAATAAACACCATACTCCAACCGAAGTGGAAGTTGATAAAGCCGCCAATCACAGGTGCAATAAGTGGCGTGATTGAAGCCGCCATGGCGATGTAAGACATTGCCACTGGGAGTTCATCCCCGCTAAATCTATCTCGAGTCGACGCCCTCGCGAGTACCGCGCAGCATCCTGTACCTAACCCTTGTAAAAAGCGCCCCATCACCATCCCTGTAAATGTGTCACTGAAGAAAATAATTATCAGCAGACCAGACATCGCGATGAGTAAACCGGTAAGTAATACTCTTTTTCGTCCTAAAGCATCTGACACTGGCCCGTAGATAAATTGAGAGGGGCCGAAGCCGAGCAAATAAATACTCACAAGCAGTTGAGCTTGGTCGAGGGAGATGGAAAAGTCTTTTGCTATCCATGGCAAAGAGGGCATAACTAGCCCCATGCTCAACTGGCCAACGCTAATAATAAGACAGGCGAGTAGTATAGTATGAAAGTTGATTGGGCGACTCATGACTGGTCTCCATTCAAACAACCTTTTTGGCGTCGTGAGCTTAAGCCGCCTTCGTCATCCACTTCATTTAGCTTTGCTTTGACCCGCTTCACAGTCGATAGACTGACTTCGCATTGCTCTGCTACGTTTTGCAATGTGTAGCCTTCTAGCAGTAACGTTGCGATCTGTTGGTGTTTGGTTTTGTTTGCGGGGCGGCCGCGAAACTTCTGTTTCCATAATTCTGGCTGCTCTTTAATGGCCTGTCGCCCTTGCTCTGCGGCAAACAGGCGATGTTCAGTCTGCACTTTCCCATATCCAGATAACACTGTGAGTAGTGTTTGAGTCTGAACAGAACCTGGCTCAAAAGTTATTGATTCACATACAGTTTTCAATGTTACCCCTTTATCGAGTAGCATTTTTACCGTGTTCAATGCTTGACTAAAGTCGCGACCAAATGCGGTCAGCCACCAGAGCACAATCGTATCCCCAGCTCTGACGGAATCGAGCAGTCGTAAGAATGCCTCTCTCTCGGTTGGAGGCATGCAACCACGAACCTTATCCTCAAAATGCTGAGCTTCGGGAGCAAAAGCTTTTAGAGTATTAAGGTGCTCTTGGTAAGCTCGATTTTTTGGCGAATAACGAGTGTAAAGATACGTGGTCATAAGGATTATGAGCCTTTTTTTGTTTGGTTCATATAGTGTAATAGCTCATAAATATACATGGGTTCATTAATGCTTACAACACTAAATGAGCCGTTTGGGAGTCAGAGGCAAATAAAAAAGCCAACCGAATGGCTGGCTATAGCTATTTAAGCTTTTGTTGTCTGGCGCTCGATTAACTTCACTGGCACCATCATTTTTACTAGGCTGCCGTTTTTCGTATTAATTTGATCAACAATGATCTTCACGCACTCGCGAGCGAGGCGACGGAAATCCTGGCGGAACGTGGTTAATTGATAGCTTAACCATTCTGTCTGAGGAATATTATCAAAACCAATGACTTGTAAGTCCTGAGGAATCCTCAACCCGCATTCTATACGGGCGATATCCATGACCGCCATCGCAAGGTTATCGGTTGCACAGAACACTGCTTCAGGCCGATTTTTGTCTGCCAGTATGGCACGGACTTTATCAAGTGAGCTCGCGTAGTCATAGCTGGCTTCAATGATGCGTGGCGTCTTGCCGGTTAGGTCTTCAAATTCAGAGCAGAAGCCGCTTTGGCGTTCGTCATTCGTAAAGGTTGGCACTTCTCCCGTCAAATAAACCGCGTTCTTCACGCCACTTTTGTGCAGAAGTTGCGCAGCTTGTTGGCCTGCTTCGTAGTTGTCACTGATAACGTAGCTACTCCTAGTACCTTCAACAACTCGTGCGTATTGAACAATTGGGATATTAAACTCTTCACATTCTTCATAAAGGGACTTATTGAAGGTTGCGGAAGCAGCAATGACACCATCGACGCGATACTGGAAGATATTTGGGATTGAGTGGCCCTCTTCTTCATCCACTTGCCATGGAATCAATACGGCAGAATAACCTTTTTTCTGTAACTCACTGGAAATTAATTGCAGTGTTTTCATATGGATAGGGTAATCCGCATCAGGAAACACCAAACCTATCAATTTCGATTCGTTTGTGGTCAGGCTACGTGCAAAGGCGTTAGGGCGGTAGTTAAGGGCTTTAGCCGCTTCAAAGACTTTTTGCTTGGTCTTTTCGGATACTGAGCTACCCGGAACAAACACGCGCGATACAGTAGATTGAGAGACGCCTGCCATCTTTGCCACATCTTTTGATGTGACTACGTGTTTAATTGATTTCATGAATAAAACTTAGTTGCCAGTAATTGAGGTCATAAGACTAGCATAAATAGGTACGTATTCATAAATGTTCTAACGGGTATCCTAAGTAGAATAATGGCTTTGGAGTATTAAAAAGCAAAATGTGGGTTAACCCATTCGATTTGCTTTGAGCTAGCACTAGAGCTAGAGCGTAGATACTGTCCGTTTGTTGGACGTACAGTATCTACGTAAAGAACATTAATTTGCTTGTTTGACTGCAACTTTACGTTTCGGGGAGAGGAGTGAATACCCCATGTATCCGATGCAAGCGGTTGCGACAAGAATAGAGCAGCCACACATAAAGTTAATCAGCATAGGAGCGTTGTCGGTAAACGCGTTGATCCCCCAAAGCATCACGAGAGAGAACACAAACATCACTAGTAAGCCATAACATGGAGCATCGATTTTGCCGGGAACGACATACCAACCATCTTCCTTGATTGGTTTATTTAGACGAGCATATTCCGCTTGCTGGCCTTTCACTGTGTAAAGATGCATTTCATCTTGTTTACCCGTCAGGAGAAGGCTAGCAATGTAAGCAACAACGGCATTCACAAGGACGCCAATCACGCAATACCAAGGCCACGCAATATCGGTCGCAACGGCTACATACCAAATCACCAAGAAGCTAGCAGCAACGCCAATCAACAAGCCTTTTTCAGTAATGTGTTTTGAGTAGAACCCAAGGACAAACATACAGAAGCTCGCACCGACAAAGTAAGAGCCTGCCTTACTCAGCACTTCCAGTACCGAGCCGGTGCTGGTGGCAAACATGATCGCTGGAATGATGACCAAAATCGCCCACGCCACCGTGAAGAAACGCGATACCTTTAAGTAATGCTCTTCCGACTCGTTTTGCTTGTAGAAGCGTTTGTAAAAGTCAGCCACAGAAACGGTCGCCATTGAGTTAAAGGCGGAATCGAGACTCGACATACTTGCCGCCAGAATCGCAGCTGCAATGATGCCCATCAAGCCTGGCATTCCATATTCACTCGCGTAATGAAGAATGATGGTGTTGCCATTTTCAAACTCTTTACCGTCGTAATAAGCGTTGAATAGGACGCCAAGCAAGATAAAGACAAAGTAAATAAAGAAGGCCACGTAGCCCATCATCAACATTGCCTTTTTCGCATCGCCCATGTTTTTCGCGGCCATACAACGTTGTACCATCATCTGGTTACCGCCATACACGGTGGTGTGGAACATCGTCATTGCGATAACGCCAGCCCATACCGTCGTTACTTGGCTTAGGTCAAAACTTGTCTGTAGGGCATCGGTCATTCCTTTCGCTTTGAGCTCTGCCATGACCTCCGTCATTGGAGAAGGCATGCCATTCCAAACGGCTTCAATGATGATGAATGCGCCAATAAATAAGATTACTGCTTGAATCACATCGGTCCAAATGACAGCCGCGATACCGCCCATTACGGTGTAGATAAGGGCAATTGCAGTGACGATCATGATGCAGTACATCACGTCGATACCAGTAATGAACTCTAAAATCATTGCTGTCGCGTAGAGTACGGCTGCCGAGCTCAATGCTTGTTTGATAAGGAAGATAAACGACAAAGTCAGTCGTGAAGCCTTACCGAAGCGTCGTTCTTGATACTCGTAGATGGAGGTTAAACCGCTGTTGTAGAAAAACGGCATAAACACAGCCACGATGAAGAAGATCACCAGCGGATAATTGAGGTGAATCGCGATAACCGACAGGCCTTCTTTGTAAGACCAAGCTGGCCCGCCAAGGAACGACATGGCACTCACGTAAGTACAAACGACAGAAATACCGATCGCCCACCAAGGGATGCTCTTATCACCCAAAGCGAATTGGCTAGCTGAAGTTACTCGCTTACCAATCACCGCACCCAATACTAGCGTTAGGGCGATGTATCCCCCAAGGATGCTCCAGTTAAGTGCGCCAAACTCATGCATAATTAGGTCCTTCTAACTGTTCTTTCATTTGTGCAAACACGTCATAGCCAAGCTGCAGCAGGATATGAACGATGTCGATCGCCACCCAGTTTTCCTTCAGTAAATCGCCTTCGCGTCGCCAAATGTCCATAACGCGAAGTTCGATGTGTTTTCCTGTCGGGGCGAGACCGAGCCAGCCACTGTGACCAGTGTGAGTACCATGCATATGTGGCCAACCACCTGTGGATACGTAGTCATTTTTGGCCAAAAAATTGACCTCAATATCGACACTTCGATCTGGGAACGCAAACACAAATGGCGCTTGATGGTGGTTACGGAAACCTTTGATACCGCGCGTAGTACCAATACCAGCAGGGCCGTACCACATGAAGTCATTGTGCCAGTAGTTTTCTAAATCCATCGAGAAAAGATCTTTGCCATCAAAACGACCCAAGCAAGACAGCATATCTTCAACCAGCTGGGCGCTCTTTTCACTTTCTTCCAAAGACACAACAGATTGTTGAATACCGTTAGAAGTTGCAGGAGAAGGAACCAAGCCATCGTGACCTAAGCTTTTACGAAGAGGGTTGCAGCCTGCTTGATTCATCGCGTCGATGAAGTCTGGGATCATGTAAGATTCGGTGATTTGGTCGTTCTCCACACACACCATTTCGGTGTAACGCAAGTAGAGTGTTTTCCCTGTTGCTGGGATGCCAAACAGTGGTTGTTCAAATGTACCGATAAAGTAGCCGGTAGAGTTGTACCAAGTGCGGCCTTCGTATTCGCCGTGCATAACAATTATTGGTCGGCGCTCGGCGTCAGGCAAAGCATTAACAAGTGGTGAGAGGAAAGATTCGTGGGTTGCATCTGGGCCATTAAGATCGTTCACAGGGTGCGCCACGCACCATTTTACGTCAGGGTTCAAAGTTTGCAGAGCGGCCTGTTTTTGCTCGATGTCTGCGGCTTTGAAGTAGTTCTGGTAGAACTGTTCGATGATGTTGAGTGACATGTTGCTTCCTTACTGTCTGTGATTTTAATAAATAGTGTTTAGTCAGCCGTTAGCCTTGCTGAAGCAGGATTTGCTTCCAGATTGCGGTCTCGTCAAACAAAGTGAATTCGCGACGAAGACCCCAAGGGCCAAACTCAGCGTGGCTGATCCCCATGATGTAAACCTCTTTTCCTGAAGGCTTACCAAACATCCCATATCCCTCATGCTTACCGTGCAAAGACCATCGAATTGCCGCGCGTGGTGACATCATGTCGTCATCTCGGCCAATACGATGGTGAACGGTAAATTGAGCATTTGGGAAAGACGCACGAAGTGCCATCCAAAAATGATCGACTTCCGAGTGTGATAGGGCAGTTTGACCGCCAGTGTATTCGCCGATGCAAGCGCGGTCGTACTCTTTCGGTACTATTGAGAACTCGGCATTCATAAGGCTTCTGAGAATTGCTTCGTATCGCTGACCATATTCGTTGTCGTTGCCTACGCCCAAATAAGGTCCAGGAATGTCGACTTCAGGTGTGAACGGAAATGGGCTTGATTCCACGCCACCTTCAAATTCGATTTGTTGGCGTGCAAACTCTTCTGACGTCATACCCAGTTGTTTCGCGATATCGGCTTGATCGCGAACCAACCATTCGTCATTGATTTGGTTATTGATAGCGTGGCAATCTGCGATAATACGGAAACGAATTTTGCGGTTCGAGGCTTGCCCGTAGAAGCCGTTGCCACTGTGTGTTGCAGTAGAGATGATTCGATGAGAAGAAAGCATGCCTTGTTCCGGGGTGCCTGACCAAATGACGTCTTCGCCATATAGCGTGCGATCGGGAAACTCGGCCAGTGTCGCCATTGTTGCACTGATCACCCCTTCGTTTCCTTGAACGATAGAGAGTGGAGTACGCACAACAATGTAGGGAGAGTAGTAGTGTTCTAAGGTGTTTAAACCTCGGTCTTCCCAAATCTCTTTTGTGATACCAAGAATGTAGTCGGGAAAATCACGCCACTTTTCATCGAAGCCAACCATGGCCATAAATCACCTCCGTAATTGAATAATTATGTTTGAATTATGTTTTGATTACGTATTCAAAATATATCATGTTGCCATTTTGTCAACGGATTGTTTTTCGATTGTTTAAATAGCGTGCTGGTGATCAGGTTTTTAACAATTGAGCGGAAAATAAACTAAAAAAGTACAGGAGAGATGGAAGCTATCTCTTATCGAGACGTGTTAATAAGAAAGGAGGTCAAAGTTTTTTGTATGAATTTCATAATATCTTATTGTTTTTTAATCGCTTAATTTATTTTGATCTGTTTGAATGGAAATAAATGATTAAGCCAAAACTGATAATCATGCGATCAAGGCACCCAAATAGACTTTATCGCTAATATTCAGCTATTTTGGTGTCAATTATCCTTATATCTTTCAAATTTTCCTTTTGCATACGAATGCTTAAAGGCTTTTTTATTAAATCGGAAGTAGATAACGAATAAGCCACTAGAAAGGTGTTTATCTAGTGGCTATAACAGTCATAAGCGCTCTATGAGTGCAACGATCAGGATAAAAGCGCAGGTAACGATAGCGAGATGGCAGGGATGAAGGTAATCAACATCAAGGCCACTATCATTGCACCAATCCAACCCATGATGGCTTTAGAGAGCGACTCTATCGGTACTTTGCCTACCTGACTTGCCATAAACAGGTTGGCACCCAGAGGAGGCGTAACAAAGCCAATGGCCAAGTTCACGATCATCACGATACCAAAATGAACGGGGTCCATGCCGAGTGCTGACGTTATGGGCAGCAGAATTGGCGTGAGAATAACAATGGCCGCCAGCGTTTCCATAAAGGTACCGACGAGCAACAACAGGACATTGATGCAAAGCAGTATCAGCAGTTTGTTTTCGGTAATCGATAGAATGAACTGAGCGATCTCGGTCGGTAGACGTTCTAGGGTCAATATGCGGCCAAACGTCACGGACGCACCCACAATGACGAGCACTGCGCCAACTAACAGTGACGACTCTAGAATGATTTTCACAACTTGCGCTGGTTTGAGCTCTTTATAAACAAACATGCCAAAGAATAAGCCATAGAGCACGCCAATCGCTGCGGATTCGGTAGGCGTGAAGATACCGGAATAGATACCGCCGAGAATGATCACGGGTAGTAGCATTGCCCAACTGGCTTCTTTTAGCGCATCAAGACGCTCTGCCCAGGTCGCTTTGCGCTCGTTACCTGTGTAGCCCCGCATTTTTGAGACAATTAGACAGTAGCCGATCAATACCATACCGACGACCAAGCCAGGAATGATGCCTGCCATGAACATTTTAGTTACCGAGACTTCAGCTGTGATCGCGTAGACGATCATCACCACAGAGGGTGGAATAATGACGCCAATCCCGCCGGAAGAGGCGATCAAGGCACCGGCAAAGCTGCGGTCGTAGCCTTTCTTCACCATAGAGGGAATCATCGTCAGGCCGATAGCGGCAACGGTGGCAGACCCTGTACCAGAGATGGAAGCGAAGAACATGCACGCCACAATGGCGACGATGCCAAGCCCACCAGTAAAGTGGCCAAAGAAGACCTCCGCCACGTGTAATAATCGTTTTGAGATCCCTCCTTGGCTCATAAGGTTACCTGCCAAGGTAAATAGAACGACGGCGAGGAGAGGGAAAGAGTCGAGCCCTGTTACCATTCCTTGGACTAAAAACTCAATGTTAAGAAACGGCAGACTGAGTATCGCGACCATACTGGCTGCCGCCAGAGCAATACCGACCGGAACGCCAATGAGCAGAAGCAGACCAAAGCTGCCAAACAAAAGTGCAGACGTCATGCGTTAAACTCCAATAGTCGGTTAGAAGTACGGTACTTTGCTTTGATATGGCGATAGCGTTGGCGTGAAAAGCGAACTCGTTCATTGCTGGTGGAGCACGCGTTCACACGTTGATAAATGCTTGTCACTAGGCGCGCGCAGCTTAATAGTGCGCAAACTAAAACAGAGGCATACAAACACGCAATAGGAATTTCCATTGCGGGTGCAATCTGACCGAGTTGCAGGCTGCGATTGATCACCTTAAATCCAAACCAGGCGACAGTGGCACTAAAGGCAAGGTAGATAAGATCAGAAACAATCAAACTGAATTGCGTCCAATTGCCCGGAAGTTTATCGATGAACACACGAATGCGGATGTGTCGATCATCTCGGATACAATAGCTGATGCTCAGGTACATCGCCCATACGAATAAATAACGTGCCAGCTCTTCAGCCCACGCGATCGTTGCGTCAAATAGGCGTAGTGCGATTTGCAAGCACAGTAAAGTTGTCATCGTCGAGATCGCGATAACGATAAGGGTAGGTTCTAGGTATTTGTCTAGTAAGCGAAACCACTTCATGTTCACCTCCAAAACGAGAAAGCACGACCTGTTGCCAGATCGTGCAAAAGAGTGGGAGTTATAGGCGTTCTATCTCGGCAATCACGTTGTCAAACAAGTCTTCACCTGTCTTGCTACGCAGATCTTGGTACACGGCTGCATTCATTTTTTCTTTCATGATGCTGCGTACCTCGTCTGGGACGATGTTAACCGTCATGCCTTTTGCTTCGAGCTCTTTGATTACTTCTTGGTTTTGCTTAGCGGCGAGCTCACGCTGTTTTGCGATGGTTTCTTTGCTTACTTCACTGATCAGCGCTTGTTGTGCGGCCGGCAGTGAATCCCAAAACGATTTGTTCATGAACAACACGTAGTTGGTGTATATATGGTTAGTTAAAGAGAGGTACTTTTGTGCCTCGTAAAAACGTTCGGCATAAATAGAGTAGATAGCACTTTCTTGAGCGTTAATCAGGCCTTGTTGTAACGAGGTGAAAATTTCTCCCCAAGACAGAGGTGTTGGCGCAGTACCAATAGATTTCCACGCGCTTATTTGAGTGGGGTTAGATGCCGAGCGAATCTTTAGCCCTTTCAGGTCCTCAATACTATCAATTGGCTGTTTGTTGTTGGTCACGCTACGAAAGCCGACCTCCATAAAGCCAAGTCCATGAAAGCCTTTTGATTCCATAGCATTCAACAATGGTTGTCCGATCTTCTCACTGTCGAGCGCTTTGTGTGCTTGCTCTTCGCTATCAAAAAGGTAGAACACGTCGAGCACGTTAAACTCAGGGACGTAGGGAGAGAGTAAAACTGACGCACCAAACGTCATTTGTAAGTTGCCTTGCTGCACGAGTTCAGTCGTCTCACGCACATCGCCTAGTTGTCTTGCCGGATAGATTTCAACTTCTATCTCACCGTTTGAGCGAGCTTCCACTTCTTGTTCGAAATAGAGCATTGCTTTGTGTACGGGAGAGGTTTCTTGACTGTCATGAGCAAGACGAATAACACTGGTTGCAAACGTATTCATACTGCTAAATGCAAGTCCCAGTGCGGTAAGTGAAGTAAGGATTGCTTTCTTCATCGTTCTTCCTTGTTTCTGGTATGACCTGCCATGGGCATTCGTCGGCAAGTCACACAACTTTTTATGTTTTTATAAATTAGTTGAGCAATTCATATCCATTTTGCATACGAATCCAAAATAAAACATTAAAGTAACAAGTCAATAACAAGATTGATGAATTGATGAGGAATTAAATAACGATTGGTGAAAATTTAATCGTGATCACAGAAAATGCCTTACTCGAAAGCAAGACATTTTGTTTATGAAGAATGAATAAAAATGGATTTATTAAGTGGTGCTACTACGTTCGATCAAGGTGCCTTGCTCGAAAAGGTATTCGCCAGTTGCATCCAGGTTGCCGTTGATTCGATTCATCAAGTCTTCAACCGCTCGTTTAACAATTTTGTCGACTGGTTGAGCAATGGTGGTCAAATCATAGCTCGGCCATGCAGACATCGGAATGTTATCTACACCCATCACAGAGAAGTCTTGGGGGATCTTTGCTCCGGCTTGTCGCAAGCCATCCATCACACCCATGGCGAGGATGTCGTTTGCACAAAAAATTGCATCGGGTTTGCTAGTGTGCGACAAGATCGCTTTCGCCGCTTCTAAGCCTGCTTCAAAGCTGTACTTGGCTTGGATAAAGGTTGGTGACGGGGAGCCGAGTTCTTGCAATTTTGAAGAGAAACCCAGCCAACGCTCTTCACTGGTCATGGAGCCAGCATCGCCACTGATATAAGCACACTGTTTTGCGCCTTTCTGCGTTAAATACTCGGCTGCTTGTTGGCCCGCCAATCGGTTATCAATACCAGAGCTATTGGCATTAATACCCTCGGCGTAGCGGTTAATCAAGCTTAAATGAACGCCAAACTTTTCGCATTGGGCAAACGCGCGTGAGGTTAAACGGCTGGTGGCGATAACGAGTCCGTCCACTTGGTATTCAATGGCGCGTGAAATGGCGAGATCGAGGTCGTCCTTGTCGATAGGGCAAAGCACAACTTGTCCGCCTCGCTTTTGAATTTCGACAGCCAAAGCACGAGATTGCATGTCATACATTGGGTTTGATTCGCTATCTAACGCAATCGCCACTAAGCCTGAACGATTCGAAATCAGACCTCGGGCGATGGCATTCGGTGTGTATCCGAGCTTAGCTGCGGCATCCATCACCATTTTGCGTTTCTTCTCGCTAATACTCGCAGTCGGGCTGAATGCTCTAGATACCGTCGATTGAGAGACGCCGAGCATCTTCGCGACGTCGATCGAAGTTACTTTCGCTTTAATGGTGATACTCCTTATTTAAGGCCATTGAACCTTCTCATACGTGCTGAGTGTATGGGCTAGGGGATTTCTGTGTCTAGAGCATTACATTGATAAGGCGTAAATATCAGAGAAAACTCAAGAATTCATCACATTTCTCTCTTGTTTGAAGCCATCAATGATCATTTTGTGTTCAGACCCAACACAAAAGAAGCTAACGCCGAGTTCACGCCATTCCCGAGCTTGTTGAGCCGTCGCGACAAACATGCCAACAGGTTTATTGGCGGCTCTGGCCGCTTCGATTACTCGCATACTTGCTTGTGCGACTTTCTCATCATGAACGCTATCAGCACCATAAGCGACAGTGAGATCAACTTGGCCAATGAAGAGCGCATCAATTCCTTCAACATTGGCAATCGCTTCAACATTTTCAACCCCTTGAGGGTCTTCAATTTGTGCAATGACAATCGTATTCGCACGGCTGTCTTTTAAGTGTTCAACCATGGGCTTAGTGGCGTATTGCGCTGCTCGACTGGAACCAGCATACCCTCGGCCACCTTCTCCGTAATGGCAGATTTTCGCCAGTTGCGTCGCTTGCTCAGCAGTACAAACATGGGGAATTTGTACACCCGCCGCGCCACAGTCAAGCGCGTTCAAAATGGTTGAAGGGGCGCTGTCTTGTACTCGTACCACGCACGCGAGGTCATTCGCTCTGGCCGCCATGATGCACAGATCAAGCGAGGAGCGATCGAAAGGTGCGTGCTCTGCATCCAGTACCACAAAAGGCAACTCTGCCAGTGCCAATACTTCGATAATGTGAGGGTGAGGGGTTTTAACAAATGTACCTAATATCGTTTCTTGATTCAGACGTTGTTTAAAATTGCTCATGATTCTCTCCTTTGCAAAGGTATGCAAAAACTAACATGTAGAAATGTAAATGATGAGTAAAAATGATGTGATCTAAAACTCATTTTTGATTGAAAATTAAACTCAATTAAGGTCCTTATTACTTGCTTTTATTTGTTTAAACTAATAAATGCAAAGGCTTAAGGATTGTTTTTGTGGTTTGTTGACTTAACTTGTCAAATGTTAATTAAGTGTTTAATCTTATTTTGCATTCGTATCCAAAATCATAAAAATAACCGTTCGTCAGCCTCAATGTTCAAGGAGAAACCCAATGGCACGCATTTTAAAAAACGGAATCACTGAAGAAGTATCAGCATCAAACGACGCAAAAGTGCGTCAGATTGTTGAAAACATTCTTGCTGATATTGAATCGAAAGGTGATAGCGCTGTACGTGAGTTGTCTGAAAAGTTTGATAACTGGTCGCCGGAGCAATTCCGCCTGTCAGAAGAGCAAATCCAAGCCTGTGTGGATGCGCTTGATGAATCGACTCGTCATGATATCGAGTTCGCTCAGCAACAAGTTCGAAACTTTGCTCAAATTCAACGTGACTCAATGAAAGACGTCGAAGTAGAAACCATGCCTGGTGTGGTACTGGGGCATAAAAATATTCCAGTCAACAGCGTGGGTTGTTACATCCCTGGCGGTAAATACCCATTGGTTGCATCCGCTCACATGAGTGTACTGACGGCGAAAGTCGCGGGCGTAAAACGTGTTATTGCTTGTGCGCCACCGTTTAATGGCCAGCCGAATGTGGCGATTGTCGCTGCGATGGCAATGGCGGGTGCGGATGAAATCTATTGCTTCGGTGGTGTTCAGGCGGTAGGTGCAATGGCTCTGGGGACGGAGACTATTGCACCGGTCGATATGATTGTAGGGCCGGGTAACGCATTTGTAGCAGAGGCAAAACGTCAGTTGTTTGGTCGCGTCGGTATCGATTTGTTTGCAGGCCCAACTGAAACCTTAGTCATTGCTGATGAGAAAGGCTGTGACCCTGAATTGGCAGCGGCGGACTTGCTTGGTCAGGCCGAGCACGGTTACAACTCCCCAGCTGTCTTGTTGACCAACAGCGAGACATTTGCAAAAGAAACTATCAAAGAGATTGAACGTCAGCTAACTATTCTTCCAACGGCGGAAGTTGCGGGTAAAGCGTGGGCAGATTACGGACAAGTGATCGTATGCGATAGCTACGAAGAAATGGTGGAAGTGGCAGACGATATCGCTTCTGAACACGTTCAAGTGATGACGGAAGATCCTAAATACTTCCTAGATAACATGACCAACTACGGTGCCTTATTCCTAGGTCGTGAAACCAACGTTTCTTACGGCGACAAATGTATTGGTACCAACCATACACTGCCAACGAAGAAAGCGGCACGATATACCGGTGGTCTTTGGGTAGGGAAGTTCATCAAGACTTGTACTTACCAGCGTGTGACGGAAGCGGCATCCTTAAAAGTCGGCGAGTACTGCTCTCGCTTGTGTGCACTCGAAGGTTTTGCTGGCCACAAAGAGCAAGCGGATATTCGTGTGCGCCGTTACAAAGGCAAAGTGGAAGAGGCGTAATATGTCGAAACTTGCCTTAGTCACAGGCGGCAGTGGCGGACTGGGTGCCGCCATTTGTCGCAAGCTAGCTGAATCGGGATATCGCGTAATTCTGACTTACAACAGTAATCAGAAAGCGGCCGAGGATGTGCTTTCCTCGCTGCCACGTAACGAGCATCTAGCATTCAAATTGAACGTGGCAGATTCTAGTGCGATTGAACAGCTTAAACATCAAGTCAGTGAAATAAGCGACAAGCTGGATTTGTTGGTCAACTGTGCGGGGATGACGAAATTCGTCGCGCACTCTGATTTGCAAAGTTTAGATGACCAGCTGTTTGACCAAATTTTCCAAGTGAACGTCCGTGCGCCTTTTGCCATGGTTCGAGCGTTTGAGCCTTGGCTTAAGCAAGCCAATGGTTGTGTGGTGAACATTACTTCTATCGCGGCACAGACTGCGATGGGGAGCAACATTGCTTACTGTGCAAGTAAATCTGCCGCGGAGAACATGACCCGTTCTTTAGCTCGCGCTCTGTCTCCCGAGGTTCGAGTTCTGGCTGTTGCTCCAGGGCTTGTCGACACTGAGTTTGTCAAAGGCTTGGATGACGCATGGCGTAATCAACAAGAACAATCCACACCGCTTAAGCGTTTAGCCAATGATGAAGAAGTCGCTCAAGCCGTGTACGCCGCGGCAGATCTTCTTACCTTCTCGACAGGCAATACCATCGCGGTTGATGGTGGGCGACCTTTAGGTCTGTAACTAACAATTCAAAGGCTAGGTCCAAACAAGGACAACAAGGATTTACAATGACTCTACAATCTAAAATGAATAATAACCTGGTCCGCTACATGGAACTGATTCCGGGTACGAGTGCGTTTATTGATGCGCGCACGCCAGGCAGTGATCTCAAAGATAACTTTTGCATTATCGGTGCAGGGGTGGCAGAGAGCAGTCGTCAGCATGTTCATATTCGCGATACGGCGGGCTTTAACATTGGTGCCGCAGGCCAACCGCCGGGCATCAAAAATTCGTTGCACTCTCATCGTACCGCCGAGCTTTTCTTGGTGTTCAAAGGTCAGTTCCGTTTTTATTGGGGGAACGATGGAGAGCATGAGGCGGTGTTGTCTCACGGTGACGTCATCTCGATTCCAACCAATCTCTTCCGTGGATTTGAAGTGGTTGGCCGCGATTACGGCTTTATGTTCTCGGTACTTGGCGGCGACGATTCAGGTGGCGGCGTTATTTGGCATCCAAACGTTATTAAAGACAGTCAAGGTTATGGTTTATACCTCAAAGCCGATGGCACACTCGTGGACACCATTAATGGCGACCCGGTGCCACAAGAATCAGAATTGATGCCGCTGCTTACCGAAGAAGAGCTCGCGACCTTCGATACCTACACCGCAGAAGAGATGATGCCATTTGTCGCTCTGCAAAAAGATTATCGTGAAATCAAAGGCGATTTCAGCGGAAGCAACGTGAAACAATACGCCTTAACGGGTCATCCTTTGGCGAGTTATGACTTCCAAGTAAAGAGTGAAGATGAAGTGAGCATCATGGCTTATGAGCTTTCTGAAGGTGGCTCGATTCCTCAACACTGGCGAGAAGAAAAACAAGTGCTTATCAACTTTGATGGCGATACTGAAGTGGTCCTCACGCATCAAGGCGAACAAGCGAGTGTTGTTTTAACGCGCGGTGATGTGCTGAATGTTCCAGAAGGTGCGTCATACTCACTGACGAACTTGCGTGGTAATAGTTTGACGTATTGCATTCTTGGCTCTGATCAACCAAAGCCGCTGGCAGGAGAATAAAATGACGCAACCCACCTCGTTAGTTTGGCTACCCGGACTACTTTGTGATGGCACATTGTTTGAGGATATCAACCGAGCGTTGCCAAGTTGGGTTGAGCCTACATGCCCGACGCTGGCTTCATTGCCGTCAATGGAACAGCTGGCGCAGAGAGTGTTGCAAGACGCACCGCGGGAGTTTGTCTTGGGGGGCTTATCAATGGGTGGGATTCTTGCCTTTGAGGTGTACCGTCAAGCGCCAAACAGAGTCAAAGGCTTGATCCTCATGGATACCAATGCAGCAGATGAAAAGCCAGAGGTGACACAAAAGCGTGATGCACTGGTTAATCAGGCATTAAATGGTGAGTTTGAACGCATTACGCCTGACACTCTGATGCCTGTGCTGATTCATCCCAGCCGTTTGCAAGACAAAGCGTTAACTGAGCGTATTGAAGGCATGGCGGTCAATGTAGGTTTGGAGGCATTTGAAGCGCATGCTAAAGCGTTAGCAACTCGCCCGGATGCTCGACCTTTATTGGCGGACATTCAAGTTCCTACGTTGGTGATAACAGGTAAAGAAGATAAGCTTTGTCCGCTAGACAATCACCTGCTCATGGAGAGATGCATCCCAAACGTCACGCTTCATGTTATCCCTGAGTGTGGGCATCTATCTACGCTGGAGCAGCCTTTAATGGTTAGTGAAGTGATGACTACTTGGCTTCAAGATAACTTTGCTTTGTGTTGATAAGAACTTCATCACTCACCACCTTAAGGCTACTTGGGTATAGGTGGTGAGCGATGAGTATTATCAGAAGTAGTAGCGAATACCTGCCGCGAATTGATCATCACGGTTTTCGAATTTGCTGCCATCGTACTGATCTTTACCTAGGTCGAACTGGTATTCAGTCCAAACTAGGAATTTGTTCTTCTGGAAGTGGTATTCAAGACCAGGGATCAGCAAGTTACGCTCATAACCTTGTGTCTCGTCACCGCGATCTTCCATGTAGTTGTAGTTCAACGTTGGGCGTAGGCCGTTGTCGAAGTGGTAGTAAGTGTAGATTTCGCCACCTAGGGTATCGAACATTACGTCCGTACCGCCTTGGCTTACCGCTTCCCAGTTTTCGCCAACGTGGAAAGTCGCACCCGCGTAGAAGCCACCGTTGCTGTAGTTTGCGCCCAATAGCATGATGCGCATGTTGTCGCCGTTTTCTACGCCAACCACGCTTGCGTCTAGATCCGCAACTTCATTTTGATGGTAAGCCGCACCAAGTGTTACGCCATCAACGGGTTTGTAAGTGATAGACGCACCCATGCCGTTTTTCAGTGAGGCTGTCGCATTGCTTGCTAGAGCAACATCTTCACGCGTGGTTTGGTAAGTAAAGCCGTAGCTCACTTTTTCATTAATTGAATTACGGTACGTAATTGAGTTTTCTGCACGACCTGCACCTGATGCGATACCCCAGTCAGCTAGGTTGTAAACACCTGAGCCACGAGTACCGAATACACGACCTAAATCGGTGTACCATGCTACGTCGTAGAAGGTAGACCACTGCTTAGTACCCGCAGCAATCTTGCCGTATTTTTCGTGATCAACACCTGCGTATAGCAAGCGGTCGTAAATGTTGTCGCCGTTCGCGCCAGAGTTGTAGCCCCATTCCGCGTGACCGAAACCAGTCCAGCCGTTATCCAGACCCATTTGGCCTTTCAAACCGAAACGTGAGCTGCCGCTATTCCATTCGCCGTTGTCATCACCGCCACGGTCTTGGTAGCGAAGATCGAAACGGCCATCGATGGTTAAGCTGTCACCAGCGTCATTAACAAAAGTGTGTGCAGCAAAGGCTGAGCTAGAAGTAAGCGCTGCTAAAATCACTGCAGAAAGGGTCGACTTTTTCATCATCAATCTCATTATTCAGGGCGCAGAAAGCCACCGTGCGTTCATGCCCGTTGTGAATAAGGGTTCTATCTTGAGGTTGTGCCCCATCCTTGAGGCACGAGTTGGGAGCATGTCGCCTGAACCGAGAGGGGATTCAGGCAACATAAAGGCGGTTTGACAATCCGCCCCTAGGACTTCTTATAGAGAAGGGTTTAGGATCTGTTGAGTACGCTCGAACACGTCTAGACCTTGCTGTTTTAGCCAGTAAGGTAGGTCGATCAGTACCCAGTTCTCAGATAGCTTGTCGCCGTCACGGTAGTAAACGTCAACCACTTGCATGTCTGCACGTACTTCACCACCTGTCATACCTAGGAAACCACCGATTGGCGTGTTAGATAGGTTTGGCCAGCCGAAGAAACAAGAGAAGTTACCTTCTGCGAAACGACATACGTGGCCGTTAAACTTCTTGTCTTTCAGGTTGTTACGGAACGGCAATTGGTGCTGCTGTTGGTAACGAGGGATTGTGTAAGACGCACCGATACCACATGGACCGTACCAGATCATGTCTTTAGACCAGCTCTTCTCAAGAACTTCTGGTGGGCAACCCATAGCGCCACTGTCGTTTAGTGCAGATAGGTCATCAACCATCTTGTTCACTAGTGCTAGTGTTGCTACGCCTTCTTCTGGTGCTGCGTCTTCGAACAGTAGACCGTCGTGGTTACGAGGACCAGGGTATACGAAGTGCTTACCTGTTGATGGTGGTAGTGGGTAACAACCCGCTTGGTCCATCGCGCCTAGAAGGTCTAGGAATAGGCCAGTCTTAGTGATCTTGCCGTTTTCAACACAGTTAAATTCTGCGTAGCGGATGTTCATGATTTTGCCAGTTGGGCGCATGCCTAGGTATTCAGCGTCGAATAGACCCATGAAGTGACCCATGCTCATTACCCAGATTTCACCTGATGTTACTTCGTTCTCACCACCGATGAAGATGTCTTGACGACGCTGCATGCGAGTCATTGATTTCATCAAAGGAGCCCAGAAAACGTCAGCCGCTGCTTGAGCGCCTTGTTGTTCACGGAATGGGTAAACACCACGCCATAGGTAATCTTCTGAAGTGTGTGCTTTTAGTACTTCTGCCACGTTCTCGTGAGTTGCGTTTTCCATTGCGCTGAAGTATTCACGTACAACGCGTTTCGCTTCTTGATATTTAGACATAATAAACTCTCTTATTTGCTGTCGAGTCGGCTTTGGGAACAGGACTCGAAATTAAGTTTTTTCATCCGGCCGGGGAGCCAGCCGGAGTTTTTGAAATTCAGTTACGCTTTTGCTGCTTCGGCTTTTTTGCTCTTATCGAACACGCCGCCTTTTAGTGTCTCTGGCAGTGATAGCCATAGAAGACCAGCAAGGATCCATACGATTGGTGAACCCCACATTGCGGTTTGTAGGTCGGTACGCTCTTGGATGAAGATAAGTACCATTGGTGCCCACATACCGAGGATACGACCACCGTGGAATAGCGCCGCGCCGTAGCTACGTAGGTGTGCTGGGAACAGTTCTGAGAAGTAACCACCCCATACCGCTGAAGAAGACAGGCCGAAGTTGTAAATCAGACCAAGTAGAGCCAGCATGTTTAGGCCGCCAATCACCATGTCGCCAGGTGCAACAAAGAAGATTGAAACCATGATGCCCGCTAGGATGAAGCCAAATGCGTTCACCTTACGACCGAATTTGTCAGCTACCCAACCCCAGAACCACGCACCAAACAGTGAACCAAACGCTGAGATAGAGAAGATGAGACCGATGGTTGCACCGTCGAACATACGTACATCACGTAGGTATGTGGTTACGAAGCCACCAAAGAATTGGAAACCGTAGAAGTTAAGGCCAGCCAGTAATAGACACGTTAGTGTGATCTTACGGTAAGGCTTGCTTAGCATTTCGCCCCAAGAGCCTTTTTTCGCTGGTGCATTTGATTCTTCTGCTTTTGCTTGCTCTTCTTCACCGTAAGCGATCACTTTGCTGTCGCTAGGTAGTACAAAGATCATGACCACAGCGGCTGCCAATGGTGGGATACCACCAACAAGCATTAGGCTTTCCCATGGTGCATCGATGCTTGCAATAAATGCTGCATACGCACCCATTACCATCAGTGCTACAGAGAACATAGAAGACGCGAATGCCGTCAACTTACCACGCACCGTTGGCGTAAATAGGCCGATCATTAGGCTTACTGCCACGGTGAAGTAACCACCCAGTGACAAACCAATGATGAAACGCATTGCTGCCCATGTTGTGTAGTCGGTGAACATCATATTGATGATCGTTGCGCCACCGTTTAGGGCTGTGATGGTAATAAGAGTAGATTTCTTACCAAATTTTGTTGCGAACCAAGCACAGCTCAATGCACCGATAAGTGCACCAACCGACTGCCATGTATAGAACTGGGCAGTGTCTGACAGGCTAATACCATCATACGCTTCAACGATGTATGGGCGTACGTAGTCAATAATTACAAAGTTATAACAATAGAAAAAGTAACCAACCAGTATCGCTAGATAGGCAGCTACCCTTTGAATCATAGGAACTTCGCTCATGTGTCTTTTGGCATTCATGACCGATAAACCTCTATTTCACTTAGGATTTGTTGCAATTCAAACTTAAAGAACACGATCTTATTTGGATCATCTTCGATTTCGTGTCGGTGTGAATCATAGTTTTTTTAAGGTCATTAGATCCGTGATCAATATCAATTTTAAAATGAATGCGTACCCAATTAGTGGTTTTTAGTGATGGGAGTCTCATTAAATCGGTCTTTTTGGC
The DNA here is from genome assembly GCF_033344345.1 of Vibrio sp. 1978. Taxonomy (NCBI): domain Bacteria; kingdom Pseudomonadati; phylum Pseudomonadota; class Gammaproteobacteria; order Vibrionales; family Vibrionaceae; genus Vibrio; species Vibrio sp. 1978. The sequence continues at coordinate 23,247 of NZ_JAWPOP010000038.1, forward strand.
ATTTTTGAATATATAACCGTCTATATTGGTGATTATAGTCACAGTTATGGCGGGATTATCGTTTAGATATGCTTTTTTAAAGTAATATCCAAGCACAAATAATTAGCACCCAGAATTATGGAAACCCTGAAATGGTTACGTACTCAAGTTTTGTGGTGATTGCGTTATACGTGTTAATCACCATATTAATCAGCTATTTAGTGAATAAGCGCTACAGCAATGGTGGCGACTTTTCTACGGGTGGAAAGCAATTTGGTTGGTTTACGGCTGGTGTTTCGATACTTGCGACTTACATTAGTGCGATGACGTTTGTAGGGATGCCTGGTTGGGTTTATAGCTCTGGCATGGAAGCGATGAGTATTCACCTTAACTATCCCATCGTTATCTTTTTCACCGTCATTTTCTTTGTGCCTGTCTTTTATAAGCTGGGCTTGACTTCGATTTATGAATATCTTGAGCACCGCTTTGGGGTGTATGCAAGAACCATCAACTCGATTGTGTTCATTGTGGTTCAATGTATATCTGCGGGTGTGATTTTGTATGCCGTGGCGCTGATCTTAGTGCAAGTTCTGCCTATCAGTATTTCTGAAGCTATTATCTACATTAGTATTTTCACCGCTTGCTATACCTATGCAGGTGGGATTTCCACGGTTATCTGGACCGATATGTTGCAATCTGCAGTATTGGTGGCAGGCAGCATCGCTATCTTTGCCATTCTAATGACAGAGATTAATGCGGCAGATTACCTTTCTCGTGATCACCTGAATATCATCAACTTAGACTTTGATTTGGGCGTGGATACCACACTCTGGGCTGGCGTGGTTGCCGTGAGCTTTTTGCATTTGAGTGTGTACGGCACCAACCAATTGATCATCCAACGCACGTTAGCGACGAGATGTGAAAAGACGGCGCAGAAGTCGATGCTGTTGTGTGGTTACGGTGCGTTTTTCGTGTACTTGTTCTTCGCGGTACTCGGTGTCCTTCTGAGTGTTTTCTATCAAGATCAATCGTTTGAAAACAGCAACGAAGTGATTTTGGATTTCGTCTTCAACCACACTAACCCAATCGTCGTTGGTTTGATCATTTCCGCGTTGGCGGCGGCCGCAATGTCGACCTTGGATTCTACCTACAACTCAATGGCGACCGTCGCAACGTTCGATATCTACAAGCGTTTCGTTCGCAAGAGTGCCGATGATGAGCACTACGAAAAAGTCGCAAGAAAGATGAGTTTGCTAGCTGCGGCTATGGTGGTAGTGCCAGCTCTTCTGGCGGTATCGAATGAATCGGTACTCAAAACCATCGCTAGCCTGACTTCCATCTTTGTTGGTATCCGTCTTGGGTCATTCGTGCTTGGCTTATTCTGGGCAAAAGCCAATGAGAAAGGCGTGATCGTTGGCAGTATCATGAGTGTGATTGCGGTGTTTACTGCAATGTATCTCGACGTGGCTTGGCCGTGGTTCGCGCCAATTGGTACGTTCGTCTTCCTTTTGTTTGGTGTGTTAGTGAGCCGTCGTTGGGGCGCTGTGACTGCCGAGCAACAAATCTTTATCAATAATCAAAAACATCTTTTTGCAAAGCCAACCGCAAGTCATTACGGGCTGTTGGTGTTCGCTGTGGCGACCATCGCTGCTTGTATGGTTCTCCCTGATTGGCTTTATGCTGCATTGTCGTAATAGGTAAGTTTATGCTGTCCATCTTTGATATTTACAAGATTGGTGTGGGCCCTTCTAGCTCTCACACCAATGGTCCAATGATCGCGGGTTACCACTTCACTCGTTTGATTGAATCGAACTTGGCAAAAGTGGTTCGTATTCAAGTCGATTTATACGGCTCACTCTCGTTAACGGGGGTTGGTCACCATACTTACCGTGCAACGATTTTGGGTCTGTTGGGTAACAAACCAGATACCATCAAAATCGCTTCTGCGAACAAAGCGATGCGCAAGGCGATTGAAGAGGGCATGATGTCTGTTGATGGCCGTCATGAAATCGAATTCAACTACAAAACGGATATGTTATTCCACGAAGAGAACCTTCCTCTGCATGAGAATGGCATGACGATTACTGCCTTAGATGCGCACGGCAATCAGGTTGGGTTTGAAACTTACTACTCTATCGGTGGTGGTTTCATCGCAACGGCGGATGAACTGCAAAATGGCAGTGCGACTGCTCCCGTAGAAGTTGAGTTTCCATTCTCCAGTGCAGACGAAATGTTGGCACAGGCAGAGAAGAACGGCATGAGCCTCGGCGGCATGATTCTGAAAAACGAACAAGCGTTTCAGGATATGGAAGCCATCAATCAACGCGCAGAACAGATCTGGCGTGTGATGACGCGTTGCATGGAGCGCGGTTTCGAGACAGAAGGTATCTTGGATGGTGGCTTGAACGTGACCCGCCGTGCGCCTAACTTGTTGAAGAAGCTTGAAGCAAATGCAGCGATTGAAAACGACCCAATGGAAATCATGGATTGGATTAACCTGTTTGCTTTTGCTGTGAGTGAAGAAAACGCGGCTGGTGGACAAGTCGTAACGTCGCCAACTAATGGTGCGGCGGGTGTGATTCCGGCGGTATTGATGTACTACCATCGCTTCATCAAAGAGCTCGATACTAAACAGCTTAAAGACTTCCTTGCTGTATCCGGTGCGATTGGCATTTTGTACAAAACCAATGCGTCTATCTCGGGTGCCGAAGTGGGTTGTCAGGGCGAAGTCGGTGTTTCTTCTTCTATGGCGGCAGCTGGCTTGACCGCGCTACGTGGTGGCAGCAATGAACAAATTTGTATTGCGGCTGAGATTGCCATGGAGCACTCACTAGGCATGACTTGTGACCCAATTGGTGGTTTAGTGCAAGTACCGTGTATTGAGCGTAATGCGATGGGGGCAATGAAAGCGATCAATGCTTCTCGCATGGCATTAAAGCGTAATAGTAAATGTTTGATCTCGTTGGATAAGGTGATTGAAACCATGTACCAAACGGGCAAAGACATGAACAAGAAATACCGCGAGACGTCACTGGGTGGGTTAGCTTTGATTCACCTAGCGCCGCCTTGCGAATAATGAGTTAGGCACATCTAACCAACAAAAAAGCCGAAGCACTGAGATGCATCGGCTTTCCTTTTTTGGAGCGTTTATAACTTAGCTATGCGTTTGCTCACCTTTTGGTGTGCTTTGGTTTAGTTGATAGTGCAAAATCACCATCGAGGTGGGTGACAGCAAGACTTCGCCTTCAGCATGTCCTGGGTTGAGGTTACGTACGTTTGTATCACAGATCGTCACCCATTCTTGCTTTCGCTCATTGGGGAGCTTAAAGCGCGCTGTGGCGTTAGTTTGGTTGATGAGGTAAACCAGCTCTTGCCCTTCTTTACCGATACCAAGGTGAAGTGCGACAGAGCTTAAACGGTTCCAATCATCGTGCTCCATTAAGCGACCGTCTGTACGGCGCCAGAAAATACGGTTGTTATTGCGGTTTTCGCCACTGAAAGCTCGGATAAATGGCACCATGTATTGATTTCGGTTGGCGACCATTTGTGACATCCATGCTTTGAAATGTTGCTTACGTTCTGTCTCTTCCCAGTTCAGCCAACTGGTTTCGTTGTCTTGGCAATAGGCATTATTGTTACCGCCTTGGGTGTGAGACAGAACATCAGCAGTGAGAATGTGTGGGATACCGAAGGCAAACAGCAAGCTAGCAATAAGGTTGCGTTTTTGCTTCTCACGCGTGGCGATGATCATCAGATTTTCTGTCTCGCCTTCAACACCGTAGTTTTCTGAACGATTGTCACCGTGACCGTCGCGATTTTCTTCGCCATTGGCTTCGTTATGTTTGTGCTTGTAAGACACTAAATCTTGCAGTGTGAAGCCATCGTGATACGTGATGTAATTTACGGTGAGTTTGTATGGCCAGTTCGCTGCACTGTAAATGTCACGAGAGCCCATTAATCGAGTGGCAAACTCTTTTAAATAGCCTTGATCACCGCGCCAAAAACTGCGGGAAATATCACGCAGTTTGTCATTACATTCGTTCCAACCAAATGGAAAGTTACCCACTTGGTAGCCATTTGGACCAATATCCCAAGGTTCGGCAATCAATTTGGTTTCACGCAAAATTGGGTCTTGCGCAACGGCTTTAAAGAAAGCTGCTTCTGGGTTGTAATCATCGCCCTGTCGACCTAACGTTGCAGCCAAGTCAAAACGGAAGCCATCGACTTTAAATTCGCTAACCCAGTAGCGCAATGTATCCATCACAAGGTTTAAGGCTGGTTGGTAGGTGAGATCCACTGTATTTCCGCAGCCAGTGTAATTGGCGAAGTGGTTGCCATGTTTGATGTAAAAACAGGAATCGAGGGCCTTCAGGTTGAAGATTGTAGGCCCTTCACCACCTTCAGCAGTGTGGTTGTAAACCACGTCGAGAATCACCTCAATGCCGTTTTTATGCAATTCGCGAATTGTTGTTTTTAATTCCGTAACGGCGTCTTGTTCTGCGTAGCGCGGATCGGGCACCATAAAGAGATAAGGGTTGTATCCCCAATAATTGACCTTTTCCATCTCTAGTAGGTGAGGCTCATGCATGCATGCTGCGACAGGTAGCAATTGCAGCGTGTTGATGTTTTGCTGTTTGTAAAAGGCCAGCATTTCAGGTGATGCAAGACCTAAATAGCGCCCCCTCAGCTTGTCCTCAACCTCTGGGTGGCGTTGGGTAATCCCTTTGACGTGCGTCTCAAACAACACCATCTCTTCTCTGGGTATATGCGGGTGATCCGTGTTTTGCCAGTCAAAATCATCTTCGATAACGACGCACTTCGGCATATCGAAACTTTTGGCTGGAGAGTAGGGAGGATGATAGTGGAGGGCTTTATCTATTGATTTTGCGTACGGATCAGAAATTAACAGTGGCTCGTCCTTGTGGGAGACAAGATAACCGTATTTTTGCCCCGGCTTAATATCTGGAATAAAAGTATGACGTATGCCAGCGTATTCATTCGGTAAACCGCGAAGCTCGTAGCTGCCATCGTCTGCAAACAATGCCAGTTGAATGTCTTTTACGCCCGGAGCATGAATAGAGAAGTTACAGCCTTCTTTATTCAATGTTGCGCCCAGGGGGTAGGGGCGAGAGAGAAGTCGTGTCATCGGAGATACTTTATTTAATATTTATTGCTACCTTTAGGAAACTATAAGTTAAAAACTTTGTCTTACTAAGGTCAACCACCCTAAATATAAAAATATTCGTGTAATTTAATTACTTTATGTGACGGCTTAGAGTCAAAAATATGAAATGGCTATCACTTTGTAGCGGCTCAAAACCGAACAAACTTACTAATTCCTCCCTAGATTGGTGATCTGACTCGAAAAAACACCATTCGGTAAATTTTCTACTCCCTTCTCATCCCCCTTAAATTAGTTTAGGGCGGAGGAAGTCATCCTTGTACGCCTCGGGTAATCTCACAACTGTTGAAACAAACGGGGATTCGTTCCCATCTTACCTCTCTTTCTTTAGGTGTGTTTTTACTGCCTATATTCACCTAAAAGAGTGAGCAGGGAAGACAGAATTATAAATACCCTTAATGGAGTTAAGAATGAAAAAAGTAAGTGCAATTGCTGCTGCTGTAGCTGCAACTTTAGCTGCTGGTTCTGCATTCGCAGTGGATTTCCACGGTTACATGCGTGCTGGCGTTGGCGTGAACGCTGACGGTGGTCAACAATTAACATTCGAAAAGAACAAGATCGGTCGTCTAGGTAATGAAAGCGATATCTACGGCGAGATTCAACTAGGTAAAGAAGTTTACAACAACAACGGCAAAACGTTCTACGTAGACTCTATGGTTGCAATGACTTCTAATGGTTCAAACGACTGGGAAAGCACTTCTGCTAACTGTGGTTTGGATAACGGCGAAGTGAAATGTGTTGACGATGCACAATTCGCACTACGTCAATTCAACGTTCAAGCTAAAGGCCTACTAAACTTTGCTCCAGAAGCAACACTTTGGGCTGGTAAGCGCTACTACCAACGTCACGACATTCATATCTCTGACTTCTACTACTGGAATATCTCTGGCGCGGGCGCTGGTGTTGAAGGTATCGAAGCTGGTCCAGGTAAAGTTTCTTTCGCTTGGGTTCGTAATGACCGTGGCGATATCGCAGACCCAGGCAACGATGGTGGCGCAACAAACGTAAACACTCTAGACGTACGTTACGCAGGTCTTCCTCTATGGGACAACGGCTCTCTAGAAATGGGCTTGAACTACGCAATTCTTAACGAAACTGACGCTGCGCCAAACGGCACTAAAGATGCGAAAAACGGCGTAATGTTCACAGCAGAATTGACTCAAGGTCTAGACGCTGGTTTCAACAAAACAGTGCTTCAGTACGGTACTGAAGGTTACTCAAAAACAATGGCATTCTACGGCGACGGTAGCTGGTACGGCGCAGAAGCTGACAACGGTGCATCTGGTTACCGCCTAATCAACTGGGGTGTAATCGGCATGGGCGACAGCTGGGAAATGGGTCACCAGTTAGTGTACGGTGTTGGTGAAGACATGTGGGCTGGCCAAGACAAGTGGGAAACAATGTCTGTTGTTGTTCGTCCAATGTACAAATGGGATGACAACCACAAAACTATCTTCGAAGCTGGTTACGCTATCGACGATAACGACGGCGAAGAAAACAAATACGGTAAGCTAACTGTTGCTCAAGCATGGTCTGCTGGCTCTAGCTTCTGGGCTCGTCCTGAAATCCGTGTTTACGCTTCTTACCTAACGGCTGACAAAGAAGACAACTCAAACACATTTGACAACGGTCGTTCAGACGATACGTTCCAATTCGGTGTACAAGCTGAAGCTTGGTGGTAATCATCTAACCACTAAGTCCTAAATTGTCCTAGAATGATACAGCCAGAACTTATCTGGCTGTATTTATTTAAAAAAACAATAAAGAGTCGAGGTAGACAGTAATGAAAAAATGGCTTGCTCCCGTACTGCTGGGCATGTTGGCTACTGGTTGTGCGTCTGTAGAACAAGTAGAGATGAGTCCAAAAGGTCAGCAACAAGTGATCACGCAATCGGGTGATATTCAATGGGTACCGCTTAACGTGCCTGTGGTTACTGAATTCGCTTTGACTGATAAAAGCCAAATGTTGTTGGATGGTAACAGTGCTGGCGCTATTGCAGCGTTTGCTCTTCCAGGTAACCGTGGCAGTCTCGATATCAAATTAGAGACATTCGTAAGTAAAGAACTTCAATTTTATGCTCCTAATGTCGCAGTGATGAACTCGGCAGGAGAAACCATTTACCAAGCAGATTTTTCAAAGTTTAAGTATGAACCAGCAAAACTGTTGGACAACGATAAATTCGTACTTGATCTCAATGTGATTCCAGACATGACAGGTAACGATCTGCATGTGTTGGTTTACACGACTTCCGCCGATCTAAAAGGAAGTACACAAGTTTTACACCCTGCAAAAGCCTTCGCCATGGCGCGTCACACTCAGCCGCCAGATATTGCAGACCCTCTAGCGAAACATAGCCCACTCGGTCAGTTCCGCTTTTCGGTATCCGCGAATGATATTGTGAATACTAAGATTGTTGCGAAAAACGATAACATTCCCCAAGGTACGGACCTTACTAGCTACTACTACAGCTCAATTGAAGCGGCAGTCGCAGCGAATGATATTCCGAAAGCGCTCACTTTGCTTGATGAAGCAAAAGAACTGGGTATCGAAGGTGCGCAACAAGTGTTTGTGAAAGCCGTAAATAGAAAATAATCAGATAAAAAAAGGTCAGCGAAATGCTGACCTTTTTCATAGAAAATAAACTAATAAAAATACCCCTACATAGAGTTACCTTATTCACATAATTATTTTTATTACTTTGTTTTTTATATAGGTTGGATCAATAATTAATGGCAGTTCCTAATTTATTTTTTGTACTTAGGAAATAAACAAACTTCTCGAAGTGATTTAAATTCGCAATCTGACGATATTTATTTGGCGTTTGATATTTCCATTTTAATAACGATTAATATTTCTTTTAACCGTTGAGTTTATTTTGCTTTGGATATACTAAAAAGGAATTACGTGAAATGAACATGATGAAGACCTCTCTTGCTGCTGCCCTACTTGTTGCCTTAGTAGGTTGTCAATCGACGGCAGAACCAGAAGCGGCCGCAGAGCCTGTTGTTAATATGTCTCAAGACGAAGTGGTTGCTTTCATGAAAGCGTGTGACAACCCAGATAGCACAGCGAAAGGACCTATTTCTAAACCACTATTTGTGGTGGGTACTTTTGCGGATTCCGATTGGAAACACGTGCCTCAGCGTCAATACACCTACAAAGGGAATAATTTCTACCAAGCCGTGGTTCAAGAAAAAGTAGGCTCCTACAAAATGCAGTATGCGACCGAGTTGTGGTTCCCACAATTTACCGCAAAAGGTAATAGAATGAACGTTGGTGAATTAACACCATTAACATTTGGTGGTTACGGTACGGATACTTCGGTTGATATTAAAGAAGATGGTAAATATGTATGGAGTCTTCAGTTTGAAGGAAAAGGCAAACCTGTTCATGTCATGGTAAATAAGTGCCAATAATATTCAATTCAATTATTTAAAATCTATTTTTATTTATTAATCCCTGCATGAAACACATGTCGGGGTTAATTTTATTACTCAAATTTCCGTAGTTTATTTGAGTAAGTTAGGGAGAATAAAATGCGTAATATCCTACGTAACCATCGCCTGTCTCGATCGTTGCTTGCGTTAAGTGTGATTGGTGCTTTATCTGCGTGTAATTCTTCTGGTGGTGGCGACACTAATAGCAGCACTCCGCTACCGGATACCAGTTATGCTTGCCAAGCCAATGTCATGGCGCAAAGTAACCAACTTCGTACTTATCAAATCATGGTAGAGAGTTTTGTGGATGGTGATGCGAGCATTGGTCACGGTACAGGTTATGGCACCAGCCATCATAACGGCGATTTGCAAGGAGTGATTGATTCACTCGATTACATCCAAGATTTAGGGATGAACGCGATTTGGTTGACGCCAGTTTTTGAATCGGAAGCGATAGCAGGACAAGATCATTGGGCGGATCGTTTGGACGCCACCGGCTATTTTGCGACAGATTACTTTAAAATCGACCCCAAATTTGGTGACTTAGCGACCGCGAAAACTTTAGTCGAAGAAGCACACAAACGCGGTCTGTACGTATTTTTTGATGGCGTATTTGGCCACCATAAGAATGGTTTGATCAAACCCTCGCCTTCCGGCTTGTTGCCTTCAGGCTCAAGCAATCCCGTGGATTACCCAGCCAGTCTCGATTTCTACAAAGAGGTGGCGACGTATTGGATCAAAGAACTCAAGATTGACGGCTGGCGTTTAGATCAAGCCTATCAAGTTCCGACAGACGCTTGGACACAACTTCGTAAAGCCGTCGATGAAGCCTCACAAAGTGTGACGTACACCAATAGCAAAGGCGAACAAGTGAATCCGTTGGGCTATATGGTGGCAGAGATTTGGAAAGGGGAGTCTGAGATCGCGAATGAGGCGTATGGATCGAACAGCGATCCAGCATTGTGCTCTGCGTTTGACTTCCCTATGCGATATCGCATCGTTGAAACTTTGGCCGTGAATGAGAGCGGCGTGGGTGGTCGCGGTGCGGATTGGTTAGACAACGGCTACAGCACACACAACCAATATCCAACACATGCGCAGCCGAATTTGATGATCGGCAACCATGATTTAGTGCGCTTTGGTGACTTGTTACAGCGCGGAAACTTGGCGGATGTGAATGATGCAGAATATTGGTTACGCCATAAAGCCGCGTTTGCTTTCCAAGCGGCGTACACCGGGCCAATCACGTTGTACTACGGTGATGAAATCGGGGATCAAGTGGATGGTTTTGCCGTAAAAGAAGACAACAGCACCTGCGCCATTCAAGGTTTGTGCGATGATCACGTTGCGCGCAGTAGTGCGAAAATTGAAGGCGTGACGGCGACGCTTGATGCAAACCAAGCCGATCTCAAATCTTATGTGACATCGCTGATGACAATGCGCGATGCGCATCCTGCACTTTATCAAGGGTCACGCACGAATTTAGTTGCGAGTAACGGCAGTTATGTGGACTTGAAACAATCTGGTTCGGACAAAGTCTTGTTTGCGCTAAATACCTTAGAGAGCGCTAGAAGCGTCACTCTTACTCAGGAGAGTGTTGGTACTGGTGAGTTGGTGGATTTGCTCACGAATGAAAAAATTACTCCGAGTAATGGTCAATATCAGATTCTGATGTCGCCACTACAAGGAAGATTCTTTGCGGTAAAACCTTAAGGAATTATCCAGAATTGATGCTCACCAGTTGAGCTGACTACAAGTTTTCTTATAAACAAGCCAAGTGTTGTTGCTGACCCCCATAGGCGCACACTTGGCTTTTTTCTGTCTGTTTTACTTTTCCCTTAATGGTTTTACGACGATGTAGCCAACAAGTTGCTTCGCTTTTTGTATTGGCATTTGTTTTCAGCAGATGGATATTTGTGAGATAAGCTGCACATTAAAAAGTAAATTAACACTTGTGCAACGTAAAAATGTGATTGAAGGATTACTTATGCCCCACTAATATGTTTATCGTGTTTGGGATTTATATAACTAATGGAAAAGTATAATGAAATCCATAACAAACTCCCTCTGTCTCCTTGCTGCTGTTAGCTCTCCGTTTGCATATAGCCAAATTATCAACGGTGACTTTGAGCAGTGGAATGGCAATGTACCTACGCAGTGGTCAGAGATTGACGCGGGCATTACAGTGTCGCCAAGCAGCGAGCAAATCAAATCGGGTGGTCTGGCTGCCCAGGTCGTCGTGAATACAGGTACCCAAAGCAACACCGACTTTTTGCAAACCATTAATGTGGAGCAAGGGAAAACCTATCCGTTTTCTGTCTCGGTTTATCATACCGAAGGAAATGTAAAAGCACGTCTGGTGGTTGATGGTTATCACAATTACTCGAACCCACAACAGATAAACCAGTGGCAAGAGCTCGCGCACAACTACACAGCGAGCTCGAACAAGACCATCAACGTCGGTTTGCGTTTTTACGATGAAGCCAGTTTTGATGGCTCAGAAGCTGTCTACGTCGATAATTTTCAACCGACCGAGACAAGTACACAACCTCCTGTAGAAAATTGTAGTGATCATGAGGTGGTTCTTACACTCACGACGGACAACTATGGCTCAGAAACTAGCTGGGAGTTGAAAAATAGCCAAGCGCAAGTGCTTTTCTCTGGTCAGGGGTATGAGTCGTCAACCTCTGTAGATAAGACCATGTGTTTGGCCGATGGTAACTACCAATTTACGATTCAAGACAGCTATGGCGACGGCATTTGCTGTGGCAATGGTTCGGGGTCTTACGCGTTGAAGGTGGGAGATAAGACTCTTGCTTCTGGCGCTGAATTCTCGAAAAGTGAAACCACCGATTTTAACTTAGGTGACACAACGACGACCCCACCAGTGGTTGATGGTTACTATCAAGCGGCATCTGGTAAGACGGGATACGCTCTAAAAACAGCGTTGTTTAACATTATCAATAATCACTCTAGCCGAGGTTATTCTGCGGTGTGGACCTTGGTAAAAGATGCCGATATTGATCGTTATTATGAAAATGATGGCTCTATTCTCGATATGTACTCTGAAAAGCCATCTGCTAGCGATACAGTAAGCTTTACCAAAGTCACAGACCAATGTGGCCAATACAAAACGGAAGGGGATTGCTACAACCGTGAGCACTCTTTTCCGAAAAGCTGGTTTGGCGGTAAGGTTGAGCCGATGAACTCAGACGGTCATCACTTGTTTGCAACTGATGGTTATGTAAACGCGAAGCGCAGTAATTGGCCATTTGGTGAAGTGGGCACCGCGACCTACGTGTCTAGTAATGGCTCTAAACTTGGCCAAGCAAGCACTAATCTGGGCTACTCCGGTACGGTGTTTGAGCCGATTGATGAGTTTAAGGGCGACTTCGCCCGTGCTTATTTCTACATGGCAACCCGCTATGAAAATGTTGTAGGTAACTGGGAAGGCAATTCAAGCAATGCGGATGCTGTCCTTGATGGTTCAAGTTCAACGGTTTTTGAACCTTGGATGTTAAACATGCTGAAACGTTGGCACAAAAATGATCCCGTTAGTGAAAAAGAACGAAATCGGAATCAACAAGTGTTTGATTTTCAGGGCAATCGTAATCCATTCATTGATCATCCTGAGTTTGTTGAACAGATTTGGGGAAACTAACACCTTTTTGATTTTGGTATCCACCATTTAGTGACGCCAACAAAACAAAGGGGAAGCGTGATGCTTTAATGCCGTTCACTTAAGGTGAGCGGCATTGTTTTTTCTAGGGTATCGGCTTGGTTTTTTCTTAACGACTCTAGGGA
>NZ_JAWPOP010000388.1:0-750 GCF_033344345.1 Vibrio sp. 1978
TCGGATGCACTCTCTGAACTGTCACAAGGTGAAGGTGATTTGACGCAGCGCATCGAGATTGAACGCATGGATGAAATTGGTGAACTGGCCACGCACGTCAACCAGTTCCTTGCTCAAATGCAATCAATGCTAAAAAACATCGTCGAAAACAGTCAGCAGTTGTCAGAACAAGCACAACAGGCGAACGAACTCTCAGCCATGGCGGCAGGACGCGTTGAGCACCAACAAAATGACGTAAACCAAATTGCTACGGCCATTCATGAAATGTCGGCAACCGCTGCAGAAGTCGCAAGTCATGCAGAATTGACCGCAAGTGCATCCCAAAACTCCGCATCTGCGTGTGTGGAAGGTCAAAGCGTTATTCAGAAAAACCGAGAAGCGATTGTGTCGCTTGCTGAGCAAGTGAGTGATGCGGCAAATGTGATTTCTGAACTGGAAGCGAACACCCAAAGCATCAACCAAATTTTGTCTACGATTCAGGGCATTGCTGAGCAAACCAACCTGCTCGCTCTCAATGCGGCCATCGAAGCAGCACGCGCGGGTGAACAAGGACGCGGATTTGCCGTGGTAGCGGATGAAGTACGTGTACTTAGCCAACGCACTCATGGCTCAACAGAAGAAATCCGTACCATGATTGAAACGCTGCAAAGCAATACCAAGCTTGCCGTAAACAGCATGCAAGCCAGCACTAGCTTGGCAGATACCAGCGTGGATTACGCACAGCAAGCGCACGACAGTCTAACCAGCATC
>NZ_JAWPOP010000389.1:0-749 GCF_033344345.1 Vibrio sp. 1978
CATCAAAAACGCTGCCGCGCCCATGATTGGCGGGGTGAGCTGACCATTGGTTGACGCTGCCACTTCAACGGCACCCGCTTTTGTGCCCGGGAAGCCGACTCGTTTCATCAATGGAATGGTAAAAGTACCCGTGGTTACGACGTTTGCGATCGATGATCCTGAAACCAGACCCGATAGACCAGATGCGACAACGGCGGCTTTAGCTGGGCCGCCTTTCATATGACCAAGTAGAGAAAATGCGACTTTAATGAAGTAAGCACCCGCACCCGCACGCTCTAGCATCGCGCCAAACAGTACAAACAAGAATACGAAAGAAGTGGATACACCTAACGCAACACCAAATACCCCTTCGGTGGTTAGCCACAGATGCGACATCGCTTTACCTAAGCTTGCGCCTTTGTGGGCTATGACATCTGGCATGTATGGGCCAGCAAACGTGTAAGTCAGGAACACGGCGGCCACAACCATTAGCGGAGGCCCTAATGCACGACGAGTCGCTTCAAGTAGCAATATCATGCCAACGACCGCAACCACAATATCGGCAGTGGTGGGAGCGCCGGAACGTCCTGCGAGTTCGGTGTAGAAAAGGTAGATATAGGCAGCCGAAAAGCTACCCGCTAACGCGAGAATCCAATCCACAAGAGGAATGTGATCACGCGGAGAGTTCTTCATTGCTGGATAAGCAGTGAAGGCCAAAAATATCGCGAAAGTGAGGTGAATCGCTCGCGCTTCAGTGTCATTCAGTACGC
>NZ_JAWPOP010000390.1:0-748 GCF_033344345.1 Vibrio sp. 1978
GTGTATTTGCTGCCATACTCAAACAAATTACTTTCTAGTGAGTTAATGTGCCAATCTTCAATCGCTACCACTTTTTGCGCCAAACTGTTGCTTGCCAAGGCGTGGTCTAAATTGCCCAGCTCACCAGAATAGGTGTACGAGAACGTGTCTGTGCCATGCAGCAAGGTATTAAGGTTGTTCAGGCCGTAACCTTGTTTGATTTGCGTTTGCTCAACTTGCAACTCACCACCGTTGATTGTGGTGTAACCCGCTGTGTAGATATCACGTCCGTATTTCTCTTTCGAGTAATCAGTCAGTGTCAGTAGTGGATCTTCCATGCCATACGCATTGAGGTCCCCCATCAGCAACACATCGCCTTTCACGTCTTTCAACGCTTCACCCACTGCGTGCGCAGCGGAAACACGGAAGTTGTTACAGTTGCCTTGCAGATCCGCAGGCTCCGAGTCTTCTACGCCAGCGATCCACTCTTCAATACATTCAGAACCTTTCGATTTGAAGTGGTTAACGACGATAGAAAGATCTTCACCGCTCTCTTGTACCGTGAAGGTTTGCAACAAGCTGTGGCGTTGGTATTTGTCGTACGCAGGGTTGCTCTCAGCACCATCTTTACGAGTAATGGTGTTTTCGGCAATGTGCTGCTCTGGCGTGAAGATCACTTTCGCCGCTTCTTTTGGCGTGACCACTTTCGCGCGGTACAAGATAGCAACCATGATCGCATCACTTCCGAAGTACTCTTCTTGGTACTTGT
>NZ_JAWPOP010000391.1:0-748 GCF_033344345.1 Vibrio sp. 1978
CTGCAAAAGTGTTTCATGTTCTTTCTTACAGATCCCACACCATGACGCCCACACATTCAGCAACTTATAGCCATTGTCTTGAAACAACACCTGAGTGCCCTCTTTTCCAGAGATAACCGATACAGCGCTGAAATTTGGAACCATTAGCGTGCTTTCCTTTGCTTGCTCAACGTGGGGACGGTCAGATAACGCCGCAACGACCACGACTGAAAAGACGGCAACAACAATAAACAACCCGAATAGTTTAGGCATAGTTTTCGGTGACATTCATGGCCCTCTTTCTTTTGCGATACACAGTCGTCAGTGCGCCAAACACCACTATCAAACCGCCTGACCATATCCACCAAATCCCCGCCCGGTATTGAACTTTTATTGCATAAGCGTTTGTGCCAACTTTATCTCCCAACGTCAGATAATAGTCTCCGTGCCATAAACTCAGACTCGCGGGCTCAGTCATGTTCATTACTCGCACGGGATAATGGCGTTTTTCAGGTTGTAATACATAGCGAGTCTGATCATCAAGGCGCAAAATGATCCCTGCTTGTTCTGCGGTGTAATTAGGCTCTATTACCCAATCCATACCTTGATAATCGATACCAATGTTTGCTCTTTGATGTGAAACACCAGGCTCTACTCGCAAGTTGTATTGGTACGAGTATTCACTGTTGAAGACAGCTCCCACAACGGCTACAGAAAAACCGACGTGTGCTAATACCATCTTGATTAGTGGCCCTTTGTTTTCGGCATT
>NZ_JAWPOP010000392.1:0-746 GCF_033344345.1 Vibrio sp. 1978
GAACTTGAGCACAAAACATTTACCGATAGCGCCGTCGGTTTGAGAGCGGATTTCAAACAGACGCTTCACGCCTCATCGGCTGAGCACAAGTTAGCGTATGGCGTTGAGATAGCATCAGATTACTACCAACGGGAAGATAATCAGAAAGTCCTCGATTGGGCGGGTTCCAACGCATCGCAAAAACAACCCTTTGCCGCTGCACGTGCATACAACATTGGGCTTTATTTCCGTGACATGATTGAGCTGGAGAAATGGACATTGACTGGCGGTTTGCGTTTCGATGCGCACCGACTTTCACCTGATGGCCAGAATGATATCGGTGGATATCCACTGAAAGATATCGACAGTTCTGAAATTTCACCAAGTTTGTCGATTTCTCGTGAAGTGTTCGAAAACAACCGCGTTTACCTCTCTTACGATCACGGTTATCGAGCGCCAGAATACGATAAGGCGTATGGCTTCGTAAGCCACGACTTTGTGCCGCTGACGCCTTTTGTTATTGCGCCAAATATGGATCTAGAGGCTGAAACTTCGGACTCGTTTGAAATCGGTAACAAATTCGATAATGGCCGAGCGCAACTTTACGTTTCTGCGTTTTACAACAAGTTCCAAAACTTCATTGATGTTGTTACCACGGGTCAAGATAACTTCGGTAACTACGTCAAGCAATACCAAAACTTACACGGCGTTGAAACCTACGGCGCGGAGCTTTCTGCTGCGTATGCTTTCACATCGTCTTGGAAGCT
>NZ_JAWPOP010000393.1:0-745 GCF_033344345.1 Vibrio sp. 1978
CCGTTGGTTAGGTACAGCGGATCGAATGGAAGCCGATTTGGTTCCAAAGCATGGTATTGAGATCGACTTTATCAAAGTAAAAGGTCTGCGAGGCCAAGGCGTTAAACGTCTTTTAGCTGCCCCTTTTCAAATTATTAATGCCATCATGCAAGCACGAGCGCACATGAAGCGCTGGCAGCCGGATGCCGTTTTAGGTATGGGCGGCTATGTGAGTGGTCCGGGTGGTATCGCGGCTTGGTTAAGCGGTACCCCGGTTGTTCTACACGAACAAAACGCGGTTGCAGGTTTAACAAATCAATGGCTATCAAAGATCGCTAAGAAAGTCTTTCAAGCGTTTCCCGGCGCATTTCCTTCTGCGGCGGTTGTCGGTAACCCAGTACGTGAAGACGTAACGCAGTTGGATGAGCCCGCTCAACGTATGCAAGAGAGAGAAGGACCAATTCGTATTCTTGTTATGGGCGGCAGCCAAGGGGCGCGTATTCTTAATCAAACATTGCCAGCGGTGATGGCAAACTTGGGACAAGACTACTGTATTCGTCATCAAGCAGGTAAAGGCGCAGCGCAAGAAGTGCAAGCCGCTTATCAAGCGAACAATGTTGCTAATGCAGAAGTGACCGAGTTTATCGATGATGTTGCACAAGCGTATGCGTGGGCAGATCTGCTAGTGTGCCGTTCTGGCGCATTGACGGTATCTGAAGTCTCAGCAGCAGGTGTAGGCGCGATTTTTATCCCGTTCATGCATAAA
>NZ_JAWPOP010000394.1:0-744 GCF_033344345.1 Vibrio sp. 1978
ATCGTAACCGCAGTAAACGATTTGAACTTCTCTCTGAAGCAGGGCGAAACTCTCGGTATCGTGGGTGAATCTGGTTCAGGTAAATCACAAACTGTATTCGCAATCATGGGTCTACTGGCGAAAAACGGCAAGATCTCAGGCAGCGCGAAATTTGAAGGTCGAGAAATTCTGACCCTTCCAGAAAAAGAGCTGAACAAAGTTCGTGCTGAACAGATCGCGATGATCTTCCAAGACCCAATGACGTCACTGAACCCTTACATGAAAGTCAGTGACCAGTTGATGGAAGTGTTGATGCTGCATAAAGGCATGGGCAAGTCAGAAGCGTTTGAAGAATCTGTTCGCATGCTTGAAGCGGTAAAAATCCCTGAAGCTCGCAAACGTATCACCATGTATCCGCACGAATTTTCAGGCGGTATGCGTCAGCGTGTAATGATTGCGATGGCGCTATTGTGCCGTCCTAAACTGCTTATTGCTGATGAACCAACAACCGCGTTGGACGTAACCGTTCAGGCACAGATCATGGACTTGTTGAACGAGCTGAAATCCGAGTTCAACACGGCAATCATTATGATCACCCACGACCTAGGTGTTGTTGCTGGTTCATGTGACAAAGTGCTTGTGATGTACGCAGGTCGTACGATGGAGTACGGCAACGTAAACGAAATTTTCTACAACCCAGGCCACCCATATGCGGAAGGCCTGTTAAAGGCGATCCCTCGTCTGGATACAGAAGGCGAAATTCTG
>NZ_JAWPOP010000395.1:0-744 GCF_033344345.1 Vibrio sp. 1978
CCAGCATTTTCTGCAAGCGTTTTAGCCCTTCTTCACAAAGAAAACCTGTTGGGTCAATCCACTGGATGGGGTTGATTGAATATCGGTAAACATATAAGCCACCTCGTGAAAGGTGGCTTATATACTGAATTTCTATATAAATGATAATTTATCGTGTGATCTTCCCTGCTTTTACATCTTCTAGCCAACGTCCTTCAACGAGATAAGGAGGAAGCCAACCGGTTTCAACAGATAAACGATGACCTTTGTCGTACCACATGCAAGCCATGCCAAGCAGAGGGAAGTTGATAAAAGTTCTGATGCCTATCCTATCTGGTCCTAATTCTCGAAGATGATATTTTTCTTGGAATTGTAGGTTTTTGACTAGCACTTCCTCAAAGTCATAACCAATGTTAGTAGTGAGCGCTGCGAAGGTTTCTAGGATCCCCATCGCAATTTCCAACGCCCAGTTATCCCCTTGAGCTACCGCTGCGTCCATTGCTGCAACCAGCTTATCAGGATAATCCGATGTGCGATTGTGGAACGACTGAATGACGTCTACTAGCATATAAGACAGCTCACCCGCTTTGGTAGAGCTCTGTCTCATCAAAGAAATAGGAAAGTTTGCCAATACGTCCATGCTAGGTTTATCACGAACGATGACAGAGGTAAAATACGTATCTAGCCACATTGAGGGGCAAATGAAACCTGTTTTTAAAATACCTTCGCCTTTCCATGTTACTTCAGGATAGCCGAGGATCTTTA
>NZ_JAWPOP010000396.1:0-743 GCF_033344345.1 Vibrio sp. 1978
AGATTTCACCTCTCATCATTTCAACTAAGTGCTTGGTAATAGCAAGCCCTAAGCCTGTACCACCAAACCGTCGAGTAATTGAGCGATCACCTTGATGGAATGCCGTAAATAAATGGGCTTGTTTTGCTCTCGAGATTCCAATTCCGGTGTCAGATATAGAAACTACAATTTCGTCATTTTCTTCAGCGACAGAAACAGACACACTTCCTGAGTCCGTAAACTTAATGGCATTCCCAATCAAATTAAAGAGAATTTGTGACAGCCTCGTCGAATCAATCCAATACTGTTTGTCTGATGAGATCTGACAATCAAAGTTAAAAGAAAGATTCTTAGTTATAGCTACTTGTTTTTGCTGAGAAATTACAAAAGTTACAGTGTCATTCAAATGTATCCACTGTTCGTTTAATTGGAAGCTACCGGATTCAATTTTTGAAAGATCGAGAATGTCGCTAATGATGGCTAGAAGAAGCTCAGCGGAGCATTCCATTTGATTGAGGGCATCAAATTGTTCATCTGATAAGGTAGATTGTCTCAGGATGTCTAGCATTCCTAAAACTGAGTTAAGAGGCGTTCTGATCTCGTGGCTCATCATTGCCAAAAACTCAGATTTTGACTGGTTGGCTAGTTCTGCTTCTTCACGAGCCCTTGCAAGTTGAGTCGTTCTTACCTCAACAATACGTTGTAACTTTTCCTTTGTTTCTATGTCGATAACAGCACGTTCTATAAGGGGTCTAAAGCGCCTT
>NZ_JAWPOP010000397.1:0-743 GCF_033344345.1 Vibrio sp. 1978
CTCTTCTGAATAAAGCTTCAACCGTGTCCAACTCCAACTTGCATTGCTCTTCACTGGCATAGTCGCTGCCCGACAGGCGATTCTCACGAATCTTATTCAAACGTTCAGGCGTAATGGTTAAGCCAAACAGTTTGTGGCGATGCACCTCGAACTCTGGCAACAAACGCATCATCTTGACGTCTTCGGCAATAAACGGGTAGTTCACCACGCGCAAGCCAAACTGCATCGCCATGTACAAACTGGTTGGTGTTTTGCCGCTGCGCGATACACCAAGCAGAATGATATCCGCCTGTTCCAAGCCTTTCAGTGTAATGCCATCGTCGTGAGCCAAGGTGTATTCGATCGCCGCAATACGGTCAAAATAGGTATCGGAATCTTTCCCTACACTGCGAGAGCGCTGCAACTTCGGGGCGGGTGCCATCTGAATGTCGTCTTGCACCTTTTGTACAATGCTTTCAAGCACATCGTAGCTGTATGCCGGAGCTTCTAGCAGCATTTCGCGTACACCAGGCACCACAATCGAGAAAAACACCAACGGTTTAACGCCATTGCGTTGGTAGGATGTTTCAATTTCTTTAACAACATCCGCAACTTTGTCTTGGCTTTCTACAAAAGGAAAGGTTTTTTCATTAGGAATGAAAGGAAATTGACCAAGAACAACATGGCCCAATGTCTCACATGTTATCGCCGTACCGTCAGAAACATAGAACACATCACGACTTTGGTTATTTATTTGCATTTCT
>NZ_JAWPOP010000039.1:0-30526 GCF_033344345.1 Vibrio sp. 1978
GTGACTTTCGTCTCACTCCGTGTCGGTGGATGCGCAGTATAGGGAGTTGAGAAATTAGTACAAGCGTTTTTTGCAAAAAAACTTTCAACCGAACAAATAACGAGCATTCTGCATAGATACTCAACGATCTTGTCTAATATTTCGGGTTGCAGAGGATCTTTTCATGATGAAACACCTGACTTCTGCATTAAAAGATCGCCGATTTCTTTGTGATTTTGATTGCTGATCTTATCTCTCTTGGTTCTTTTTTCTCTTTCTATCTATATAAAGACGAAAAAAGAGCAGAACGATGACGAACTGCTCTTTTGGTCTTTGCTTTTTATTTGGGGTACTTCAGGTGAAGTCTTGGAAAAGTGTTTCTTCTATATATAGAAGAAAAGATCAGAGCATCCTTGCCCTTATCTTTACGACAGATGAGTTAGGGGTATATCTAAATGTCGTTATTGTTCGATGACGCATTGAGCTCGTAAGAGTGGAGCATGCTTGCATTCCCAATGGCGTCATCTTCGAGAGGAACTTAGTTCTTCAATACTTTTACGGTGTAACTACCATCTTTTTGTTGGTATAGACCGTGGATGTCGGTTTCGAAACCTGGGTAATGCGCACCGATCTCACAAAGCATCTCTAGGAAGTCCAGCACAGGGCGAGACTCTTGAGTCACCATTTCACCAGGAAGTACTAGTGGCACACCTGGAGGGTAAGGAAGGATCATGTTCGCACTTACGCGGCCAACCATTTCTTCCAGTTTGATTTCTTCGATGTTGCCACGAAGCTCTTCTTGCCATGCTGCGTGTGGTGTTACTTTCATTTCTGGAAGTACATCGAACGCTTTGTACATTAGCTCAGGTAGGTTGTATTTCTTAGTTAGGTCATGAATCGCTTGTGCTAGTTCTTGAACACGCATGCCTTCATAGAAGCTTGGGTCTTCGTTGTATAGTGAAGGTAGGAAGCTCTTGATGGTTAGGTTCAAGTCGTAGCCACGTTTAAATTCAGTTAGGCCGCGTAGCAATTGCATTGCTTTTGATTTGTCGATACCGATTGAGAATAGGAACAACAAGTTGTATGGACCTGTTTTCTCTACCACGATGCCGCGCTCGTCTAGGAATTTAGCCACCAGCGAAGCAGGAATACCTGATTCTTCTAGTTCGCCTTCTTTATTCATCCCCGGAGTCAGTAGCGTTACTTTGATTGGGTCAAGATACATGTGGTTGTCATCCATGTTCTTGAAGCCGTGCCATGTGTCGCTAGGGTCTAGTTTCCAACATTCCGTGGTATCGATGTTTTCTGGTTGCCATACATCGAAGAACCAGCTGTCGCTTTCTGCTTCTAGACGTTTGATCTCTTTACGGAAGCGGATTGCGCGATCGATAGAGTCTTGCATCAACTTCTTACCAGTGTTGCCGCGCATCATTGCCGCTGCAGTTTCAGTAGAAGCAACAATGCCGTACTGAGGTGAAGTTGAAGTGTGCATCATGAATGCTTCGTTGAAAGATTCTTTATCAAAGTCGCCTTTCACATGAATCATTGAAGCTTGTGAGAACGCAGCCAACAGTTTGTGTGTTGATTGTGTTTCGTAGAACACTTTGCCTGGCATCGCTTCACCACTCATACCACATTTACCTTCGTAAATTGGGTTGAAGTTAGTGTAAGGCACCCAAGCACTGTCGAAGTGGATGTGTTTACAATCTAGCGACTCTTTGATGAATTGTGTGTTGTACAGCAAGCCATCGTAAGTTGAGTTAGTCACTACTGCGTAAGTTGGTGCTGTTGCACCTGGTGTTTTCGCCACTTTCTCTGCAATGACATCGCGGCTGAATTCGCTTTGTGGAATACCACCAAGGATGCCGTATGCGTTACGAGTTGGGCGGAAGTAGATTGGTGTCACGTCGCTCATCATCATTAGGTGAGTCAGAGATTTGTGACAGTTACGGTCAATCAGTACTGTGCTGCCCGCAGGTGCTGAGTACATACCAACGATTTTGTTCGATGTAGACGTACCGTTAGTTACGATGTACGAGCTGTCTGCATTGAATGTGCGTGCGATGTATTCTTCTGCATCTTTATGTGGACCTGAATGGTCTAGTAGAGAACCTAACTCAGGCATTGAGATTGATACGTCCGCTTTAAATGTGTTTGGACCGTAAAAATCGTAGAAGATGCTACCAGCAGGGCTTTTCTGGAATGCAGTACCGCCCATGTGACCTGGAGTACAGAAGGTGTATTTACCTTCTTCTACGTATTTGAATAACGCTTTAGTGAATGGAGGCATGATGGCATCTTTGTATGCCTCAGTCGCTTGGTTGATTTTGATAGCGATGTCGTCAGCCATACCTAAAGCGTACTCGAAGAAGCTCACGTTTAGACGTAGGTCTGTTAGTGAAATGTCTAGAGTAGACTGTTCGTTAGCAAATGCGTGAACAGGCAGTTTTTCGTTGATTTGGCTGATACGTTCACATAGCTCTAGTGAGTATTTATCCCAGTCGAACAGCACACCGCAAATGCGTGGGTTCATCTCAATCATTTTGATCAAGTCTTTATCATCTACTGGGTAAACCACTTCGTAGCCCGCTTTCTCAAGAGCAGCGTGAAGTTGACGAACTGGCTCTTCTTTAAAGAACACACCCATGTGGTTCAAGATAGCGAATATATTCATTTGGACATCTCCAAGGCGAATGAGGGCGCTCTTTGCCATTTACAGGCAATGAGTAAGGTGAGCGCCGCGTGAATTTGGGTTTTATGGGCTGGCACCGTAGTGCCAGCGTTTTGGGAATTAGTTGCTTGCTTGGGCAGGCATGTCGTCAGCGTGCATTTTCACGTACTGAGCAAGACCTGCTTTTTTGCTGTAGAACATCAAGATAACTAGAGACACGATGAAGGTTGCTGTTAGCGTACCGCCCTCTGCACCCGCTAGTGCGATGAAGCAGAACAGACAAGCCACACCAGAGAACAGCATTACGAAGCCGTTGCGTGTTGTCATACCTTCGAAGCGAATCAAGTTAATGCTCGAGTAGAAGTAAGGCAGCATAGTTAGTAGAACTGCGTCAGTCGTTAGCTGGTTGAACAGGTCTGATGCGTGTGCTGTTTTAGAGCTGAAGAACATCAGTACAACCATCAGTGCAGTCATCTTGATTGACGCAAGGATTAGACCTTTCTTAGGCACACCGTTTTTGTCAGTTTCGCCGTAGATTTTAGGGAAGTTGCCGTCGTTTGCTGCACGTTTACCTGCTTCACCTACTAGCATCATCCAAGAACCTAGCGAAGTGAAACATGCTAGCGCTGTGAATGCTGATACGAATGGTGCTGTCCAGCTACCGAATAGCTCAGTGGTTGCTAATGCAAATGGCGCACCTGATGCCGCAACTTCTGACGCTGGGAACATGCCGCTGATCATTTGAGTTGATAGGATGTAAATCACACCTGCGATACCAGTACCCAACATAGTTGCTAGTGGTACAGTACGTTTAGGGTTTTCTACCATACCAGTCGATACCGCTGCTGATTCCACACCTACGAATGACCATAGACAGATAAGAACCGCTGTTACTACCGCGTGGCTGTCAGTGCCTGCTGATACGTTCCAGTTTTGGCTGTAAAGCGCAGTATCGAAGTGCGTCCAACCAAATGCGGCTGTACCAACAACTGGGATAAGGATAAGAACTAGACCAAGCGTACATAGACGGCTTACCCAGCTACCACCAAGTAGGTTGACGAAAGTGAAGATCCATACCGATGCAATCGTCGCAATACCTGCTGGGATTGGGTTATTAAGCACAGGGAAGAATACTGAAAGGTAAGAAACACCTGTAATGGCAATAGCCAGGTTACCAATCCAGTTCGCGTGGTAATAAAGAACGCCCGTTTGGAAACCAAATACCGGAGACACTTCGCCAGCATAAGCGATAGGACCACCTTCTTGTGGGTTTTTGGTTGCCAGACGAGCGTAAACAAACGCCAGACTCAGTGCACCGACCAAACAGATCAGCCAACTGAAGATTGAAACAGAGCCTACAGAGGCAAGACTAGAAGGTAATAGTGCGATACCACTACCCATCATGTTACCGGCTACGACACCCGTACAGGCAATAAGGCCGATTTTTTTCGCATTCGATGACATAACATCTCCAAATCTATTCTACTCGAGTCAACATGACTCAAACTGAATGGTTATTAGCGAGGTGCTATGAGGAAGAACCTGCTCGACCTCGCTAAATTTCGAAGTGAAGACTACGCCCAAAAATCGGGAAAAAAATAAACTTGGTGTTATCAATAAAATGATTAGTTCATCAACATCAAGTTGAGATAAACATGATAAACACAAAAATATAAAACTATATTATTCATACGGTTATAAGAAAAACATCAAACCTTCTACCGATAGATAAACTCTCATCAACTCGTTGGTCATCGCGATAAAAGTTATCAACCTCTATCAACTTCCCCATCCCGAAGGGTTAATTCCCTGAAGTGTTGATTCCATAAATCTCTCCCTGATCGCGCTTTTTGACCCACATCAATATTCATCTCGCCTGCAAGAAAGCATCAAAATCATTCTCGCCACATAACTCAGCCAGACACTTCATACAATCAATAGAGATAGAGATAGAGATAGAGATAGAGAAGCGGGTATGTATTCCCGTTGCAAGCTTGCGTTGTTAGCTCCTTCGTAAGTCATTGCCCCACCGCCTCACCCTTTTCACTTTTCGACAGCGACAAAAAAGCCCCTCACCGAAATGAGGGGCTAGCATTAGACTGACGTTGAGTCCGAGAGAATTAAAGCATTCGAACGACAGAAGGGTGAACGGCGCGATACATGGCGTAATCAATCGCCTTCATGTTACTTGGGAAGACCAAGTTTTCGCACAGCAGGTACGTCTCAACCGACGTATCAATATAGAAAGCTTCACTGTAAGACTCACTGGCTAAATCCAGATCACCATCCAATTCGGCGTGCTTACCGCGAATCACATAGGAAAGCACTGAATCACGTAACCTCAATGCCTGTCCGAGATGCCGCTTGGCTAACGCCATGTCACCAATGATGGTTTCGTGCAGTGCTAAAGCTTCATAAATTCGCGGTTGAATTGGCCCCACCATCATTTTCACATTAGTCTCTAGTGCTTCACTGAGCTGCTGCATTCGCCCTTTCTTCAACTCCTGTGAGAAATCAAGTGCCTTTTGTACATGGTAAGCAATCAACAACTCAGCTTGAACGTAAGCATTATCCGGCTCGATTTCTAAAATGTTTTCCATCAAGTCGATACCTTGGCGGAATTGTTTAGTATCAGAGACATTAAGGTAATGGTTAGCCTGAACAAACAACTCCAACGCGTCGGGATTCATTGGCATTCCCGCCACCAGCATCGTAGATTTCAATTTGGCATCCGATACTTTCAGCACTTGCATCAAATCCAACGACGCTTGTTGAAGCACTGTCTTTAAATGACTACTGGTTAACGCGTATTGACGACTAAACAACACTTTCTCAGATGAGTTATTGCGATATTCCACCTCTAAAAAGCTGCCACCGTCATTCTCACGAACTCTCACCACAACCGATTTACCAGGCACAATGCCAGAAGTAAACGACGCCTTCTTTAGCATGACTCGGTAATCACTGACTTGAGCAATGTCGGACATCAACTTTTGGGCGAATCCGTCTGCCAAATCGTAGCTTAATCCTTCATTCGTAAAATTATCTTGAAACTTGAACTCAATCAGATGGGTATCGATGGCTTGGGTAATACGCACTTCCGACTGCTTGTAGGTAAACACGCCCATCACTACGACCAACATACTGATCCAGATGAAGTTCATAATTCCCAATCGCCAAGGGCTGATTTTGTTTTTGCTCTGAGGTGCTTTTTTCTCTTTTGACATCTCGCAGACTGCGCGAGTTAGAGGACCGGCAGGAAAGGTAACGGCTGGTGCTATAGGTAGACAATCTTCTTCCGATTCTTCAACAGAAGGTGGGATCTCTTCATTTTGCCGACTTGTGACAAACTCTTCATGCGTCATAGTAACCACGTTCGCTACCAGCTTATAGCCACGCTTGGGCACCGTGATAACGTAGTTGGTATTTTCCTCTCGACCGTCACGTAGTAGCTTACGCAACTCAAAGATGGATTGAGTCACCACTTGATCGGTCACAATCGCTCCAGCCCAAACGTACTGAATCAATTCCTCGCGGTTGAACACCTCATTCGCATGCTCCGCTAAGAAGTGCAAAAGATTAATTAAGCGTGGCTCAACAGTAACTTCCCTATCTTGTCGATACAGCTTATTTTCATCAACGCTCAAAACCCAGTCATTGATTTGAAAATAGACTCCAACCATGTATGAAAACTCTCGTATCTACAGACAGCGTTACGCTAGGAATCAGACAATGGTCGATTCCTACAAGTAACTAAAGGCAAGATTATAGGTGGGAAAGCAGCATGTACCTAGAAAAGCAAGTCGCCAAAAATGCAAACTTAAGTTAAGTGATGCAAGAATGAGACTACTCAAGTGCGGCAAGGATAGAGCAATGTGTGGCGTCATCGTCTGTATGACCACAACAAGCATCATTAATCTTCTTTAACGCTCGGCGAATTTTCGTCAGCTCGTTAATTTTCCCATCAATCAGCTCTAACTTGGCAGAAGTAATGGCTTTTACCTCTGCACAGCTGTGTTCTGTCGCTTCTAACTTAATTTCTAACAGGTCTTTAATTTCATCCAGACTCAAGCCAAGATCTTTACCTTTGAGGATAAAGTGCACCTGCTTTTGATTCTCTTCATCATACAAGCGATAGCCTGACTCACTTCGTCCTGCGGGTTTTATTAGCGCGTTTTTCTCGTAGAAACGCAATGTATCGGCAGTCACACCACAACGTTTTGCCAGTTCACCTATCTGAAACATAACTTTCCCTATTAACTATCTCGTTACTTTTAAAGCTAAAGAACAACTTTTTTGCAATTATTTTTGAGATGCCAAACGATTGCGCGAGCTTTTTTGTAATAAATTGGTTAGAATACGCGCCATCAAATGTGGAGACTGTTTTCTAACCAGAAAACACCCTGCAAAGGTCTTTACCAAAACTGGCCAATATTTTACCCCAAGAGGTAAAAACAAGTTCATTTTTGGCAAACATCTTTAACTCCGTGAATTTGAGGAAAATGGAAGCATGAATAACGCTCGTCCTATTCGCCGTGCGCTTATCAGCGTATCAGACAAAACAGGTATTGTTGAGTTTGCGCAAGCTCTTGCTGAGCGCGGTGTCGATATCCTATCTACTGGTGGTACAGCTCGCCTACTTGCCGAACAAGGCATCGCCGTAACCGAAGTCTCTGACTACACTGGTTTCCCAGAAATGATGGACGGCCGCGTTAAAACGCTTCACCCAAAAGTTCACGGTGGTGTGCTTGGTCGTCGTGGCCAAGATGATGACGTGATGGAAAAGCACGGCATCAACCCTATCGATATGGTTGTCGTAAACCTATACCCATTCGCAGAAACCGTTGCCAAAGAAGGCTGTACACTAGCCGACGCTGTTGAAAACATCGATATCGGCGGCCCAACAATGGTTCGTTCTGCAGCGAAAAACCACAAAGACGTGACTATCGTTGTTAATGCAGGTGATTACGGCCGCGTAATTACAGAGATGGACGCAAACGACAAATCTCTCACTCTCGAAACTCGTTTCGACCTAGCTATCGCAGCATTCGAGCACACAGCATCTTACGACGGCATGATCGCAAACTACTTCGGCACTATGGTTCCATCTTACGGTGAGAACAAAGACGGTGATGAAGAGAGCAAATTCCCTCGTACGTTCAACCAACAGTTCGAGAAGAAGCAAGACATGCGCTACGGTGAGAACAGCCACCAAGCAGCCGCATTCTACGTTGAAGCAAACCCACAAGAAGCATCCGTTTCTACTGCTCGCCAAATCCAAGGTAAAGCCCTTTCTTACAACAACATCGCAGACACGGACGCAGCGCTTGAATGTGTGAAAGAGTTCAACGAGCCAGCATGTGTAATCGTAAAACACGCAAACCCATGCGGTGTTGCTCTAGGTAAAGACATCCTAGAAGCGTACAACCGTGCTTACCAAACTGACCCAACATCTGCATTCGGCGGCATCATTGCATTCAACCAAGAACTGGATGCTGAAACAGCAACCGCTATTGTTGAGCGTCAATTCGTTGAAGTGATCATCGCACCTTCTGTTTCTGCTGAAGCAATTGAAGTGGTTGCCGCGAAGAAGAACGTACGTCTACTTGAGTGTGGCGAATGGACAACGAAGACAACTGGCTTTGACGTGAAACGCGTGAATGGCGGTCTACTGGTTCAAGACCGCGACCAAGGCATGGTAAGCCTAGACGACCTAAAAGTGGTTTCTAAGCGCCAGCCAACAGAAGAAGAGCTAAAAGATGCACTGTTCTGCTGGAAAGTAGCGAAATACGTGAAATCTAACGCGATCGTTTACTCGAAAAGCGACATGACTATCGGTGTAGGTGCTGGCCAAATGAGCCGCGTTTACTCTGCGAAAATCGCAGGCATCAAAGCTGCAGACGAAGGTCTACAGGTTGAAGGTTGTGTAATGGCATCAGATGCATTCTTCCCATTCCGTGACGGCATCGACGCGGCTGCAGAAGCGGGCATCAAGTGTGTTATCCAACCAGGT
This sequence comes from Vibrio sp. 1978, assembly GCF_033344345.1. NCBI lineage: Bacteria > Pseudomonadati > Pseudomonadota > Gammaproteobacteria > Vibrionales > Vibrionaceae > Vibrio > Vibrio sp. 1978. Next base: position 8,664 of record NZ_JAWPOP010000039.1, read on the forward strand.
GGTTCTATGCGTGATGACGAAGTTATTGCAGCAGCAGACGAACACGGCATGGCGATGATCTTTACCGGTATGCGTCACTTCCGCCACTAATCCTCTCGTCTTCACTGGGACGATAACTGCGTTGACGGCGTTCACTTATCCTAATCACATAGCATACTATGCTCATAGGAATAAGTTCACTTGTCGCCTTGTCCTCGTCCCACTGAATTAGAGAGGCCATACTCAGGTCTTTGCGAAATATCTGAGTTTGAGCAAACGGTATTTATAAGATTAAGGATTTTCATATGCGAGTTTTAATCATTGGTTCAGGCGGTCGTGAACATGCGCTAGGCTGGAAAGCAGCGCAAAACCCAAATGTTGAGACTATTTTCATTGCTCCAGGCAACGCAGGTACAGCACTAGAGCCAAAACTAGAGAACGTAAACATCGATGTAGAAGACATCACTGGCCTTGTTGCTTTCGCCAAAGAGAAGGCGATTGAACTGACTATCGTTGGCCCAGAAGCACCATTGGTTATTGGTGTGGTTGATGCGTTCCGCGAAGCGGGCTTACCAATCTTTGGTCCTACCCAAGCCGCAGCGCAACTTGAAGGCTCTAAAGCGTTTACCAAAGACTTCCTTGCTCGTCACCAAATTCCAACGGGTGCCTACGCGAATTTCACTGAAATCGAGCCTGCACTGGCTTACGTGCGTGAGCAAGGTGCACCGATCGTGGTGAAAGCCGACGGCCTTGCAGCTGGTAAAGGCGTGATTGTGGCAATGACGCTAGAAGAAGCTGAGGACGCAATCAAAGACATGCTAGCAGGCAACGCATTTGGTGATGCTGGTAGTCGTGTCGTTATCGAAGAGTTCCTAGATGGTGAAGAAGCAAGCTTCATCGTGATGGTGGATGGTGAGAACGTTCTGCCAATGGCCACCAGCCAAGACCACAAACGCGTAGGCGACAAAGATACTGGTCCTAACACCGGTGGCATGGGAGCATACTCTCCAGCTCCAGTGGTAACACAGGAAATCCACAACCGCATCATGGAAGAAGTGATTTACCCAACAGTACGTGGCATGGCCTCTGAAGGTAACCCTTACACTGGTTTCCTATACGCGGGTCTGATGATCGACAAAGACGGCACTCCGAAAGTAATCGAGTACAACTGCCGCTTCGGTGATCCTGAGACACAACCTATCATGATGCGCATGGAATCGGATCTTGTTGATCTGTGCCTAGCGGCAATCGACGAGAAACTGGATCAAGCGGAATCGAAGTGGGATCCACGAGCATCGATTGGTATCGTGCTAGCAGCCGGTGGTTATCCAGCAGCGTACAACAAAGGCGACGTTATTTCGGGTCTGCCACAAGTTGAAATTGAAGGCGAAAAAGTCTTCCATGCTGGTACAGATAACAAAGATGGCGACATCGTGACAAACGGTGGTCGTGTTCTTTGTGCAACCGCACTTGGCAACAGTGTATTAGAAGCGCAGCAGCGTGCTTACGAGCTTGCAAAACAGATCCGTTGGGATGGCATGTTCCATCGCAACGACATCGGCTACCGTGCAATTGCACGTGAGCAAGAAAAATAAAAACAACATGAGTTGGCTAAAAAACAAAAGGCGCACTCAGCGCCTTTTTTATTGTTCTTGTTCGACAGAATTCGAAGCAATGTTTATTCAGAGATCAACGTTGGCCGAGAAACACAATCAAAGTCATCGTCATTGAGCATCAACAGTTCATCGACCATTGCTTTGTTTCGTGACTGCTTGCCGACAAAAGCCACATAACTGTCTACCGATGAGAGACGCTCGATAATAAATTTTGGCAACGTCTGATTAAACTCGAGCGTCGAGAACACCTTACCTTTGCAGGTTTCAAACGATTGACCATTCCAATAACCTTGAATAAGGCTCTGATTGTTACGAGACTGCGCCTTAACCGATGCCACTACGTCATTCGCTTCTGCTTTGTAGCGCTCTAATTGGTCATGCTGAAGTGGTAAGACTTTACGGTTAACACGATATTTTTGGTAAACCGCTTCGCCATCTTTATTGAAACGGATGTGGATTTGAAAAGGCACCAACTCTTGTTTGGTATCAACTTGCTCGCCTTTTCGAATCAACTCTCGCAACTCACCTTCATCCCAGCGATAATCACTCTGGAACCAACCATTGTCCACCATAGTCACATAATCAGCCGCCGTACTCACACGAGTGAGTTTCTCTGTCATCCAGTACAAGCTGCTAGCATCTCCCGCAACTTTACCACCAGAAAAATGCGTGAATTGTTCTAAATTAGGAGTTTCAACCGACGAACAGCCAAAAAGGGTAAGGCTAGATAGGAGAAGTGAAGTGAGTAGATGTTTTTTCATGAAATTGCACCGAGGCAGGATACCTCGGTGCATTCTAACTTAGTTTACTGATTCTTTCAGCGCTTTACCTGCTACGAATGCTGGTACGTTAGCTGCTGCGATTTGAATCTCGTCACCAGTCTTAGGGTTACGACCAGTACGTGCAGCGCGGTGGTTTACTTTGAATGTACCAAAACCAATTAGTTGAACTTGGTCACCCTCTTTAAGTGCGCCAGTTACACCATCAAGAGTCGCTTCAAGAGCAGCTTTTGCTTGTGCTTTTGATAGGTCTGCTTTCTCTGCGATAAAGTCGATTAATTGGGTCTTGTTCATTAGGTTTCCCTTCTCATAGGTTATCGAATTCGTCTCACTCTAAAACATAAATGCCCCATCTGGCAAAGGTTTGTAAGCGATCTTTCGATTTTCTGACGTACTTTTAGCCATAATATGAGTAATAACTCACAATTTGTTACCACATACCCCCTGAAAACCCTTGCTTTCCAAGGTATTTGGACCAATTTATAAGTCACTTTTGCGGTTATAATAGCTGCAAATAACCACTATCAAACTACATTCAAGGGCAACTATGCTGCTGTTATCCATTTATATCTCTATTGCAATCGGCATTTCGTTTATCTGTTCGGTGCTGGAGGCGGTACTGCTGAGTATCAGTCCGAGCTACATTGCGCAGCTCAATCAACAGGGGCATCCCGCAGCTGGGCAATTGGCTAAGCTGAAATCAGATATCGACCGACCACTGGCATCTATTCTGACTTTAAACACCATCGCTCACACGATCGGCGCGGCCACTGCTGGTGCACAAGCTGCGGTTGTATTTGGTAGCGAAGCATTAGGTATCTTTTCGGCAGTGCTGACATTGGCGATCTTAGTGCTTTCAGAAATCGTACCGAAGACGATTGGCGCGACCTACTGGCGCCAGTTGGCACCCGCTGCCGCGGTCGCATTGCGTTGGATGGTATGGGCGCTTACACCCTTTGTTTGGTTCTCAGAGCAAATCACCAAGCGTCTTGCTCGTAACCACGAAGCTCCAAAGATGCGTGATGAGCTGTCTGCAATGGCGATTCTGGCACGTGAAAGCGGTGAATTTGCCGAGGGTGAATCAAAAATCTTAAGCAACTTGCTTGGCATCCAAGATGTACCCGTAACGCAGGTTATGACGCCACGACCAGTAGTATTCCGTGTCGATGCCACAATGACCATCAATGAGTTCCTAGAAAAACACAAAGATACGCCTTTCTCACGCCCATTGGTTTACAGCGAACAGAAAGATAACATCATTGGTTTTGTGCATCGCCTTGAGTTGTTCAAACTACAACAATCAGGTTGTGGACAGAAACAGTTGGGAGCAATCATGCGCCCAATTCAAGTGGTGCTAAACAATACCACTTTACCTAAAGTATTCGACCAGATGATGACTCATCGCTTACAGCTGGCACTTGTTGTTGATGAATACGGTACCGTGCTAGGTTTGGTAACGTTGGAAGATATTTTTGAACACCTCGTAGGCGAGGAGATCATCGACGAAGCAGATAAAAGCACTGACATGCAGGAGCTGGCTTACCAACGCTGGGAAAGCTGGAAAGAAATGCACGGCGTAATCGAAAGCCGCGATGACGATGAAGAAGATAATGAGCCGGAGAAGCAGGATAAAGAGCCAGAAGCTCAAGAGCCACCGAAATCCGACTCGAAAGAATCGTAATCAGCATTAGGTATAACAGCTTAAACGCACAAACAAAAAAGGCATCCAGTTAGGATGCCTTTTTCTATTTATTCAACGATTAAAGTGCAATACCGATGTTGCTCACACCTTCTTCACGTAGCTCTTCACGCAAATCTTTAATCAAGCTGATGTCACGTTCTACCGCTTCACGCAGCGGACGGAAGATAGCCCACTGGACGTCCCACTCTTCACATACGGCTTCGTTTTCTTTCTGGTTGTCGTTAGTGATTGGCTCTGCGCCTTGTGCTTGCTCTAGATCAGCAACGGTTTGTACCGACTGTTGACTCACTTTAAGCATTGAATCGAAAAGGTAGTCGCGGTCCAATAGACCATGCAGTAACGTAGACAAACCCTGACACGCGTCCATCGCTGGGTAAACGCCGTAAAAATCGAACTCATCCGCACTTGGGAACAACTCTTCTAACTTCTCCAATTGACGTTCGAAGTTAATTTTCGCGTTCTTAACTGTCAAAATTTCCCATACACTATCAAGAATCGCTCGGTAAGCACGCGGGTCAGCAAATTCTGTATTCTCACAAAACATCGCATAGTTTGGATACATGCGTTCACACAGACACGCCATAAAGGTAATTTGTTGCCAAGGTTCTAGTTTTTCTAAACGAACCTGAAGAGGATTCTTAAGCATAGTCACTCAATCATTGAAGAAAAAAACAGCGAAAGTGTACTTGATTCATCACAGGGAAAAAAGTTAATGCCGCATTCAAATCAGATTTTCCTGCTCTCAGAGCATCGCGACACCTACAAAACGTTACTGGCAGAGAAAAATCTGCCCGATCTTTGTCTCACCGACCAACCAGAAGCCGCTCAGATCGTACTAGCGGATCCACCCTTACTATCACAAAGCTTAGACGAGTTTTCACAGCTTGAATGGGTACAATCCACGTTTGCTGGTGTCAACGCCTTAACATCCCCTAGCCTTCGTCAGGACTATACTCTAACTAACGTTCGAGGCATCTTTGGTCCACTGATTGCTGAATATGTTTTGGGTTACAGTATTGCCCATTACCGCCACTTTGCCCGATACCACCAGCAGCAACAAAACAAACAATGGCAGCCTCACCTATACACGTCATTACAAAGTAAAACCATGGTAATTCTTGGTACCGGTAGCATTGGGGGCTATCTGGGCAACGCCGCTAAAGCAATGGGGATAAAAACTATCGGTATTAACCGCACAGGTATCCCTACTCCAGGCGGCGAGTTTCATCAGACCTTTCATATCAATGAACTAAGTAAGGCATTTGAGCAAGCCGACATCGTTGTGAATACTCTACCAAGTACACCTGAGACGCGACAGTTACTTAATCGTCAAACGCTCAGCCAACTAAATCAGGCGTTATTGTTTAACGTAGGTCGTGGCGACGTACTGGATGAGGCAGGGTTGCTCTTCGCTCTGAAAAACCGTTGGGTAGAACACGCCTTCTTAGATGTGTTTGAGCAAGAACCGTTGTCGGTAGAGCATCCATTTTGGAAACTACCGCAAGTCACCATCACTCCACACATTGCTGCGCTGAGTTTTCCCGAGCAAGTCATCGAGATTTTTGCTGACAACTATCTACGCTGGCGCGATGGGTTTTCATTAAATTATCAAGTGGATTTCGAAAAGGGTTACTAAGAATGTCGTTAGACGAGCTATTGCAGCAAGTGAGGGCCTGCCAGATCTGCGCGGATAACTTACCTTTGGGTGCAAACCCTGTCGTGCAAGCAGCAAAAGGGGCACGCATCCTAATCATCGGTCAGGCCCCTGGCACACGTGTACACAAAACCTCGATACCTTGGAATGACCCAAGTGGTGATCGATTACGCCAATGGCTCGATATCGACAAAGACGTTTTCTACGACCCAAATAAAATTGCCATTGTCCCAATGGGATTCTGTTATCCAGGCAAAGGGAACTCTGGTGATTTACCGCCTCGTAAAGAATGTGCGCCCACTTGGCATAAAAAGATTCTTGAGCAGCTGCCCAATATAGAGCTCACTCTACTAATTGGTCAGTACTCGCAGCAGTACTATCTCACCAACAAACCAAAGACGCTCACGCAAACCGTTCAGCAATGGCAAGATTGGGAACCGGACTTTATCCCGCTCCCTCACCCATCTCCACGCAATACATTGTGGTTAAAGAAGAATCCTTGGTTTGAATCTGACGTCGTGCCATACCTTAAAAAACGCGTTCACTCGATGCTTTAGGTCACCCATGATCTAATTGCTTGTTTATCTGTACAAGAAAATTAGAACATAAAACCCGAAATCATAAGTATTTGTTTATATTAAACTTTAACATCCAGTGTACAGCTAGAGTAGTAATTAGATCATAGTAGGCCAAATACTACTAGAGCTGTACAGCCTTGAGTCTCAGATAGAAAAACTGAATTTTAGGTAAAAAAATACCGGCACTGAATGCCGGCATTTGATTTCAAAAAGTCGAAGTTACTTGTGGTACGGCTTAGATAGCTCGTGTACCGCTTCCACAAATACACCCGCGTTTTCTGGCGGCACATCCAAATGGATACCGTGACCTAGGTTGAACACATGACCAGTACCTGCATTACCAAAACCTTCTAGAATACCCGCGACTTCTTCACGGATACGCTCTGGCGAAGCGTAAAGCATTGATGGGTCCATGTTACCTTGCAGAGCCACTTTATCACCGATACGTACTTTCGCGTCTGCAATGTTGATTGTCCAGTCTAGACCAACCGCATCACAGCCCGTTGCTGCGATTTGCTCAAGCCACATGCCGCCATTCTTAGTAAACAGTGTGACTGGCACGCGACGACCGTCGTTTTCACGAATCAGACCATCTACAATCTTGTGCATGTATTGCAGTGAGAACAAATTGTAATCACGAGGCGTTAGTACGCCACCCCATGTGTCAAATACCATTACCGATTGCGCACCCGCTTTAATTTGCGCGTTTAAGTACTCGATAACGCTGTCTGCCAGCTTATCTAGAAGTAGGTGCAGAGTTTGTGGTTCCGCGTACATCATCTTCTTGATCTTGGTAAACGCTTTAGAGCTACCACCTTCGATCATATACGTCGCAAGAGTCCAAGGACTACCAGAAAAACCAATCAGCGGCACTTCACCCTTCAGGTCTTTACGGATCTGGCGTACTGCGTTCATTACGTATTGCAGTTCACCTTCAGGATCTGGCAAACCAATTTTTTCCACGTCGGCTTTGCATGTAATTGGGTTATCAAAAACAGGTCCTTCACCCGCAGCAAAACGCAAACCAAGCCCCATTGCATCTGGAATCGTTAAGATGTCCGAGAATAAGATCGCGGCATCAAGAGGAAAACGGCGTAATGGTTGAAGTGTCACTTCGGATGCTAATTCTGCATTTCGACACAAAGACATGAAATCACCCGCTTCTGCACGAGTCGCTTTGTATTCTGGTAGGTAACGACCTGCCTGGCGCATCATCCACACTGGCGTGTAATCTACCGGCTCTTTTAAAAGCGCACGCAGATAACGATCATTTTTTAATTCAGTCATTCCGTAATTCCAACTGTTAGGCTTTCTGTGAAAGGGGGTATTCTATCACTGATTTAAGTCCAATAGCTGTGTGCTTTGCAACCTGGATCAAGTTATTAACTTTTAAATCAATGCTTAATTTGCACCCAATCGGTATCAGTGTTAAAAATTTGTTCGCTAGCGAAAACTACAATTATAAACTGAGTACTTAGTACTCAGCATCTCATAACGACATCTTACTTACCCCCTCCCTCTCGGAGGGTTTTTTTTATCTATTTATCAGACAATTAGAGTCTATATCTTTCAGCGTTTGTTCGATAAGTGCTCTTGCAATAGTTCCTTTAGGCGCAACAGGCGGCATCTCATCGATACCAAACCATTGTGCATCAGACAGCTCAGTGTAGTCTGGGCTTAACTCTCCGGATTCATAGTCAGCTAAAAACCCCATCATCATACTGGATGGGAAAGCCCAAGGCTGGCTGCCAAAGTAACGAATATTTTTAACGAGAATTCCCGTTTCTTCATGAATTTCTCGAGCCACGCACTCTTCTAATGTCTCACCGACTTCTAGAAAACCCGCAATAACCGTATACATACCATTTCGATGCCTTGGATGTTGGGCTAATAAGATCTGATTTTCTTTACGTACAGCAACGATAATACACGGAAATATTCTAGGATAATGAAGGGTGCGACATTCACCACACTGCATGGCTAACTGGTTATTATTAAGAAAGTTTCTTCCTCCGCACTGTGGACAAAAGCGCAAACTTTGCGTCATGTGCCCATATTGCACAGCTTTACTTAACAACATAAATAATGGCTCAGGAAAATGCAGGCAGTCACGCAGGGATACTAAAGGTAGATCATGCTCTAAATCGGCCAAGTTAAGCCACATGACGGGCGAACCAGAATACTCACCAATGGGTCTTGCACTCGTTACTGGCAGTGATAACTGCTCTGCAGACCCGAAGGGCACAGCACCATCCACCAGCCAAATTTCACTTCCTGCAACAACACACCAGTATGCATTTATCGCGCGGTTAACATCACCTTTTCTTAACATTACACCATCCCTTTGCTTGAAGTTCGTTCATTTTACTGGCAATCTAATTTCATACTAGAGTTTATCGTTAAGTAAATGTGCACTCTAAATTCTAGTAAGGACAAGAGTTTGTAATAACTTTACTAACTTTGCTTTGCAAAGGATACGTTCGCCGATGGGCGATCAGATCATGAGGGCATGGTCATGCTAAGAAAATTCAAACAAACACAAGACCAGTGGGGTGGCTCAAGTGATGTCATTGATCACTGGTTAGAGACACGACAATCCCTGATTGTTGAATATTGTAAGCTTGCAGCGCTGCAACCTTGTTCGAAAACCAATGTTATTGAACTCCCATCTCCTTCCGAACTGCAGGATTTCTGTCAGCACCTCGTTGATTACATCTCCGAAGGCCACTTTAAAATTTATGACATGGTTATGGACCGTTGGAAAGCAACCGGCTTTGTCGTGACTAATGAGATCAATCAAACCTATGGTCAAATTGTTCTAACGACTGAACCATTATTGAACTTTAACGATAAGTACTCAGAAGTGACTGAAGATGATGAATTAAATGATTTCGATTCTGATATGTGTCTCATTGGGGAAATTCTTGAGACTCGCTTTGAAGTCGAGGACTATCTGATACAGCAAATCGCAGAAAGCCTGTCTATGCCACCTGGAGCTTAGTATTTGCAAACATTCAGAAATAGAGTGAGAGAAAAGACTGACGATCATCGTCGGTCTTTTTTGTTTCTAGCTTTATCGAAAATCCCACCGGAAGAACAAAGTAGTATAAAAAACTAAAAAGGCACCCGAAGGTGCCTTTTTCTTAAGCTTTTAACGATTACTCGTTATATGACTTACTCTTCAGAAGAGAAACCAGCGTTTAGAAGTGCCGCTAGGTTATCCGTTGCTTGCTCAGCAGAAGGACCATCTTGCGCTTCAGAACGTTTAGCTTGACGCTCTTGGTGGTATGCGAAACCAGTACCAGCAGGGATCAGACGACCAACAATTACGTTCTCTTTCAGACCACGTAGGTCATCACGCTTACCAGAAACCGCAGCTTCTGTTAGTACGCGAGTTGTCTCCTGGAACGATGCCGCAGAGATGAACGACTCAGTCGCTAGAGATGCTTTAGTAATACCTAGTAGTTCACGTTCGAAACGTGCAGGCTCTTTGCCTTCAGCTTCTAGGTTACGGTTAGCAATCTTAACTTGTGAGTACTCAATCTGTTCACCAGGTAGGAACTCAGAGTCACCAGAGTGAGTAATAGTACACTTACGTAGCATCTGACGAACGATAGTTTCAATGTGCTTATCGTTAATCTTAACGCCTTGTAGACGGTAAACTTCCTGTACTTCGTTAGCAATGTACTGCGTTACCGCGTGTACGCCACGTAGACGTAGGATGTCATGTGGAGACTCTGGACCATCTGCGATCACATCACCACGTTCAACTTTTTCACCTTCGAATACGTTCAACTGACGATGCTTAGGAATCATCTCTTCGTAAGCTTCACCGCTTTCACGTGTGATCACTAGGCGACGTTTACCTTTCGTCTCTTTACCAAAGCTCACAGTACCTGTGTGCTCAGCAAGGATTGCAGGCTCTTTCGGCTTACGTGCTTCAAATAGGTCAGCAACTCGTGGAAGACCACCGGTGATATCTTTGTTACCGCCAGACTTCTGAGGAATACGTGCTAGTGTTGCACCAACACCTACTGCTGCGCCATCTTCGATGTTCACAATCGCTTTACCAGGTAGGAAGTAGTGAGCTGGCATATCAGTACCAGGGATCATTACATCGTTACCTTGCTCGTCAACAAGTTTGATAGCTGGACGCATATCTTTACCTGCTGAAGGGCGAGCTGCTGGGTCAGTTACTTCGCTTGAAGATAGACCAGTTAGGTCATCCGTTTGACGAGATACTGTTACGCCGTCGATCATATCTACGAACTGGATGCGACCTGCTACCTCAGTAATGATAGGTAGTGTGTGCGCTTCCCAGTTTGCAACTGTTTCGCCAGCTTGAACTGTATCACCATCGCCTTTGCTTAGTAGCGTACCGTAAGGCAGTTTGTGCTTCTCTTTAGTACGACCAAACTCATCAACGATAGTTAACTCTGTCGCACGAGAAGTGATAACGATCTTACCGTCATCAGCCAATACAGATTTAGCGTTGTGTAGCTTGATAGAACCGTTGTTCTTAACTTGAACACTGTTCTCTGCCGCTGCTGTCGATGCCGCACCACCGATGTGGAACGTACGCATCGTTAGCTGTGTACCTGGCTCACCGATAGACTGAGCAGCAATAACACCCACTGCTTCACCTTGGTTCACTAGGTGACCACGTGCTAGGTCACGACCGTAACACTGTGCACAACAACCGAAGTCAGAATCACACGTTACTACAGAGCGCACTTTCATGCTGTCTACTGAGTTCTCTTCCATGATTTGACACCACTTCTCATCGATCAGGGTGTTACGTGGAATAAGAACGTCTTCAGTACCAGGTTTTAGTACGTCTTCAGCAACAACACGACCAAGAGCAAGCTCAGAAAGTGCAACTTTAACATCACCACCCTCGATGTGAGGCATCATGTCGACACCTTCGTGAGTGCCACAGTCATGTTCAGTTACAACAACGTCTTGAGCAACGTCTACTAGACGACGAGTTAGGTAACCCGAGTTCGCTGTTTTCAGTGCCGTATCCGCAAGACCCTTACGAGCACCGTGCGTTGAGATAAAGTACTGAAGTACGTTTAGACCTTCTTTAAAGTTCGCGGTGATCGGCGTTTCGATGATTGAACCATCTGGACGCGCCATCAGACCACGCATACCCGCAAGCTGACGAATCTGTGCTGCAGAACCACGAGCGCCCGAGTCCGCCATCATGTAGATGCTGTTGAATGACTCTTGCTGTTCCTCTTCACCGTCACGGTTAACTACCGTTTCAGATGAAAGGTTTTCCATCATTGCTTTCGCAACACGGTCGTTGGTCGATGCCCAGATATCGATAACTTTGTTGTAGCGTTCGCCTGCAGTAACAAGACCTGATTGGTACTGTTCCTGGATTTCACGTACTTCTTCTTCCGCTTCTGCGATTTCAGTGTACTTAGCTGCTGGTACAACCATATCGTCGATACCAACAGATACACCAGAAAGTGCCGCGTATGCGAAACCTGTGTACATGATTTGGTCAGCGAAGATTACTGTGTCTTTCAGACCTAGTTTACGGTACGCCTCGTTAAGTAGGTTAGAGATTTGCTTCTTACCTAGCTTTTGGTTAACGATGCTGTACGGTAGACCAGCTGGCACTATTTGCCATAGCATTGCACGACCAACAGTGGTGTCTACCATCTTGGTTTCTGTAGTGCTGTTGCCATCTTCGTCTACAACAGTTTCTGTAATACGTACTTTAACGCGTGCGTGAAGCTCAGCTTGTTTAGTGCGGTATGCTTTCTCAGCCTCTTCTGGGCCAGAAAGGTACATGCCTTCACCTTTCACGTTGATCTTTTCACGAGTCATGTAGTACAGACCCAATACAACGTCCTGAGAAGGTACGATGATCGGATCACCTGACGCTGGCGACAGAATGTTGTTTGTCGACATCATCAGAGTACGAGCTTCAAGTTGTGCCTCTAGAGTTAGAGGTACGTGAACCGCCATTTGGTCACCATCGAAGTCCGCGTTGTACGCCGCACAAACAAGTGGGTGTAGCTGAATAGCTTTACCTTCGATCAGTACTGGTTCGAACGCCTGGATACCTAGACGGTGAAGTGTCGGTGCACGGTTCAATAGTACTGGGTGTTCACGGATTACTTCGTCTAGGATATCCCAAACGACCGCTTCTTCACGCTCTACCATTTTCTTAGCAGCTTTGATTGTAGTCGCAAGACCACGAGTCTCTAGCTTGCTGTAGATGAATGGTTTGAATAGCTCAAGTGCCATCTTCTTAGGAAGACCACACTGGTGTAGACGAAGGTATGGACCTACTGTGATTACAGAACGGCCAGAGTAGTCTACACGTTTACCTAGAAGGTTCTGACGGAAACGACCTTGTTTACCCTTGATCATATCAGCAAGAGATTTCAGAGGACGCTTGTTAGAACCTGTGATCGCACGACCACGACGACCGTTATCTAGTAGCGCATCAACAGACTCTTGCAGCATACGTTTTTCGTTACGTACGATGATGTCCGGAGCAGCTAGCTCTAGAAGACGCTTCAAACGGTTGTTACGGTTGATCACACGACGGTATAGATCGTTAAGATCAGAAGTCGCAAAGCGACCGCCATCTAGAGGTACTAGAGGACGTAGATCTGGCGGAAGTACTGGAAGTACAGTTAGGATCATCCACTCAGGGTTGTTACCCGATGCGATGAACGCTTCTACCAGCTTAAGACGCTTAGTTACTTTCTTACGCTTAGTTTCAGAGTTTGTTGTCTCTAACTCTTCACGCATTTGTTCTGCTTCAGCGTGCATATCCATAGAACCTAGTAGGTCCTTGATAGCTTCCGCACCCATCTTAGCAGTGAACTCGTCGCCCCACTCTTCTAGACGATCTAGATACTCTTCTTCAGTAAGCATCTGACCTTTTTCTAGATCAGTCATACCAGGCTCTGTTACTACGTACATTTCGAAGTACAGAACGCGTTCGATATCACGTAGAGGGATATCCATTAGTAGACCGATACGAGACGGTAGCGATTTTAGGAACCAGATGTGAGCTACTGGTGAAGCCAGTTCAATGTGGCCCATACGGTCACGACGAACTTTAGTTTGTGTAACTTCTACACCACACTTCTCACAGATAACACCACGGTGCTTCAGGCGCTTGTACTTACCACAAAGACATTCGTAGTCTTTAACTGGACCAAAGATACGCGCACAGAACAGACCATCGCGTTCAGGTTTGAACGTACGATAGTTGATCGTTTCAGGTTTTTTAACTTCACCGAAAGACCATGAACGGATCATGTCTGGTGAAGATAGACCGATTTTGATTGCATCAAATTCTTCGGTCTTATGCTGTGCTTTTAGAAAGTTTAATAAGTCTTTCACAATCAGCTCCTGTAAGGAGTTAAAAGGAGCTCACTTGCTAAAGTGAGCACCTTCTTCCAAATAATCGCTTTGATTCTCTCGACTTTCATCAAGAGAGAAAAGGATTACTCTTCGTCTTCTAGCTCGATGTTGATACCTAGCGAGCGGATCTCTTTCAACAGTACGTTGAACGATTCTGGCATGCCAGGTTCCATGCTGTGGTTACCGTCTACGATGTTCTTGTACATCTTAGTACGGCCGTTAACGTCATCCGACTTAACCGTTAGCATTTCTTGTAGCGTGTAAGCAGCACCGTATGCTTCTAGTGCCCATACTTCCATCTCACCGAAACGCTGACCACCGAACTGAGCTTTACCACCTAGTGGCTGCTGAGTTACTAGGCTGTACGAACCAGTTGAACGAGCGTGCATCTTGTCATCAACAAGGTGGTTCAGTTTCAGCATGTACATGTAACCAACAGTTACAGGACGCTCAAACGCATCACCTGTGCGACCATCAAACAGTGTTAACTGACCTGATGTTGGTAGATCTGCTAGCTCAAGAAGTGCTTTGATTGACTCTTCTGGAGCGCCATCAAATACAGGAGTCGCGATTGGTAGACCGCCACGCAAGTTCTTGATCAGAGTACGTACTTCATCATCAGATAGAGAAGCAATGTCTACTTTCTGGCGAGTGTCGCCTAGATCGTAAACTTTTTGTAGGAACTCGCGGAATTTCGCTAGTTCTTGCTGCTCTTTAACCATCTGGTTGATCTTGTCACCGATACCTTTCGCTGCCAGACCTAAGTGTACTTCTAGGATCTGACCGATGTTCATACGCGAAGGTACACCCAGTGGGTTAAGTACGATGTCTACAGGCTGACCTTTCTCATCGTATGGCATGTCTTCAACAGGGTTGATCTTAGAGATTACACCCTTGTTACCGTGACGACCCGCCATCTTATCACCAGGCTGAATGCGACGTTTAACCGCTAGGTAAACCTTAACGATCTTCAGGACGCCAGGTGCTAAATCATCACCTTGAGTGATCTTACGACGCTTAGTTTCGAACTTCTTATCGAAGTCAGCTTTTAGCTCATCCCACTGCTCAGCAAGTTGCTCAAGCTGAGTTTGTAGTGCGTCATCTTCTAGCGTTAGTTCTAGCCACTTCTTACGATCAGTTGTGTCTAGTTTCGCTTCAGAGTAACCGCCTTCAATCAATACAGCTTTAACACGGTTTAGAAGGCCGCCCTCAAGAATCTGGAATTCTTCAGTTAGGTCTTTCTTCGCTTCTTTAAGCTGCATCTGTTCGATTTCAAGCGCACGCTTGTCTTTCTCTACGCCATCGCGAGTAAAGACTTGAACGTCGATGATCGTACCTGATACAGAGTTAGGTACACGTAGTGAAGTATCTTTAACGTCAGATGCTTTTTCACCGAAGATTGCACGTAGTAGCTTCTCTTCAGGCGTTAGCTGAGTTTCACCTTTAGGTGTAACTTTACCAACTAGGATGTCGCCACCCTTAACTTCAGCACCGATGTAAACGATACCTGACTCGTCTAGTTTAGACAGAGCAGACTCACCTACGTTTGGAATATCCGCTGTGATCTCTTCAGAACCAAGCTTAGTATCACGCGCCACACAAGTCAGTTCTTGGATGTGGATAGTCGTGAAACGGTCTTCTTGAACTACGCGCTCAGATACTAAGATCGAGTCTTCGAAGTTGTAACCGTTCCAAGGCATGAACGCGATACGCATGTTTTGACCAAGCGCTAGTTCACCAAGGTCTGTTGAAGGACCATCAGCAAGAACGTCACCGCGTGATACAGGCTCACCTGGCATCACACATGGGCGCTGGTTAATACATGTGTTCTGGTTAGAACGTGTGTATTTAGTCAGGTTGTAGATGTCGATACCAGCTTCACCTGGTACTAGCTCTTCTTCGTTAACTTTAACAACGATACGAGAAGCATCTACTGACTGGATTACACCACCACGTTTAGCAACTGCAGTTACACCTGAGTCAACTGCTACGTTACGTTCAATACCAGTACCAACAAGCGGTTTGTCAGCTTTCAGTGTTGGAACTGCCTGACGTTGCATGTTCGCACCCATCAATGCACGGTTCGCATCATCGTGTTCTAGGAACGGGATAAGCGATGCAGCGATAGATACAACCTGGTTTGTCGCAACGTCCATGTACTGAGCGTGCTCACGAGGGTGTAGACCAGATTCACCTTTCTGACGAGCTGTGATCAGCTCATCTGCAAAAGTACCATCTTCGTTTAGCTTAGCGTTCGCCTGTGCGATAACGAATTGGCCTTCTTCGATTGCAGATAGGTAATCTACTTCGTCTGTTACTACGCCATCTACAACGCGACGGTATGGTGTCTCTAGGAAACCGTACTCGTTACAACGCGCAAACGCAGATAGAGAGTTGATCAGACCGATGTTTGGACCTTCAGGCGTTTCGATAGGACATAGACGACCGTAGTGAGTTACGTGTACGTCACGTACTTCGAAGCCAGCACGTTCACGAGTTAGACCGCCAGGACCCAACGCAGAAATACGACGCTTGTGCGTTACTTCTGATAGCGGGTTGTTTTGGTCCATGAACTGTGAAAGCTGTGAAGAGCCAAAGAATTCTTTAACTGCCGCAGAAATTGGCTTCGCGTTGATCAAGTCTTGAGGCATGATTGCGTCAAGATCGCCTAGGCTTAGACGCTCTTTAACTGCACGCTCAACACGTACTAGACCTACACGGAACTGGTTCTCAGCCATTTCGCCTACAGAACGGATACGACGGTTGCCTAGGTGGTCGATATCGTCCACTTCGCCCTTACCGTTACGGATCGCGATCAGCTTCTTCATCACTTCGATGATATCAGTTTCATCAAGTGTGCCTTGCTCTTGAGCATCTTCACGGCCGATAGAGCTGTTGAACTTCATACGACCAACAGTCGATAGATCGTAACGCTCTTCAGAGAAGAAGAGGCTTTCGAATAGAGCTTCTGCAGCTTCTTTTGTTGGCGGCTCACCAGGGCGCATCATGCGGTAGATTTCTACCAATGCAGAAATACGATCAACCGTGCTGTCGATACGTAGTGTTTCTGACATGAATGGACCGTGGTCTAGATCGTTCGTGAATAGAACTTCTAGCGCTTTGTGGCCAGCCTGAGATAGGTTCGCTAGTGCTTCCAGGCTGATTTCCTGGTTAGCGTTAACAATGATCTCGCCAGTTGCTTCATTGATGTAATCTTTAGATGCAACTTTACCAACGATGTACTCAACTGGTACTTCGATGTGATCAACGCCATCTTTTTCTAGTTGGCGGATATGACGAGCTGTTACGCGACGACCCTGCTCAACGTAAACTTTACCATTTGCTTCGATGTCGAATGACGCAGTTTCACCACGTAGACGATCAGGAACCAACTCCATCAATAGAGTTTGGTCTTTCACTTCGAAGTTCACTTTCTCGAAGAAGATATCTAGGATTTCTTCTGTCGACTTACCTAGTGCACGAAGGATGATCGATGCTGGTAGCTTACGACGGCGGTCGATACGAACGTACAAGTTATCCTTAGGATCAAACTCGAAATCAAGCCATGAACCACGGTAAGGAATAACACGTGCGTTGTATAAAACTTTACCTGAAGAGTGGGTCTTACCCTTATCGCTGTCGAAGAACACGCCTGGGCTTCGGTGCAGCTGGGATACGATAACCCTCTCGGTACCGTTGATTACGAAGGTACCATTGTCTGTCATGAGTGGAATTTCACCCATGTAGACTTCTTGTTCTTTAATGTCTTTTACAGTACCTGCTGGCGCGTCTTTATCAAAGATAACTAGGCGTAGTTTTACACGTAGTGGCTTTGAGTAAGTTACACCGCGGATTTGACATTCTTTAACGTCAAAAACTGGCTCACCAAGACGGTAGCTAACGTATTGCAGCTCAGAATTGCCGTTGTAGCTCTGAATCGGGAATACAGAACGGAAAGCGGCTTCAAGACCGTATTGACCTTCAGGATCCTGTTCGATAAATTTGTCGAACGAATCGAGCTGGATCGATAGCAGGTATGGAATGTCCAAAACTTGTGGACGAGTACCAAAGTCCTTACGGATGCGCTTTTTCTCGGTATAAGAGTAAACCATGGGGTTCCTCAGCTCGCTGATAAGTGACCCAAACTGTCCGCCCGCTCCTAGTTACTTAAGGGGGGTAAGGGACAGTGACTAATATAGCTGTTTACTGTAGTGACATTTCATTTCGTAAGAATGAAATGTTTTTTGCATGGATATCAGGCGCTTAAACAGCGGGAAAATTCGCCTATACCCTACAGCGCAAAAAGGCCGGTGGTTAAAAAACCACCAGCCAATTAGCCGTTAGGCTAAGAAACTATGCAATAATTACTTAACAGCAACAGTTGCACCAGCTTCTTCTAGCTGAGCTTTAAGAGCTTCAGCTTCTGCTTTCTCAACACCTTCTTTAAGAGGTGCTGGAGCGCCGTCTACTAGAGCTTTAGCTTCTTTAAGACCTAGGCCAGTTGCGCCACGTACTGCTTTGATTACAGCAACTTTGTTACCGCCAGCAGCTTCTAGGATTACGTCGAATTCAGTTTGCTCAGCAGCAGCTTCGCCTGCAGCAGCGCCGCCAGCTACAACAGCAGCAGCAGCAGAAACACCGAATTTCTCTTCCATTGCTTCGATTAGTTCAACAACTTGCATTACAGACATTTCTGCAACTGCGTCTAGGATTTGCTCGTTAGTAATAGACATAACAATTCTCTTTTAAGTCAACAATAAGTTTATTAAGCAACCAGTAAAAAGCAAGGCTTATGCCGCTGCTTCTTGTTTTTGATCGCGGATAGCTGCGATAGTACGCGCCAGCTTGCCAGCCGAAGCTTCTTTCATGCACATCATTAGGCGTGCAATTGCTTCGTCGTAAGTTGGTAGTGTTGCTAGTACTTCAGCGTCAGTTAAAGCGCCTTCAAATGCAGCAGCTTTGATCTCGAAATCTTTGTTCTCTTTAGCGAAGTCTTTGAAAAGACGCGCTGCAGCACCTGGGTGCTCATTAGAGAATGCGATTAGAGTAGGACCAGTGAAAGTGTCAGTTAGACACTCGTACTCAGTACCTTCAACCGCACGACGAGCAAGAGTGTTACGAACAACTCTCATGTAAACGCCAGCTTCACGAGCTTGTTTACGTAGAGAAGTCATCGCGCCAACTTGAACGCCACGAGAATCAGCTACAACTGCAGAAAGTGCACCACTGGCAGCTTCGTTGACTTCAGCAACAATTGCTTTTTTGTCTTGAAGGTTTAAAGCCATCTTGGATTTACTCCTGGTTGTCGTTACACCACTCACTATCATCACGACAGTGAGAGCTATTGAGGTGCTTCCCCAGAAGAAAGTTAACTATATTACATAGAGCTTTCTGTCAGTTCGGGCACCATCTACGTAGGATAATTAAGTTTGCTTTTACACAAACACCTACGGTCTTGGACGGAGACTGGGTCTTAATTCATTTCGAACTAGGAGACAGTTCAAAGAACCAAAGTTCAGCCCCAACCACAAATATTAGGCGCAAAATTATACACTAATTTTGCGCCTAAGCAAATAAATTATGCTTGAGTGTTCAGGCTAGCCTGATCAACAGCAACACCAGCACCCATAGTAGTAGAGATGCTTACTTTCTTCAGGAAAGTACCTTTCGCTGAAGATGGCTTAGCTTTCTTCAGAGCAACTAGAAGTGCTTCTAGGTTCTCTTTGATCTGCTCAGCAGAGAAGTTTGCTTTACCGATAGTAGTGTGGATGATGCCGTTTTTGTCGTTACGGTAACGAACCTGACCAGCTTTAGCGTTTTTAACTGCTTCAGCAACGTTAGGAGTTACAGTACCAACTTTAGGGTTTGGCATAAGACCGCGAGGACCTAGGATAGTACCTAGTTGACCTACAACGCGCATTGCATCTGGAGAAGCAACAACTACGTCAAAGTTCATTTCGCCTTTCTTAACTTGCTCAGCAAGATCTTCCATACCTACGATGTCTGCGCCAGCTTCTTTAGCTGCTTCAGCGTTAGCACCTTGAGTGAACACTGCAACGCGGATTTCGCGGCCAGTACCGTGAGGTAGTACAGTTGCACCACGTACGTTCTGGTCAGATTTACGAGCATCAATGCCAAGGTTAACAGCAACGTCTACAGACTCAACGAATTTAGCAGTCGCTAGTTCTTGAAGAAGAGCAACAGCTTCGTTGATTTCGTATTCTTTAGTTACGTCAACTTTTTCGCGGATTACGCGCATGCGCTTAGTTAGTTTTGCCATCTTATTAACCCTCTACCACTAGGCCCATTGAACGAGCAGTACCAGCGATAGAACGCTTCATCGCTTCGATGTCAGCACCAGTCATATCAGCAGCTTTAGTTTCTGCGATTTCTTGGATTTGAGCGTCAGTTACAGTACCAACTTTTTCAGTGTTTGGACGACCTGAACCAGACTTAACGCCAGCAGCTTTCTTAAGAAGAACAGCAGCAGGTGGAGTCTTAGTTACGAACGTGAAAGAACGGTCGCTGTATACTGTGATAACTACTGGAGTTGGTAGACCTTTCTCAATAGATTCTGTTTTTGCGTTGAACGCTTTACAGAATTCCATGATGTTCACACCGTGTTGACCTAGTGCAGGACCTACTGGTGGACTAGGGTTAGCCATACCAGCAGCAACTTGTAGCTTGATGTAAGCTTCAACTTTCTTAGCCATGATAATTCCTAAGTTTGGGTACAAACGCTAATCGCGGATCAGCTCCCCGTTTGTGTAAGAAACTTTTTACTTCACTTGAAGTAAAAAGGCGCGAAATTATAGTCATAATCCGCGCCTTATACAACCCTAAAAAGGTGATTTTTTATACTCTTTAACGAAGAGTCTTAGTCCAGCTTTTCAACCTGACCAAATTCAAGCTCAACTGGTGTCGCACGACCAAAGATCGATACAGACACTTTCAGGCGGCTCTTCTCGTAATCCACTTCTTCAACAGTACCGTTGAAGTCAGCAAATGGACCTTCGTTAACACGTACCACTTCACCCGCTTCGTACATTGTACGCGGACGAGGCGCTTCACTCGCTTTCTCAAGACGATTAAGAATCGCGTCAGCCTCTTTATCCGTGATAGGTGCCGGACGGTCTGAGGTACCACCAATGAAGCCCATGACACGCGGCACACTGCGTACTAGGTGCCATGATTCATCGTTCATAATCATCTGAACAAGGACGTAACCTGGGAAGAACTTACGCTCAGATTTGCGACGCTGACCCGCGCGCATTTCCACTACTTCTTCAGTAGGAACCAGTACTTCACCGAATAGCTCTTCCATGCCGTGCATTTTGATATGCTCGCGCAGAGATTGAGCTACACGACCTTCAAATCCAGAGAAGGCTTGAACCACATACCAGCGTTTTTTTGGAGCTTCACTCATGAATAAAAACCCTCTATACCCCAGTTGCTAGAGCTACTAGACGAACCATAATTCCGTCAATACCCCATAGCACTAGAGCCATTACAATACTTACAGCTAAAACGATCAGTGTTGTTTGCATGGTTTCTTGGCGAGTAGGCCAAACAACTTTACGTACTTCCATACGAGATTCTTTTGCAAAACTGATCGCTGCTTTACCTTTAGTCGTTGTTGCTGCAACGCCTAAGGCAGCTGCAATAAGAACAACAACGCCTGCAGCACGAACCACTACAGACATTTCACCATACAGGTAATTACCCACAACAGCGGCAGCTGCCAATACGAAAGCGGCTACCCACTTAAACGTATCTGCTGCGTTTGAGCTATCAGGAGTTTCAGCATTATTTGCTTTCATAAAACCAACCTGTTACAAGTCTTAATATAGACGACAACAACCCCGCTGTTGCAGGGCAAACTCCATATCGCTGAAAAAATCAGCGTACTCTTCTTAAGATTAAGCCTCTTTGCTTAATCTTGCTCTGCGCCCAACCCACTTCTGAACAAGAAAACAGCAAAAATAATGTTGAGTGCAGAAAAAGGGCATCAAATGATGCCCTTTTTGCTACTGGTTCGTCAAATCTAATTCAAGATTTTCCGAAAGCATCGCTAATTCGCTATGAATTAGTCGAAGATCTTAGCAACAACACCAGCACCTACTGTACGGCCACCTTCACGGATCGCGAAACGTAGAC
>NZ_JAWPOP010000003.1:0-344957 GCF_033344345.1 Vibrio sp. 1978
AGAGCGTACCACTTTCAGTAGTTGACTTCCTCTTCTACACCTATCCATGAATGTCGCACTTATTATCTGAAATCGGGCCTTATCTCTGGTTAAAGGAAGATAAGTCAGTTTGGCTTTTGGTACCAGCAGCGCTATGCCTTGCTATGTTTGCTTGGCTTCTATCTTTACATCCTACCGCAACTGGCAGAGTTTATGCCGCTTCCGGTGGTGTCTATATTTTTGTCGCAATTCTATGGTTGTGGTGTATCGACGGCGTTCGACCAACGCTCTGGGACATAGTGGGGGTTTCTGTCGCTATGCTTGGCATGTCAATCATCATGTTTTCACCCAGAGCATCCTAAACGTAACCGAGGGAAACCCTTACGCTTAGTATTTTGGCTATGTGCTAGATTTATTGATTAATAACATTATGACGTAATTGCTACATAGCCAAAGTACGCTTGGGCTTCACCCCAAAACAGCGCTATTTATAGGAGATACTAATGAACCATGCAGTGAAGGCAAGATTTGATGAGTATCCAAAACATGTGCGTATTCGGATAGAAGAGCTACGAAATATCGTCTTAACTATCGCTTCTGAATTAAAACTGGGGGAAGTTGAAGAATCTCTAAAATGGGGAGAGCCAAGCTACAGTGTGAAAACAGGTAGCCCGGTAAGGATGGATTGGAAACAGAAAACGCCTAGTCGTTATTATCTGTTCTTTAATTGCCAAACTAAGCTCGTCGACACATTCCGCGAACTGTATAGTGACTCACTTGAGTTTCAGGGTAATCGAGCAATAATTCTATCTTTATCAGCACCTTTGCCAGAAGCTTCAATCAAGACCTGTTTAGAATTAGCATTAACCTATCAAAAGCGAAAGAACTTACCTCTTTTAGGTATGTAAGATCGCTTAATAAAACTATTTACGGCCGATTAACCATATTCAACTACTCTACCTTTGTATCCTTTTTAATGCTTCCGCAGTAAAGTTTTAGATTAAGTGGTCACGTTAATAGCGCCGTAACCAAACTAGTAATATCGAAATAAAGAAGAGTTTATGAAATCAAAAATCTTGTTCTTACTTATGCTTGGAGCTCATTTCAATGCTTTTTCAGCGACGAACTATCAAGTCAATGTGGTAGTAACAGAGCCTCAATCAACATTCATTTTTCCGACTTTTGAAATATCCTCTAAAGGAAAAAGCAAAACCAGTTTTGTCGACGGCTGCACGTACTTAGGGACCCTTTCAGAACCGAGCAAAAATAGTATACAGCTTGAAGCTACCATGTCATGCAACCAAGATGGCTCTACGTCAAGGATGGAAATGCCGGTATTTGTGCTCAACTCCGAGGGTCAAAGCGCGAGTTATGATCTTGTAGAAAACGGGATCGTGATGTGGAAATATTCTGTAGAAGTTAAGCCGTCACTTAAAAAGTGATATATCAGAAATACTAAAGTAACAATCAGCACTATTAACCGCCGTTTAAGTGTAATAGGTATATTCTTTACGACTTAATGACGTTACTTGTTGCCGCAAGTCTCCAACTCATGTACAAAGCAGCCCTAATTTTAATAGGAGCTAAGTGGCATGAATTTAATTGTACGTCAGGTAACTTTAGGTGATGCTGAAGGCATTACAAACGTCCTCAATCCCATCATTATTGAAGGTTTATACACTGTATTAGATACGCCTTTCACACCTGAAGAAGAAAAAGAGTTCATTACTCATTTCCCAGAACGGGGCGTGTTTACAGTCGCTTTATCCGAAAATAGCTCACAAGTCATTGGTTTCCAAAATATCGAGCCCTTTGCACAATATACAAAAGCTTTTGACCATGTTGGCATAATTGGTACGTTTGTTAGTGACGGTGCTCGTGGCCAAGGTGTGTCTAAACAGCTTTTCAAATCGACATTCGAAGTAGCCAAACAAAAGGGTTACGAAAAACTATTTGCGTACGTTCGCAGCGATAATGAGCGAGCGTTATCAGCCTATCTCAAACAAGGCTTCGAAATCGTAGGGACCGCGAAGAAGCATGCAAAAGTTCGTGGGAAATACGTAGACGAAGTCCTCATTGAGAAGTTTTTGTAGGTGTTATGTCGCTAAACACTAAGCACGCATATAAGAACATTTGAACCAAGACTCAATTTCCGTCGTAGAAATCTCTTTTCTAAAATAGGTTATTTGAAATGAAACTGACCTCGGAAACTGAGTCAAGAATAATAGAAATGGCATGGGAAGACCGCACCCCATTTGAGGCTATCGAATTTCAATTTGGTTTGAATGAATCCGACGTGATTCAGTTTATGCGTAGCCGGCTCAAATCAAGTAGCTTTAAATTGTGGCGTAAAAGGGTTTCGGGGCGCAATACAAAACACAACAAGCTACGAAACTCAGACATCATTAGAGGTTATTGCCCAACTCAATATAAGCCGCGATAGCGAACTGCACTTGGCATAAATTTTTATTACGAATCGCAACATTTATCGCCCTACCTTTGAACCAACTTCATGATTGGAGGGGAATAGTCACCACTTAATTCAACCTAGGTGTTTCAGGGCGATAATAAATTCAATGGGAGTCATATTAACATCCTCAGACGCCATCAAACTAATGATTCCACAGAAAAGATTGATACAAAACGCCCACTAAAAGTAACTCAGATTAAGGCGTCATTTAACCCGTGTATCAATCTCTTTTACCTTCTATTTAGGCACTAGAATCACTAACCTTCTATTTTATCTTTGAAGGCACAGACAAAAAGCTGCATGATTAAAAAGGAAAAATAGCTGATAACGGTTTAACAAGCACTCGGAGCTTGGAGGCAATTTTGAACAAATTACTTATGATATTTGCGTTGGTTTCTTTACCTTGCTTGGCTTCTGCTGATGTTGAAGATCCCTGCAAAGTAAAAGGCGGTGGCGTTATGGCTGGTTATCAGTGTGTAGAAAAGAAGATGGAGTCTGCAGATAAAGAGCTTAACGAAAGTTACAAGGAAGCAATCGCTAGAATAGGTGAGGAAGAAAAAGCACTAAGGAAAACATGGTCTCAGACCGAACTGGTAGAGCCATTTCGAAAGGCCCAAAGAGCTTGGCTAAAATACAGAGACGCCGAATGTGAATTTACGGGCCTGTCTTCCACACCCTCACCCTGGCAAGGTGTCCAGATTGAAGAGTGTAAGTTAAGAATGACGTTAGAACGCGTCGAGTACTTCAATGGAGTATACGTAGGCTAAACGGATTACATCTAACAAAGCACTTCAATAAGATTCGCAACTCTTGGCAATTTCAGTTTAAATGTACTCAGTGTTTAAGATGCAAACGTTCAGGTTGAGTGGTCGCTCCGCTTACTACTTAACCCTGCGTTGTGCGTAAAGCTAATATGGGTGTGAAATAATTATGGAAAAAGACGATTTAGTTGGGCTAGTAGTTAAGTATTTCGAGAAAATAGATGCCGGTGATCCTAGCTATCTGGATCTATTCTCAGAGGATGTTGATTTTTTCTTTCCTAAATTTGGGCAAGCGAAAGGAAAGAGTGCCTTAGTGGAGTTTGGCAATAGGATTGGTAGCTCGTTGATTAGTATCTGGCACGACATAGACGGCTTTCAAATAACGACTGCTGGAAACAAGGTCATTGTTGAAGGACAGGAAGGCGGCGTAATGAGTGATGGTACCTCTTGGCCGGACAACAAAGTTTCCACAGGGCGTTTTTGTAGTGTATTTGAGTTTGAAGGAAAAATGATAAGTCGTATGTTTGTGTACGTAGACCCTGACTTCCCGAGTCGAGATTTTGAGAGAATTTCCGTGCTGTCAGGCGAGAGCAACGTGCGACAAACTGTTCAAGCCTGAATACCACCGTTACCGCATAGCATCTTTGTTATGCGGTAGTATTCGTAGTTAAGGTGTGTTGAGGGCTTTGATATCGCTTTACTCACACCTTATCAGTGCGTTAGCCACATTCCCTTACTGATAGAAATGCTACTTTCTTCAATCGTCCTGTATTATGATAATGAAAAAGATTGCATTAATTTTAAGATTAAAATGAACCAAAAATTTTTTCTAAAACTACTCCCTGTCCCTTTTCTTCTAGCCGGTTGCCAGTCTACGCAAAGCCAGCTACAGCCTATACCTGAAAACGTATTATCAAACCTATCGACTCAATGGGCAGTGGTAGAGGCCTGTTTTCATTCCGATGCTTATAGCTTAGAGCAATCGGTAAACTATCGAGAGGCCATTAACTATTCTTTTTCTACTTGGCTAGTCGATCAGTCCGATATCGATCAGTCGGTAAATGAAGCTCGTGTAGCGTTATCAGAATATCAGTCTCAGAATGATGGTTTAGGAACAACATGTAAGGATTGGCACCTACCCCTAGAATCTGGATTGCGAGAAGTTAACAATCATAAGAATCAAGTGGCGATAGACCAACAGCGAGCACATGAAATACATAAAGCAAACGCTTCTAAACCTGTGACGTATTCAACACCAGCATCTACTTCGACTAGTAATGTTGTTCACTGTTACAAATTGGAAGACGTTAGCTTGAATAAGAACATTCAAACCTTTAATGGAATGATATGCCCTATAGGCTGGCTTAAATATTATGGCTATTAATGTATTTGATTAATACAGGACTTAAGAATGAACTCTAAGTTTAATTTTTAGTTCAAGATTGGGTTTCTTGTTTACAATGTAATGTTTCCAGTTGGATTACCGTATTCGAATAGATTGACGAAGTTAATCAATATATGTGTATTGATGCTTACTTTTTATCGAGTTATCTTTGTTTGATAGCCATTAAAACGAGTAAGGAAACAAAGTGACTGTGTTAACAAAAGGCATACACCACGTAGGTTTAACCGTATCTAACCTAGAAGCAAGCGCGAAGTTTTTCACTGAACAATTAGGTTGGAGTGAAGTAAAAAGAAACCCAGACTACCCGGCAATATTTGTGAGTGATGGGCATATCATGCTTACACTATGGGCGGCTAAGGCTGATGCCGCCACTCCATTTGACAGAAAAACGAATATTGGTTTGCATCACTTAGCTTTACTCGTAGAGACTGAGAAGCAACTCGATGAGTTGCGTGATCAATTTATGGCGTCGGGAATCGAAATTGAGTTTGGTCCCGAGCTTGTTAAGACAGGACCCGCAAAACATTTAATGTGTTACGACCCAAGTGGTATTAGGGTTGAGTTTTTCTGGGCGGGCTCGTAAAACAAACATAACAAAGTTTTATAATAGGGATTTGGCACACATGGCATTGTTAGTTTGCACCGCGTTTGGTGTTTAAGGTGCTTAGCAGAAGCTTGTGTATCGAATACCCCCTCCTACTACACATTTTGCGACTTACGAGTAAGTCCAAAAGGATAAATGTTATGTATAAAATCGGCGTTGTTTTATTTGATGATTTCACGGATATCGATTTCTTTCTTATGTATGACTTGCTGGGGCGCACAACCGACAGTTGGACAGTAAGTATACTTGGAACTAAATCTGAACATCATTCCCACCTCGGTATGAAAGTTAAAACAGACGGACACCTTTCTGAGGTGACGAATCAAGATGTCGTTCTTATTACAAGCGGCAAACGGGGTATTCCAGCCGCTTTAAAAGATGCTGAATTTATGTCAGCGTTGAATCTTGATCCAAATAGGCAGCTAATAGGTTCGATTTGTGCGGGATCATTCATCCTCCATGAACTAGGTTTACTAAAAGGCAAGCGATTAACAACAAACCCAGATGCAAAGGATGTTCTACAAAGTATGGGAGGAGATGTTCAGGATCTGCCTCTCGTGATAGACGGTAATGTAGCGACGGCTGGTGGCTGTCTTTCACTGATGTATCTAATTGGTTGGTTAACAGAGCGGCTATTTGACTCAAACAAACGAAAAGCTATACAAAATCAATTGATACCTGCTGGGCAATTAGATCTATTTGAAGAGCTTATTACCACAACTATTCAATCAGCAGAGTTAGCAAGCTCGGATAACAAGGCGTTAAATAATCATTCATAACATGTGGTGTTTTACATTACGTTAGTTTTAGTGTTTAGGGTAAGTCACACATCAGTCTTGTGTGACTTACCCTTGAACATAACGCCACTTGGGGAAATTAACTTACAGGGAGTAAATCAATTGGTAAAAATGTACGGTTCTGAAGAGACAAGAGCGTTTTGCTGTAATTGTAAAGAAGTAACGCTACATCGGTACGAAAGCTTCTCTAAAGCGCAGGAAAAGACCGAGAAAAAAGCTAAAGGTTTCTTCTCTGGTCTATTTGCAGCAATAATTAGCTCATTAATGGAAGGCGAAGCGACTGGTGACTACAAATGTACAATATGCGGCACCAATCTTCACACGCCAGATAATTTAGATTAGTAGTCAGTGTCTCTAAAGCCACAGCAAGTGGCACGCAACATAATTTATAGACGGCTCTAGTGGGTTTGAAGTGTATGCACCTTATGCATTGCATTTAGGGTTTTGAGGTTGTGTTGCGGATCAGGTAGTGCGCTTTTATCTTTAACAAGGGGCTAACGCAGAGCAAAAACAAGGGACAAGAAAAGAAGTAGTTTTACTTGAATATCAATGAATTACAGACACAAAAAAGCCCACCAAAAGGTGGGCTTTTTTAAAATTTGGTGGGTCCGGGCGAACTCGAATCGCCGACCCCTACCATGTCAAGGTAGTACTCTAACCAACTGAGCTACGGACCCAAATTTTTATGTTCCTAACCATTCAATTCAGAATGGTGCGTCCGAGTGGACTCGAACCACCGACCCCCGCCATGTCAAGGCGATACTCTAACCAGCTGAGCTACGGACGCATTTCTCTGGAACGACGAGGATATTAGCTATAAGCGAACGACGGTGCAAGCACAAATTTACCAACTTTGAACCGTTTGGCGAAAATGTAAACTCAACACGCGTTTTCAGATGATTTTATCGACAAGGACTGAGCCTGCAGGGTTTAAAAGTGTGATCTATATAACTTTTATTATCTCACTTAATTGTCGTAAGGCACTTCACTGAGCATCCAAATCTGTAAGATTTGCGATACCTTAGGGCAAGTGCCGAACAAAATCTGATATTTAGGTTTAAATGGTTCGCCGATATAGGTTGTACGGATCAACTCTCCTGTTTTGACGTCTACTTGAGTGCTCACCCTGCCTTTGAAGTTTTGAAATATGACAAACTGCTCACTGTGGTAAACCATTTGCTCTCGGTAAAACAAGAAATGATCTTGGGGTGTCTCTGTCAATTCACACTCCAGTGGTTTCAAATTAGGTATCGCACTAACATTCGATGTGATGAACAACGCCGATAAAATCCATCCGTATCGCATATGGCTGCCCTATTCTGCCCTCTTTTTCAAAGTATAGGCCCTGCCTTGATGACTGATACAAAAAAGGCTTTGATCATCTCTAATCAAAGCCCCTTGTTTCTGCTGGTTAATTGTCGTGTTTAGTCGTCCGCCTCAAACACAACGTTATAATTTTCGGTGTATGTACAATTCGGCTGACGGCTACAAGTAAAGAAACGTCTCCCTTTGAACTCACCTTGGCTTGCGGTTTTAATGATCATCGGACTGCCGCATTTTTTACAAAAACGCACTTCTTTATCGGGCTCAATCAAATCAATGTGTGCCGCAAGCAAACGACGTAATCGCCCAACTTGATAACTGTGCTTTATCGAGGCGCCAATTAAAGGCAGGTTGGCCGTCTTACAAACATGAATCAATAACTTTTGTCTTTCTATCTTACCCTTGTTTAGCTCCTGCCCATTATCCAATTCAACGATAACGCGCGGCTCTAGTGTCCTTGGGTCACAAATAACGTAATCAAAATAGCTTCGAGATATACGATTGTTCGCGACAAAAAACTGCTTCTTATTTTTGATTTCTTTTGGCGTAACCAAACTGGACATGTTTACTTTCGCGAATACTACGGCATGCTCCCCTACCGCCGCTCTTAACGCATTATAGAACGCACCCTCTTGACCTCTGAGCAGAGGGCCTTTCGAGCGATAAGGATAATCACGCGTGTCATCGTGCTTAATCACGTACTTTTGAATAACAAAGAAGAATAAAACCAGAAGAACAACAATGATAAAAATGTTGGTCATAAATAAAGTGCATCCAAAACAACTCGTTGCTCAAAGCGTAAATGGAAATGTTATGCAGAGCAACAAAACCTCGCAATTTTGAGGCGCCACGACGATAGCGAGAAACAGAAAATTTTGCTCACCAATAAAAACGAGCCAATCACACACTTGGATTGGCTCGTTTAAATTTTGTTAATACATTATGTATGCTAAGAATCAACTATTAGCGTCTGGCTGATTCTCTGGCATCGCATCAATAAAAGCTGGCAGTTGATTGCATGACTGCACAACAGCGTTAATGGTTGGATAAAGAGAAGTATCTACACCAAAGCGTTGTGCGTTATAAAATTGTGGTACCAGACAAATATCGACAATAGATGGCGAGCTTGTCAGGCTAAACTTGCAATCACCATTTAGTTTACGATGCTTCTGAAGTTTCTCTTCTAATGCTGTAAAACCTTTGTGGATCCAGTGATGAATCCAAGCGACTTTGCGCTCTGGTTCGCAAGCTAGCTCCCCCTCTAAATACTGTAGAACTCTTAAGTTATTCAGGGGATGAATCTCCATTGCAATATCCTGAGCCAAAGCTAGCGCTTGGTATCGAAGCGGCGTTTGCTCGGGGATCACAGTGACATCCGGGTAGTGTTCTTCTAAGTATTGAATGATCGCCAGTGACTGGGTTAACTGAACCTCCCCATCCACCAGCAAAGGAACCAGTTCAGAAGCGTTTAACTCATGGTACTCGTCACTGTGTTGTTCGCCACCATTGCGCACCAAGTGTACCGATTTTGAATCATACGATAACTCTTTAAGATTCAAGCAAATACGCACACGATACGCCGCCGATGATCGCCAGTATCCGTATAAAATCATGCTATCGCTCATATCGTCTCCCAACCAGCATTGTTAGTGCTTGAGATATTGGCTAACTTGTTGGTCAATCGAGCCGAATATGTTGTTGCCATCCGCATCGAACATTTCCAATCTAATTGAATCTCCAAACGACATGAAGTTAGTCGACGGCTTACCATCACGAATGGTTTCAATCATGCGAACTTCCGCGATACATGAATAGCCAACGCCACCTTCTTCAATAGAAGTGCCATGTTCCGTTCCCTGCTTGTTGGATACCGTACCTGAGCCTATAATCGCCCCAGCAGATAGCGGGCGCGTTTTAGTCGCGTGAACAATTAAGTCTGCGAAATCAAACGTCATATCGATACCTGCATTCGGGCGACCAAACGGCTTGTGGTTGTAGGTCGAGACCAATGGTAAATGCACTTTGTTTTCGTACCACGCATCGCCTAGTTCGTCTGGTGTTACTGCCACAGGAGAAAACGCAGAAGAAGGTTTAGATTGGAAAAAACCAAACCCTTTAGCTAATTCTGCGGGAATTAGCCCACGCAGTGAGACATCATTCACCAGCATGATCAAACGAATCGACTCCTGAGCCTCTGCAACACTCGCGCCCATTGGTACGTCACCTGTTACCACAGCCACTTCACCTTCGAAATCAATACCCCATTCATCACTCGCAAACTCGATGTTGTCACAAGGACCAATAAAGGCATCAGAGCCTCCTTGGTACATCAACGGATCCGTCCAAAAACTCTCTGGCATTTCAGCGCCGCGAGCTTTTCGAACCAACTCAACGTGGTTTACGTAAGCACTGCCATCAGCCCACTGATAAGCGCGAGGAAGCGGCGACTCGCAGTAGTGCGCTTCAAACTCTTCATACCCTGCAACCGTGCCATTGTTCAGTGCAACGTATAGCTCTTCCAGTTGCGGTGCTAGCGTATCCCAGTTATCAAGTGCCACCTGCATCGTCGGTGCTAAGTTCATGGGGTGGAAAATTTCTGTCGCTGGTACGCAGCGCGTTAAGTCTTTGCTCACGACCATCAACAAACCGTCACGAGTGCCATTTTTCTTGGTTGCTAATTTCATCCTTGCCTCTTACTTCTCTTGCCAGCTATAGACGTATTCTTTGTTTTCTACTTTTTCCAGCTCATCCGAAAACTGAAGTGCGTGACGCGTATCAATCATGACCGCAACTTCGTCGGTGAAAGTCTTCTTATGCTCTCGCCCTGCTTTGAATGCTTTCGGGTGAGGACCATGCGTAAATCCTGCTGGATGGAATGTCACCATGCCTGCTTCAATGTTGTCACGGCTGAAAAAATCACCTGCATGGTAGAACAAGACTTCGTCATAATCGTCATTGTTGTGGTAGAACGGTACTTTGAGCGCTCCAGGATCACTTTCAATTGGACGAGGAACGAAGGTACACACCACAAATCCTGCTCCTACAAATGTAGTATGTGCAGAAGGCGGTAAATGGTAACGATGTGACATAAGTGGACGAATATCACGCCAGTTCACTTTTACTACCGCCAAATCACCATGCCACCCAATCGCATCCAGCGGGTTGAATGGGTAAGTGATAACACTGACTTTATCGTAGCGTTTCACCTGAACCTGTGTTTGATTCTCAGAATATTGAGCACGGAACTGATCGTTGATCGACGGCGTTTCTAAAACCGCCGGATCAAACACCGCGTGGTTTCCAACCATGCCTTTTTCGGGCAATGTATAAGCCGCATCGGTGTTTTCAATCATCAGAATGAACATCGGCTCGCTTGGTTCTAAACGCCAGCTCGTTGAGCGCGGGATCATGACATAATCCCCTTCGCTCACTTTCAAATGACCATAATCACAGTAGAGATCTGCCGTACCTTGGTGGATGAATAGCAGTTCGTCGCCATCTGCATTTCTCACCAAGAAGTCCATTTTTTCATCCATACGCCAAACACGAACTTTACAATTCGCGTTGTGTAATAGATGCGGGACTGCCCAAGGGGTAATATGGCTGGCTTTTTCGACTAGATTAAAATCAAACGCTCGTGGACGTAGCTCGCCCTCCCACTCAGACCACCCCGTTGGGGCATGTTGATGATGAAAATGTGTTGCGGGGCCGAAGAAGCCACTTCGACCTGCCTCACGTTCATAAATTGCCTCTTCCGGGAAGTCAGCATGTGCTTGTTTAGAGCACACTCCCTCCCGATGAGGGAATGTGATCCATTTATGCATCGCTCAATACTCCTCGGCGAATTTGGTCTTCTTCTATCGATTCAAACAACGCTTTGAAGTTACCCTCGCCAAAGCCTTCATTGCCTTTACGTTGGATGATTTCGAAGAACACAGGGCCGATAACGGTTTGAGTAAAGATTTGTAGCAAGATGCCATCTTTCGTTGGCGCACCATCAATAAGAATCTGCAAATCACGAAGCTTGCTTACATCTTCGCCGTGGCCTTCAACACGCTGATCGACTTTCTCGTAATAAGTATCTGGTGTTGGCATAAAGTCCATGCCTCGCTCACGCAAGGTTTTGACCGTTTCGTAGATGTCGTCAGTGGTCAATGCGATGTGTTGAATACCTTCGCCATTGTATTCACGGATAAACTCTTCAATCTGTGATTTATCATCTGACGACTCATTGATAGGAATTCGGATTTTGCCGCAAGGTGCGGTCATCGCACGGCTGACAAGACCAGTCAGCTTACCTTCGATATCGAAATAACGAATTTCGCGGAAGTTACCAATGCGCTCATAGAAACCTGACCAGACATCCATGTTGCCTTGCTTAACGTTGTGCGTTAAGTGGTCGATTTCGTAAAGACCAACATTCGCTTTTGATAAACGCTCATCAGCATCATCATAAAAACGAAAATCGACATCATAAATGCTCTGCTTTCCATAACGATCGACAAAATAAAGCAAGCTTTCACCGATGCCATAAATAGCAGGAATGCTAAGCTCCATCGGCCCAATTTCCGTTTTATATTCTTTACCGCCATTCTCTAACGCATGCGCCAGAGCAACGGTGGCGTCTTTCACACGAAATGCCATGCCACAAACCGACGGACCGTGAACTTTGGCGAATCCCTCAGCTTGGCTATGCGGCTGCGCATTCACAATAAAGCTAATGTCACCTTGTCGATATAACCACGCTTCTTTTGAGCGATGCTTTGCAATCTCCGCAAAACCTAACGATATAAACAGATCTTTAAGCTGTTGAATGCCTTTGTTGTCAGCAGCGGTATATTCAACAAACTCAAATCCGTCTGTTCCTAGTGGGTTATATGCATCAACCATGACTTTCTCCTTGTCTCAGTAGCTTTTGTTTGGACTTATTTTTCTAACTTGGCGCAGGTCTTGAGAAATTGGAATACGTGGGGAGAAATCTTTATCTTGGCGATTTTTACGCATAATTGTAAAATATATGTTACACACAGAGAGCACGTCGAACCCACTTTCGTAAACATCAAACAAACTGCTTATTTTCAATATATTAGATTGATATTTTCGGCTTTACGCCACCACATAAAATGTAAACAAGTTGTTACTTTGGCATTTTATCTTGGCAACGTAGCTCAAAAAGCAAAAGGGGATGGAAAGTCTATTGCACCCTATCTCTATCCGATTTATTCATTTGATCCTGCAAAACATCAAAAGTAATATTTCGTGACGCTTCATACAGTTCGAAAGGCTCATCGGTCAGAATCGTGTCATGGATACCCCTTTATTGATTCACCTCAGTTTTATTCAAAAGTAACTGTGCCATAAGTGGTGCTCTGTTCCCTATCGAGCCGAGCCACAAGGCTTCACGCTCGATCAGAAAAAGAGACATCTAATGACACACATCAATCAAGAACGCTTAGTTGAACACTTTTGCCAACTAGTACGTATCGACAGCGAATCAAAAAACGAAAAACAAATTGCAGAAACACTGGCAGAACAGCTAGGCGAGCTAGGCTTTACCGTACGCAAACTTCCAGTACCTGAGCACATTTCTAACGGTTTTAACGTGTACGCCCGTTTAGACGGCAAAAAAGACGGCTCTATTCTAATGAGCTGTCATATGGATACGGTCACTCCAGGTATTGGCATTGAGCCACTCATCGAAGACGGCGTTATCCGTTCAAAAGGCAATACGATTCTTGGTGGCGATGATAAATCTGGTATTGCTGCCATCATGGAAGCCGTTCGTTGTATTCAAGCGGAAAACCGTGAGCACAAAACGTTAGAACTTGCTTTCACCGTGTATGAAGAAGGCGGTTTATTCGGTTCACAATACTTCGATATGTCACACGTCACTTCAACGGAAGCAATCGTGTTAGATACGGGTGGCCCTATTGGCACCATTGTGACCGCAGCCCCAGGCCAGCAAAAGATCATGGCAAAAATCAAAGGTCGACCAGCACACGCAGGGCTTGCGCCAGAAGAAGGCATCAGTGCGATCATGGTGGCGGCAGATGCCATCAACCAAATGAAGCTGCTTCGAATCGACGAAGAAACGACAGCCAACATCGGTATGGTTAACGGCGGTCAGGCCACAAACATTGTTATGCCCGAATTAAAAATCGTGGCAGAAGCACGCTCCCTGAATGGCGATAAACTAGATGCTCAGGTCAATCATATGATCTCAACATTAGAGTCTGTCTGTAAAAAACACGGTGCAGAAGTCGAAATTGAATCTAGCCGAGCCTACGACGCTTTTGTTATTGAAGAAAACCACCCACACGTAAACGCTATAAAAGCAGCGTTTTCAGAGTTGGGCATTGACGCCTTCACAAAAGGCACTGGCGGCGGTAGCGATGCCAACAACTTTAACAAGAAAGGTCTCACAACGGTCAACCTTTCAACTGGCATGGCAAAAGTACACACGACAGAAGAGTTTATCGCGGTAAGTGATATGGTCAAAATCACTGAGTTCGTGAAACATTTCCTAGTCAGTTAACGTCGTGCCTTTTGAAGAGCAGACTGACTATCTTCCCCTTCTAGCCTGTGCTTGAAGGGGATTTTAATTTGTATCGAAGCAAAATTACTTCCCGTCATGCCAACTTGATATCAGATCTTCAAAGAAATTCCCCTAGCTCACTTTTTGAGACCAGACAGCTCAACACCCGACACCCTGTTACAGTAATGTTAAAACTCGATTGTGTAGACAATTTATACAATATACATTTTTGGCATCTTTCAGGATGAAAAGAGTGAGACAAGGATGAAATTACCTAAGTTGCTTTTATTAACGTCGATGATGAGTCCAATACTGGCAACATCAAGCTATGCCGCGCCGTATCCCGCAGGTGTGACCCTCGATGAGACACAAGAAATTACGCTAAACAATGGGGCTGAAGTTACTTCTATTGACCCAGCCAAGCAAGCCGCAGAGCCCGCTTTTAATCTTGGTCGAGACCTGTTTGAAGGTCTGGTCATTCAAGATAAGCAAGGTAAAACCATTCCTGGTGTTGCTGAGTCTTGGTCAGTCAATGACAACAATACGGTTTATACCTTCCACTTACGTGATGCAAAATGGTCAAATGGCGAAACGGTCACTGCACAAGATTTTGTCTACAGCTGGCAACGCTTACTGAATCCAAGCACTGCTTCACCGTACGCTTGGTTTGCGGCCATTCCAAATATCGAAAACTCGCAAGCCATTATGAAAGGCGACGCCGCACCCGAGTCTTTGGGCGTGAAGGCGCTGGATGAAAAAACGTTCCAGGTAACACTCGAAGAGCCTATTCCCTTCTTTACGAAACTATTAAGTCATCCAGTGCTTGCCCCCGTTCATAAAGCGAGCATTGAAAAACATGGCAACCGTTGGACCCAGCCAGAACATATCGTTACAAATGGTGCGTTTACTGTCTCTGAATGGAAAGTTAACGAAAAACTGGTGATGGTTAAAAATCCACATTATTGGGACGCAAGCAATGTAGTGCTGGAAAAAGTCACCTGGCTACCAATTGGTGATGCAAACGTAGTGCTAAACCGCTACCTAGCTGGTGAGATAGACCAAGCGGTTTCCATTCCTGCCGCTCAGAAGAAAAAGTTAATTCAACAACGCCCGCAAGAAGTGGCAAGCACCAGTGCGTCTCTTGGCTCCACATTCTATTACCTCAACACTCAACAAGGGCCAACAAAAGACGTGCGAGTTCGTAAAGCCCTCTCATATGCCATTGACCGTCAACTGTTAACGAGTGCTATTTTGAGAAACGGTGGGGTTCCAATGTATACCCTTGTGCCACCTCAAACAGATGGTTTTAAATCTCACACTCCTGAGTTCGCAACTTGGAACCGCCATAAACGTATCGAAAAAGCGCGGCAATTACTGTCAGAAGCTGGATACGATAAAAGCAATCCGCTTAAGTTAACGTTTACCGTACCAACTTTCTCGATGGACGTAAAAATGGCAACCACCATGGCAGGCATGTGGAAAAGCCGATTGGGTGCGCAAGTCACGATAAAACAGCTAGAACCGAAAGTGTTCTACGCACTTAAAGAGCCGACCGACGTTACTCGCGGCGGCTGGACGGCCGACTACAATGAAGCCTCTACATGGTTGGATATCTTCGTTTCTAGTGGCGAGTACAACGATTCTCGATATAACAACCCGCAATACGACGAGTTAATGGCTCGCTCAAAGACCATGAGCAACCCATCAGAACTGTATCTACAAGCAGAAAGCATGCTGATTGAAGACATGGCCCTTATTCCTATTTATCGTCCGGGTAACGATCAATACCTCATCAAGCCTTACGTGGGCGGCTACGAACTGACAAACCCTGAGTCGTCGTACTACCGCAAGAATGTCTATGTAAAAGCCCACTAAAAGCATGTTTTCGGTCTGAGTCGGCAAGTTCAATGTTTACTTGCCGTTCCTCATATCTCTCGGTGGAGAAGGCAACCTGAGCTCAGACCATTTTTTATTCATAACCGTTCGAAGTGATTTCGGATGACCAAAGGATGATGGATCATGATTTGGTACATTGTTAAGCGATTAGCTATCGCTATCCCCACGCTTCTATTCATCGCACTCGTATCATTTTGGCTGATGCACATTGCACCAGGGGGGCCATTTGATATGGAACGGCCTATGCCAGAGGTGGTACGTGCGAATATCGAAGCAAAATTCCATTTGGACCAGCCCTTCCTTACTCAGTTTTGGATTTACATTGGTAATTTCATACAAGGAGATCTCGGTCCGAGCTTCGTTTATCAAGACTTCAGTGTTACACAGCTCGTCGCACAATCATGGCCAGTTTCAGCAGTATTAGGCGTACTCTCCTTTTGTATTTCCGTTCCACTTGGCATGTTGCTTGGCACCATTGCGGCATTGAACCGAAATAGCCGCCTAGATTACGGCCTGATGACACTTTCGATGACTGGAGTTGGGTTCCGGCTTTCGTGCTTGCTCCAGTTTTAGTCATGATCTTCGCTATTCAGCTCGGCTGGTTCCCTGCTGGTGGTTGGGAAGGAGGAAAGCTGGCTTTTCTTGTTCTTCCCGTGCTCAGCCTAGCGATTGGCTCCATTGCGAGTATTGCACGCGTCATGCGTGGCGCAATGATTGAAACGCTCAACCAACCATACATTCGAACGGCAAAAGCCAAAGGTTTGTCCACAACCTACATTTTATTCCATCACGCTTTGCGACCATCCCTGATTCCCGTCGTTGCGATGCTCGGCCCTGCGTTTGTGTCTGTCGTGACAGGCTCGGTAATTATCGACATTTTCTTTGGTACAGGTGGCATGGGACAACACTTTGTGTCTGGTGCTCTCAACCGCGACTACGGCCTAGTAATGGGCATTACTCTGATTGTCGCTTCACTCACTATCTTCTTTAACCTTGTGGTCGACTTGCTATATACGATTATCGACCCTCGTATACGCGTTTAGGAGTCCGGCATGTTAACGATCAAAAAACTGGATACACAAGCTCTTCAAGATCAAGTCGTCGACAATATTGAAGCCGTCGAAGGTCGCAGTCTTTGGCAGGATGCATGGACTCGATTTCGTAAAAACAGAGCCGCGATGACATCAGTGTATGTTTTGGCGTTCATTACCTTATGCATCACTTTCGGCCCCTCTCTTGCCGCTTTTGGCCATGATGAAATTGACTGGGAAGTACTCATCGATCCATACGAGCTAGGGAAACCTTCACTGAGCAGTGGCCATTACTTTGGTACCGATGATCTCGGGCAAGATGTTTTCGCTCGCACGATGCAAGGTGGCAGGCTCTCTATTTTGGTAGGTTTTGTTGGCGCCTTAGTCGCCGTTGTTATTGGTACGATTTGGGGAAGTATTTCCGGCTATCTTGGCGGCGTTGTCGATAGCGTAATGATGCGCATTATTGAGGTGCTCGATTCGGTGCCATTTATGTTTATGGTTATCCTGTTTGTTACCCTTTTTGGCAACAACATCTACCTGATTTTTATCGTGATCGGAATGGTATCTTGGCTGGGCATTGCCCGTGTTGTACGTGGTGTCACCTTCGGTCTAAAAAAGAGAGAGTTCATCGAAGCCGCACACTCTATTGGGGTTTCTAAATTGACAATTGTCCGACGCCATGTTCTGCCTAATGTGCTTGGAATCGTGATGGTTTATTCCTCCTTAATGGTACCAGGATTCATTATGTTCGAATCGTTTTTGAGCTTCTTAGGGCTTGGTGTTCAACCACCAGACACGAGCTGGGGAATCCTAATTTCCGAAGGCGCAAAAACGATTGACGTTGCATTATGGATGCTGCTTTTTCCATCTCTGTTTTTAGTTGCCACCCTCTTTTGTTTTAACTTCATCGGCGATGGCTTACGTGATGCTCTTGACCCGAAAGACCGATAAGGACAAACCCATGCTATCTATTGAAAACATGAACGTGCGCTTCGATACGCCAGATGGGCAAGTGCAAGCGGTCAGTAATCTCTCCTACTCGATTAAAGCGGGCGAAACTCTTGGGATTGTTGGGGAATCAGGTTCGGGAAAAAGCCAATCTGTTTTCTCATTAATGGGGTTAACCGCGGACAACGGCGCCGTGTCTGGAAGCGCAATGTTCCACGGTGATGATTTACTCGCGATGTCGAAAAAGCAGCTCAACCGCATCCGTGCAGAGAAAATCGGAATGATCTTTCAAGATCCGATGACGTCACTTAATCCATTCATGAAAATTGGCAAGCAGCTTTGTGAAGTTCTCATGATTCATAAAGGAATGAGCCGAAAACAAGCAAAAATGGAATCGATTCACATGTTGGATGCGGTGCGTATTCGCTCTCCCGAAACTCGGATGAATCAATACCCTCACGAATTATCTGGCGGAATGCGTCAGCGAATCATGATAGCGATGGCGTTGTTGTGTAAGCCCGAGTTGTTAATTGCAGACGAACCAACCACCGCATTAGATGTAACCGTTCAAGCTCAAATTTTGACGCTATTACGAGACTTACAACAAGAGTTCAACACCGCAATTTTACTGATCACTCACGATATGGGCGTCGTCGCCGAGATGTGTGATCGCGTATTGGTCATGTATGGTGGTCAAAAAATGGAGCAATCAGATACCGAGACATTGTTCGCTCAACCTGCGCACCCCTACACTCAAGGCCTGCTAAAGGCTATTCCTTCTATCACTGAAGATATGCCACGTTTACCAACCATCCCAGGTAACCCACCAAGTGCGTTGATTAACCATCAAGGGTGTCCGTTTAGAGAGCGGTGCGAGCATCGAGAGACGCGTTGCCAATACGAAACCCCACGGTTTTCTCCATTAAACACGAGCCAGTCCATTGCCTGTCACGTTAACGCACCCAGTGTTATCACTCCTATTCAAATAAAAGCTTAAGGAGGCGTTATGAATAAAAAAGAAGTCCTCATGTCTGCTCGTGATTTAAACGTCCACTTTCCTGTGTCGCGTCACCTTATTCCAAGTCGACGTAAAATCGTGAAAGCGGTCAATGGTATCGACTTAGATGTTTACCGAGGTGAGACACTTGGCATTGTGGGGGAATCAGGCTGCGGAAAATCAACACTTGCACGCGCCTTACTTCGCTTAATTGAACCTACACATGGCGAGTTGACTTGGAAAGGTCAAGACATGCTCGGGTTTAGTAAGAAAGAGCTTTCCTCTCGACGTAGAGAATTTCAGATGGTGTTTCAAGACCCATCCGCTTGTTTGAATCCGAGGTTAACCATCTCAGAATGCATCGCCGAACCACTGCTCACCCATGAGCCGCAACTTAAACGGGCTGAGGTAGAAAAGCGTGTCATCGCTATGATGGATAAAGTGGG
The DNA here is from genome assembly GCF_033344345.1 of Vibrio sp. 1978. Lineage (NCBI taxonomy): Bacteria > Pseudomonadati > Pseudomonadota > Gammaproteobacteria > Vibrionales > Vibrionaceae > Vibrio > Vibrio sp. 1978. The sequence goes on from NZ_JAWPOP010000003.1 coordinate 19,196, forward strand.
TCTCTTGGCGAGCCAGCGAAACCGCTATCCACATGAATTTTCCGGAGGTCAATGCCAGCGTGTGGGCATTGCTAGAGCGTTAATTCTCAATCCAGATTTGGTCGTGTGTGATGAACCCGTTAGTGCACTAGATGTCTCCATACAAGCTCAGGTCATCAATCTTCTAGATGATCTTAAACAAGAAATGGGGTTAACACTGGTGATGATTGCGCATGACTTAAGCGTGGTGCGCCATATCAGCGACCGCGTTATGGTGATGTATCTTGGTAAACCTATGGAAGTAGGACGTTACGATCAAGTATTTGATGATGCACAACACCCCTACACCAAAGCACTGTTATCTGCTGTCCCGATAGCTAATCCGCAATTAGCACGTGACCGTGAAATACAACTATTGCCCGGCGACCTTCCTTCTCCACTTAATCCACCGAGCGGTTGCGTTTTTCGTACTCGATGCCCAGAAGCAACAGAAGTATGCGGGCAACAGAACCCAATAAAAACAGGCTCGGAGCAGCATCATATCTATTGCTCAAATATGACTTTAGGAACCATTTAATGAACAATACTAACTCAGTAAACCAACGCCTTACGTTATTGCGTGAGGCAATGTCCTTTCACAACGTGTCTGCATATATCGTGACCAACAATGACCCACATAACAGTGAATACTCAGCGGATCATTGGTTAGCGCGAAGCTGGATTTCAGGTTTTACCGGCTCAGCAGGCGATGTCGTCATTACCCAACAAGGTGGTGGCCTGTGGACTGATGGTCGTTACTATATTCAAGCTGAAGAACAGTTACACGGCACAGGACTTGAACTGTTTAAAGCCAAACAACCAGAAACGCCGACAGTTGCCAAATGGCTGGCTACCACGCTACCAGAAAACAGTATTATCGCGGTTGACGGGCGCGCCATCAGTTACGCTTTTTATCAAGGCCTCAAACAAACCTTTGAAGCGAAAAACATTAAGATCATTCTCGACCTGGATTTACTCACACCGATTTGGCTTGAAAGACCACCTCGCCCAAGTGCACCCGTATTCGAGCACCCCACCGCTTTTGCTGGCGTTGACACTGAAAATAAGTTAGCGAGAATCCGTTCTTGGTTAACCGAGAACCAAGTAGATAGCTTATTAGTGTCAACGCTAGATGATGTCATGTGGACAATGAATATTCGAGGTGGTGATACGAATTACTGCCCAGTTTCTGAAGCCTATCTAGTCGTAGAGCAATCACTTGCGACACTGTTTATTGATAAAGCCAAACTGCCTCAAGACGTTGAAAGAGCGCTGACCGATCAGAGTGTACACATTCGCCATTACAACTACGTAAGTCAGTATTTGAATCAGCAATGTGAGGGATTATCGCTCGCTTTTAACCCGACCCACACAGACAGCTTATTGGTGAGTTCGATTGAAGGGAATGTGAATCTAAAGCCAATGGCTTGCCCTGTAACGGCAATGAAGGCCATAAAAAATGCGACCGAGCTAACTAGCCTAGAACAGGCATTAACAGATGATGGTGTGGCAATCGTAAGGTTTATGAACTGGCTCGAAGAGCAAGTTCCAAGCGGACTCGTTACAGAATTGTCTGCTGAGGCACAACTGAATCACTATCGCCGTCAAACCCGACATTATGTGAGTGACAGTTTCCGCACTATCGCAGGCTTCGCAGCTCACGGGGCAAAAATGCATTATGCCGCCGATGAAGAAAGCAATGCGGCAGTCAATGAAAGCAACTTCTTTCTCGTCGATTCTGGTGGCCAATACCTTGGCGGGACAACAGACATCACCCGTACTTTCCACTTCGGGTCACCGACCATTAAGCAGCGCAAAGATTATACCTTGGTGCTCAAAGCGGTCATCCGACTGACTCAGACTCGATTCATGAAAGGCTCTACGGGTGCCAATCTTGATATCATGGCGCGTGGCGTCTTATGGCAACATGGTATTGATTACAAGTGCGGCACTGGACACGGCGTGGGCATTTGCTTGAATGTTCACGAAGGCCCACAAAATTTCTCGCAAAGCCACCACGAGGTTGAACTAAAACCGGGTATGGTCATTACTAATGAGCCAGGCGTTTATCGCGAAGGTGAGTACGGGGTAAGAATAGAGAACATTCTTAAAGTTGTAGAAGTAGAACAAAATGAGTTCGGCACGTTTTACGGTTTTGAGACCATCACTCTTGCTCCAATTGCGACCAACGCCCTTGATTTATCAATGCTAGATCAAGCAGAGCTAGACTGGCTCAATCATTACCATTCACGAGTCTATCAAGCACTTAGCCCTTTTCTTGATACGCAAGATAAAAACTGGCTTCAACGCACAACCCAACTTATTGAGAAATAGGATATCAGCAAGCTTTATAACGTTTTCATTTTCATCTCAAACTCCTTGTTTGCCAGCCTTCGGGCTGGTTTTTTTATAGAGATAACGGCGTGAAAAACAAAAACGCCCCGCAATGTTAGCGAGGCGATCAATTAAATTAAAATGATGCAGTTAAAATGCCCTACTGACGACACTTCTGAGCATCAAAATCAACGACGATGGCGGCATTCTCAAAGTCACCAGAGACTTTAACGTAGCCCCAGTAGTTACTCTGATTTGACAACGTAATACACTCTCCATTACCAATATTATCTGACCACCCGTGAAGATTAGCACCATCCGGCCAACCAGAGTTACTGTATTCAAGCTTTAGGTTGCCCATACCGTTCCCCGTCGTTATCGCCAGATTTGAGCTCTCATTCACCGCTGGCACGCTCAGCCAAATGGTTTGTTGATTTGCCAAGCAAACAGGCTCTCCTGCTGTTAGGCGCCCACCGCTTACTTTACTTTGCACCGCGCAGTCTTGTGGCAATGTGTCATTACCGCCCAACGTTGAGATAACAACACTATGAGTGGCGGTTGCCGTCAAGCCTTCACTGTCTGTCACACTTAGACTGACCGAATACTCCCCTTCACTCCCATATTGGTGCGTCGGCTTGGTTTGTGTACTTGTCGAGCCATCACCGAAGTCCCATAAGACGCTGACGATCTTCCCGTTTGGGTCTGTACTGTTTTCACTGCTAAATGTAATGCTTTCACCGACTTTCCCCTTGTTGTTTGCGGTTATGACTGCATTAGGTGCACCATTTGAGACAAGGGCTTGCTGCCACTGCTCAAACTCACTTTGATATAAATTCGCCCATTGGGTGATCGTTGCTTTGTAATTGCTCCAATTCCCTTGGCGTGTTTCCACCAGCATTTGGTTTACGTCATCTTTATGATTTTCAAACATAAAACGTACAGCTAAGTACCCCCAACGATAAATTCGATCGACATCAAACCCATCATAAGTAGTCTCGAAAATCTCACTTAAGGTATATGTCGAGCCGTCTAAAATCGTCTCAAGTGCTGCTTGGTTGTCATTTTCTTGAGCGACATACTCTGCAATGCCTTCACTCCACCACACTATTTTTTCAGTTGGATGACTAAACCCTCCATAGAGATCAAATCGACCATCTAAGTAATGCACGTATTCGTGCTCTAAGTTCCAGACAAAGTGATCCGCGTTCGCATAAGAGGCTTCATAAGCAATAAAGTTGGGAATATTCCCCGGCTGGGAAGGATCGCCTTCCAAGTACATACCGCCATTGTCAGTACTAATATCGAAAATTGGCCCTGCGTACTTACCATAATCGGTGCTTGAATCGAAGATATTGACTTGGAGCTGAGTATTGTGGTCATCTTTTACTGGCTGTTCACCAGTTTCTAATGACTGATGAAAGTAACCCTCTTCGTAACCCATTTTAGAACATGCGGCCGCGTGTTGCTCTTGCGTCATATTCTGGGACAATATTCGAATTGTTGGACTACAAGTATAAGTTTGCGATAGCACTAAGCCTTTTAGCTCAGTTTCGAAATTACAAATTCCGAACTCACTACAATCTGCGTAATATGAGGCAGTGTCCGCCGCCGCAAGCCAAACCGCGTCACCCCGACCATACATTTCATACTGTTCAAAGATTCGACTCAGCTGACTCTTCACAACAGAACTCGCGTTACCCGTATACTTGGTTAAACGCCCGAGCTCTCGCCCCGCATTCGCGGCCATGAACTCATCTTCAGCACCGATTGATGATGCCCTCAGAGCAAAATCGCCTAAAGCTTTGGCAAGGTCCGTTTGGTTGCCAATTATTTGCACAAATTGCTCGTTCCACTGCCCACCAAACAAAATAGTGAAAACACCGTTAACTGCATTGCGCATATACCAGTGCTGGGCGTATTGATCATTCCAACGTGTAAGCCACTGGGTCACTTGCGGTAAGTACGCGTGCTGCAAGCCCGCACTATCCATAGTGATGATGACTTCACTAAGCACTTTGCCGTGACGGTCGCTGTTCTCATAGAAGTTTGCGTTATTAACAAACGCATCCACGGATTCTTTCACCGCTGGGGTAACCCATTCAATAAATGAGATGTTGTCATTGTAAAACTCGGCGTAATAACCCGCGCGCAAGTATAAGAAAAACGTTTCGAGTTCATCGCTCCCGCCACCTGTATACCCCTTCGCCAATGTCGTAGTGCGCTTCGCAATGTTGTACATATGATCGGAGCTAAATACCGACTCCTGAATCCGACTTTCAGCAGAGAATAACTGGTTCACGCACGTCGCGCCCTGACTTAAAATTTCGCTGATCAATTGGTTACTGCTTTCGGTAACCAATGCTTCCAAATCACAAGCAGTGCTCGACTCATCAAGGCTTTCAAGTGACTGTACTCGAGTTGCCTTGGAGGGCTGAATAGGGAGAGTTGCGGTTGGTTGGTATTCAACTCGATTGGATTCAACACCGTGTGTATGAGCCGAATGTGCATGTTGCTCTGTAACTTGAGAAACTGGCTCGCTTAACGCAAATACGCCAGTGCTGGTTAATGTTGTCGCAATCGCGACACTCAAAGTCTTCAGTTCCATCTAATTTCTTCTATATTGAGTTTTCCTTAAATGCATTACGTCTTTTGCATCGCCACTGCCCTTATTACTGCAAGAGCATCTCCATATAATCTACTCGCAAGACAAGATGAAACATTTTGTTAACAACTGAACGTGACGGTGTCAGTTTTTGGTACTCGAGTTGCCGTTGCACGAGCTTGCCAGAAATCGATTTGCTTTAGTAATATTGATCAACTAGTTGTTTATCTTTCCATTCAAATATCTTTTATTGCTCCTCACAAAAGCGATAAAATGGTTTCTTTTCTTTTTGCTAAACAACTCCTATGACCGACGCTGATATTGAGCTACAACATCTTTGGTTAGAAGTCCAAGCCGAACGCTGGCAAAACCTGCCACGCTTTTTATTCAGTTACTACTGCTACAAGCACAACCTTGTCAGTAAAACCAACAAAGTTTGTTGGGAGACGGCACGTGCAAGACTGCCCGCTTCAACATCAATAAAAGAGCGAAAAAAGGCGGTGGTTGAACCGTTAGTCTCTGAGGAAACCGTCGTTGGGTTATTGAAATCCATCAGCAAAGATGGGGAAATGACGTTTAACGTGATGGTAACCACACTTAATGCGTTTTTGCACTATGTTGTGATTAGCAAGGAAGAGAAAGCCCGACTTAAACCAAACATGCCAGCTAGTTGGTATCAGCGATCAAACAAGTCGCCTTTGGCACGTTTCGAGCAGGCTGGCATTAATCTACAGGAGTGACATGTCAGTCATCGCTGATGATAAACACAAAAGACAAGCGCCTACAATGAGGCGCATTTGGTCAAAAATTGAGGAGCACCTAAACAAAAGTGCGTAGCGAGCAACAAAGAAAAAGTTTGGTTATTCTTGAATGCCTCGAATGCGTACATTACGCCTACGTAGAACTTCTAAAGTCACGAGCAAACACACCGACATAAAAATCAGCAACGTAGCGACCGCCAATATAGTCGGACTGATTTGCTCTCGAATTCCTGACCACATCTGCCTAGGAACGGTTTTTTGTTCTGCCCCAGTCAGGAATAACGCCACCACAACCTCGTCGAACGAAGTGCCAAAAGCAAACAAGCCGCCAGAAATCATCCCCGGACGAATCAGAGGAAAGGTAATGTGTCTGAAAGTATAAACAGGGTTTGCTCCTAAGCTAGCCGCCGCTTTTACCAAGCTATGGTCAAAGCCGCTTAACGTCGCAGTAACGGTAATGACGACAAAAGGCGTACCTAACGCAGCGTGTGCCAAAATGACGCCTAAATAAGTTTGTGATAAGCCAAGGCGTGTGTAGAAAAAGTACATCGCAGCAGCAGAGATAATGACTGGTACGATCATGGGCGAGATCAACAGCGCCATAATCGTATTGCGAAAAGGCAAGTTACTACTTGCTAAACCCAACGCCGCCAGAGTTCCCAGCCCTGTTGCAACGAGTGTCGCCATAAAAGCAATGAACGTGCTATTTTTCAGCGCCAACAGCCACTGATCACTAGTAAACATTTCTTGATACCAGCGAGTAGAATACGCTGCAGAGTCAAGGTTTAACATCCCCTCGGTAAAAGTAAAGTAAGGCGTTGCATTAAACGATAACGGGATGATGGTCAGAATTGGAGCGATTAAAAAGAACAGCACCCCCCCACAAAAAGCTAAGTAACCTGCGTAAGCAACTCGCTCTACTTTTGATGCATAGTTTGGTAATGCCATGGTTATCCCCCTACCTTAAGGTTGTTAATGCCAATCACACGGTTGAACATATAAAACAGAACCAGTACAACGAACAAAAGCAGTCCACCCAATGCGCCAGCCATCCCCCAGTTCAGTGATGTCTGCATATGATAGGCAATCATATTGGAGATCATCTGTCCGCTTCTTCCACCAACCAAAGCGGGCGTAATGTAGAAACCAATAGAAAGAATGAAAGTGAGCAAGGCCCCCGCACCTATCCCAGGTAACGTAAGCGGCATATAAATTTTCATGAACGCAATGAAAGGCGTCGCGCCTAGAGAACGAGCGGCACGGAAATAAGTTGGGCTAATTCCTTTCATTACACTATACAGAGGCAGGATCATAAACGGCAACAGAATGTGAACCATAGACACCACCGTTCCGAAGGTATTGTGAATCATCTGAATTCGCTCAGAAGTAAAACCCGACCAAATAAGGAGATCATTAATGACCCCTTGGTTTTGCAGCAGAACAATCCAAGACGTGGTTCTGACTAATAATGATGTCCAAAATGGCAGCAGCACAATAATTAAAAGTAAGTTCGCGCGCTTATCAGGTAAATTGGCAAGCAGGTAAGCAACGGGGTACGCCATCACCAAACAAATTAAGGTGATTGAGATAGACATCCAAAAAGTTTTAAAGAAAAGGTCGACGTATATTTGGCGTTTTTCTGGTTGGGGCTCAATGTCTCCAAACTCATTCACTTGCAAGTCTAGCGCTGCAAGATAATGACTGAATGTTAATGCGCCACTAAGATTCTTAAACGCCGCCCAATATTTAGGATTAGCCCAACGCTTATCCAGCTTAGCTAGCTGTGTCACCGAGATCGGCAGCGACGTCAACCGAGACAACTTTCTGCCGGTTTTCATGAGTAAACTGCGCATACCAGACTCTTCAATATTCATCCGGTTGGCTATTTTCGGTAGCTCTTTGCTTTGATAAAGCGCAAGTACCTCAACAGAGAATGCCTCAATGACTTCTTGATGAGGCTGACCTTGATAATCCCAACTTTCTAAAGCTTGAATAGTTTGTGGGAGTGACTGGGATATTTCTCGGTTATCCACGCTTCGAAAAAGCATGTCGAGGATAGGAAAAGCAAACGTAAGCAGAATAAAACACACCAATGGCGTTGTGAGCATAATGGAGCGAAGCTTTTTTCGGCGCTCTGCCTTTTGCAGCTGCGCTTTCAGATTGGTTTCTTGCTCATGAACTTGGCGTTCGATTTCCAGTACAGAATCTAATGCGGTTAGCTCTCGACTCATGCTGCTACCTCGCTACTTTGAGTTTGTGTCCCATCAAGAGCATGGCAATCGTCACTTTGCCAACCAATACGACAAATTGAGCCAGGCGTTAACTGCAAGTGTTTACGATTATCGTTAGGTACTTTAACGATGAAGTGACCAACGCTCTCTACTTCGACGACCAGACGATAATGATCACCGTGATAAATCAATTCTCGTAGGACGCCCGAGACTTGGTTCTCACAAGACGCTTTCTCTGGTTGAATAACAATCTTTTCTGGTCGAATGGAAAGTGTTGTTCTCTGCCCTTGCTCAGAGACTCTGACAGGTTTCGCAGTAAATAACTCTTTCCCAACGAGCACTTGGCAATACTTTCCGTTCCACTCTTTGACTAAACCTGAGAGTTGGTTGTTTTCTCCGATAAACTGCGCAACAAACGTATTACTCGGAGATTCATAAAGCTCGGTTGGTGTCGCGAGTTGTTGCACTTCGCCGTGATTAAAAACCGCAATACGGTCGGACATAGTGAGAGCTTCGTCTTGATCGTGCGTCACATACAAAATGGTAATGCCAAGCTTTTCATGCAAATGTTTAATTTCCATCTGCATTTGCTCACGCAGCTGCTTATCTAACGCGCCTAGTGGTTCATCCATCAACACGAGTTTAGGCTCAAACACTAATGCTCGCGCTAACGCAACACGCTGTTGTTGACCACCTGATAACTGCTTCGGGTATCGAGTCGCAACATGCTCAAGCTCGACCATTTCTAATACACTCTGAACTTTGCTTTGAATCGTGTCACTGTCGAGTTTTCGCACCTTTAAAGGAAACGCAAGATTCTCAGCAATGGTCATATGTGGAAACAACGCATAGTTTTGAAACACCATACCAATATCGCGCTTGTGCGGCGCGAGATGATTGACAGGAACGCCATCGATATAAATGTCTCCACCGGTCGCAGTTTCAAAGCCTGCTAGCATCATCAAGCAAGTGGTCTTGCCCGATCCTGACGGCCCCAACATAGTAACGAACTCTCCAGGAGTAATATCTAAGTTGAAGTCTTTCACCACCAAATTCGTGCCATCGTAGGTTTTCTTAACGTGTTGAAAGCTGACATAGTCCTTGTTTTCCGTGCTCATGACTTCCCTCTTCTCATTTTTTGAATATTACGAATGAGTAGAGCGTCAGTTAACGCTCTACTAAACAGCACAATTACAGATTGTATTTGGATAGGTCTAAGCGGGTTTCTAACGCATGTTCAACCATTTGAATGACTTGTTGACGCTCTTCACCTTGTAAGAGTTGGCGTGGCGCACGAACTTGTTCAGAGCCACGTCCGCAGACTTGCTCGGCCAATTTTATGCACTGAACCAGCGTAGGAATGGTGTCTAAACGCAGTAGGGGTAAGAACCAACGGTAGATCTCTAACGCTTCAGCATAACGACCTTGGCTTGCCAGTTTATAAATCGCAACGGACTCTTCTGGGAATGCGTTGGTTAAACCAGAAATCCAGCCGGTCGCACCTAGCATCAATGATTCAAGAGCGATGTCATCAACACCACTGAACACGGTAAAGCGGTCATCAAATTTATTGTAAAGCTCGGTGATACGACGAGTATCAGTGGTCGACTCTTTGATAGCTACAATACTTTCAAACTCAGCCAGTTTCGCCATGATATCGAGGTTTACATCGACACCATAAGCAACCGGGTTGTTGTAAATCATGATTGGCATTTCTGGCGTTGCTTCTGCTAGCGTGCGGTAATATTCGAACGTTTCGCTCTCAGACGTGCGGTAAACCATGGCAGGCATCACCATACAACCATCGATACCAATTTTGTACGCATCCTGCATGTAATCAACAGCTGCTGTGGTAATAGACTCTGCTGTACCAGCAATCAAAGGCACACGGCCATTTACGACTTCTTTTGCCGCTTGCAAAACCTGGCGTTTCTCCTCCGGGTACAACGCGCAGTTCTCACCGACAGTACCCAAGCAGATAATGCCATTCACACCATCTTTAATCTGGTTGTCTATAACGGTTTGCGTTGCGTCTAAGTCAATTGACTGATCTTGACGAAATTGCGTACTGACCGCCGGATAAACACCTTTCCAATCAATTTTCATGAACTACTTTCCTTATATGTATATTGTATGCAATTTAAATGAACGAGCGAAAATGCTCAGACATGGCTATCTATGCCATTTTCTAACAACACCGCCTTTACAGCGGCCAAATCAGCCAAAGCACTGCCAACTGATTTGTATAAAGTAATGACCTCATCGTTTTGACGTCCTGAGATTTGTTGGGCGCAAAGCTGCGGTAATTCCCCTTTGATATCGTCTGACGTGAATACGCCCTCTTGAATTGGAATGAGAAGATCGCCCGCTTCGGCTAATACATTAATACGGCTATCAACATACACCTGTGCTCGTTGCACTGCTTCGGAGTCACATTCACGCTTGTCCAAGTCATGATTACCGACCAAATCAATATGGGTGCCCGGCTGCACGTCTGCGCCATTAAACAAAGGCTCTGCTGATGCAGTAATACAGCTGATGATGTCAACGTGTTTGATAACGTGGTCCACTTTTTCTACGACTGAAACGCGAAACCGACGCTCATCAGGAAGCGACTGATACTCTGAAGATGACACAATGGCATCTACCGTCGCCTCGGCTTTATCTGAGTTACGCCCCCAAATATAAACCTGCTTAAGTGGGCGAACCGCAGCGTATGCCCACGCAAAATAAGGCGCAAGATTGCCCGTTCCGCAGATCAACAGACGATCAGCATCGGGACGCGCCAAATAGTCCGCTGCCAACGCAGAAGCTGCGGCGGTGCGCCAAAACGTTAAAACTTTACCGTCCACGAGTGCGAGCGGCTCACCATCGTTTCGTCTAAAAACAAGCAGCTTAGATGCAAGCGTATCTTTGCCTTGCTCAGGGTTATGCGGGAAATACGTAAAGGCTTTCACCGCAATCAACTCCTGGTTCCAAGCTGGAAGTAGCGCAAACGCCTCGTATTCTCCCTCTTCTAAGGGCATGACTCGGCGTTGAGGTATTGTTGCTGGCCGCGAGTACATTTCACGCATCGTTTCAATAAGAGACTTCATTGTTAAACATTGCGCGACTTGCTGTGCTTCGATGACTTTCATCATTTCTCCGAAAACATAAATACAGTTGAGGAAAGTACGGAACCTCGCTTATGGATGAAAACTCGACCCCATACACAAATTAACGCCTAGTTAAGCAGCCAGGTATTGAACTCTTCATTGAGTTCATCCGCGTAGTCTGACCACCATTCATCGTTAATCAGGAAGGCGGTTTGGAAGTTTTGAGGTGCGGTAGGAAGGTTCGCTAAAATGTCTGGGTTCACCTCCGCCGAAGACGACTTACGCGTAGGCCCATAGGCAACGTACTTAGCTTGATCAGCTAATGGTTTTGTTCCTGAAGAAAAAGCAATGAAGTCCAATGCAAGCTTTGTGTTCTCACTCCCTTTAGGTATCGCCCATCCATTCATGTAACCCATTTGACGGTCCCATATAATCCGAAATGGTTGACCCTCATCTTTACGGGCATTGTGGATTCGGCCGTTAAACGCCGAGGCGATCACCACTTCTTTGTCTGCAAGCATTTGAGGTGGCTGGGCACCTGTTGTCCACCACAGTACTTCTGATTTGATCGTATCCAACTTAGCAAAAGCACGCTCACGCCCCGCTTCGGTTTCGAGCAGGCTGTAGACCTCTTCTGGCTTTACACCATCAGCCAATAGTGCCCACTCAAGATTGCCCTGAGGTTGTTTTTGCAATGCACGTCGACCTGGAAAAGTTTTTAGGTCAAAAAGATCGGTCAACTTGCTTGGCAAAGCCTTACCTTTAAACGCGTCTTCGTTCACCGCTAATACAGTGGACACTACGATGGTATTGATTGCGCACTCGTGAATCGCACCATCAATAAAATCCTCTTGTGCTGGTGTTCCATCTGCGCCCGGAGGCAAAATACTTGGGTTCACTGGTTCTAGTAACCCTTCGGCGCAACCACGAACAATGTCTGGCTTGTCGAGAGAAACCAAATCCCAGCGCACGTTGTTCGCTTCCACCTGTGCTTTAATTTCAGCTAATCCGCCGCTGAAATCCTCGGATACGATCTCAACACCTGTTTTTTTAATGAAAGGCTTATGATATGCCTCCACTTGGCTCTTGGTGAATGCACCACCCCAAGATACGACCGTCAATTTGTCTTCAGCATAAGCAGAGGCCCCCAACAGCATTCCTGAAATCAACAGCGCCAATGGTGCTTTGGTCATTCGTGACATGTTTTACTCCTTTTGGTTGTTTTTCTGGAGGCATCCGAGTACGGCTGTTGGACACCATTTTTGTTAAAATTAAGTTAACATTAGCATTTAATATATTTTATACAATATTTAATATTAAATTTTTCAGGCGAATCGTTGTAATGAAAAAGGTGATAGATCAATCGATGTCGGCTTTCCTTCGATAAGCTCTAAAAGGAGATCTGCCGTAATCGCCGCTTGAGTTAATCCAAGGTGTTGGTGGCCAAATGCCAGTAATACATTTCCATCCCAAATGCTATCAATAACCGGTAACGAGTCGACTGTTGAAGGCCGATTACCCATCCACTTTTCTCCTTGCTTGAGTGGATTTAACTCCGATTCAAACATCTCATCACCTAACTGAAAAAGCATTTCTGAACGTTTCATATTGGGTGGTGATTCTACATCGGCATACTCAACAGTGCCTGCCAAGCGTAGCCCGCCAGACATCGGAGTCATGATGAATTTTCTATCGGCAGAGCTAATAGGAAATGGCAGTACATCACGCTTGTCATCCACCATTAGGTGATAACCACGCTCGGCTTGCATAGGCACTTTGACTCCGGTTAGCTGCCATATCAAAGGCTTAGAATGTACACCAGCGGCAACAATGATTCGGTCAAATGAATGTGTTTGAGACTCAACCAACACATCACCATTTTTCTCCAACGCAGATACACCTTTTTGTAAAATCTTACCGCCAAAAACTTCAAAAGCTTCACTTAGCTCAACACAGATCTGATAAGGGTCTAGCGTATGTCCTGTATCGGGAAAAAAGACGCCGACACGAACCTTATGGCTGAGATCAGGTATCCGCTTTCGAATCGCCTCTTGCGTCCAAACTTGATACGCCACACCGTTTTTGGCCAGTGAGTTAAGCGTACTTTGGTAGTCTTTAAACAGTTTCTCGTTTTCAAAAGTGAGCAATGAACCATTCATTTTTATTAGATGCGCTTTTCCGATTGAATCAAGCACGCCACGCCAACTTGCCACTGACCGCTCGTTAAGAGTTTTAATCGCGTTTTTTGCCTGCTCCGCGGCTGATGGCTTTGTTTGTAATAGAAAACGAATCATCCACCCGATAGTGCTTGGAATATCTTGCCAACGGATCGAAACCGGACTTTTGGGATCTAGCAGCATTTTAGGTAATTGTGGAAGCAGCGCTGGCGTTGCAAGAGGGAAGATTTGCTCAGTCGCGATATGACCTGCATTTCCCTTAGAGCATCCATTCCCCACGCCATTGGGATCAAAAATTGTGACTTGATAACCTTGCTGCTGCAACTTCAATCCAATTGATAAGCCAATAATCCCCGCACCTATCACGGCGATCCTTTCCTTTTTTGTTTCATCCTTGACCAACATAAATATGCTCCGAGTCACACTTGAAAACGTAGATTGTATACAATATATTTTACATTACGTTAACATCACTATTGTTTAATTCAACCATTTTTTCAGCAAGGAGCGAAAAATGAGACAAGGAACTTTTTTCTGTATTGATGCCCACACCTGCGGCAACCCAGTTAGGCTGGTAGCAGGCGGTGTGCCTCCACTCGAAGGCAATACCATGAGCGAAAAGCGCCAATACTTTCTTGAGCATTATGATTGGATTCGTCAGGCACTCATGTTTGAACCTCGCGGACACTCAATGATGTCGGGGTCAGTTGTCTTGCCTCCTTGCAGTGATAACGCAGACGCTTCTATTCTGTTTATTGAAACCAGTGGCTGCTTACCAATGTGTGGCCACGGCACCATTGGAACCGTCACCACCGCTATCGAAAATCGCCTTATCACTCCCCAAAAAGAAGGTCGTTTGATACTTGATGTCCCAGCAGGACAAATCGAAGTGCACTACCAAACAAAAGGTGACAAGGTCACGTCGGTAAAGATATTTAACGTACCGGCTTACCTTGCCCACCAAGACGTAACCGTGGACATAGAGGGCTTAGGTGAGCTCACTGTCGATGTTGCTTATGGCGGAAACTATTACGTAATCGTCGATCCTCAAGAAAACTACGCCGGACTTGAACACTACTCTCCAGATGAAATTTTGATGCTTTCTCCAAAAGTTCGCGAAGCGGTATCTCGAGCGGTTGAGTGCGTACATCCAGAAGATCCAACAGTGTGCGGTGTTTCTCACGTGCTATGGACCGGAGAGCCCACTCAAGAAAACGCTACCGCTCGAAATGCTGTGTTTTACGGCGACAAAGCGTTGGATCGCTCGCCATGTGGTACGGGTACTAGTGCACGCATGGCGCAATGGCATGCAAGAGGCAAACTCAATCAAGGAGAAGACTTTGTTCACGAAAGTATCATCGGCAGCCTATTTCAAGGACGTATAGAAGGCATTACCGAAGTGAATGGCAAAGCCGCTATTTTGCCAAGCATTGAAGGATGGGCACAAGTATACGGTCACAACACGATATGGGTAGACGATGAAGACCCATATGCGTACGGATTTGAAGTGAAGTAATAAGGATAGTAAGGAAGAATGATGACCCCACAAGAACCAACCACTTTTTACGCAGTCAACGCCTTTACTGGTGAGCCTCTACCCACAGCGTTTCCGGTGCATGGGGAGCAAGAAGTTAATCAAGCCGCCTCAGCCGCCCAAAGCGTTGCGCGTGAGTTTCGCCAACTAAGCAATGCAAAGCGAGCGAGCTTACTTTGCTCTATCGCCTCTGAATTGGAAGTGAAGAGTGAAGAAATCGTTGCTCGTGCTCATTTGGAAACTGCCCTTCCCGAAGCACGTTTAAGCGGTGAAATAGGACGTACAGCGAGCCAATTAAGACTATTTGCCGAGGTTGTGAGATCGGGTAATCACCATCAAGCAATTTTCGATACGCCAAACCCAAACCGTCAACCACTGCCAAAACCAGATATTCGCCGTCAACAAATCGCAATTGGCCCTGTCGCCGTGTTTGGTGCGTCTAATTTTCCGCTCGCATTTTCTACGGCAGGTGGTGATACGGCTTCGGCACTGGCTGCTGGCTGTCCTGTGATTGTAAAAGGCCATACCGCCCACCCTGGCACCAGTCAACTTGTTGCCGAGTGTATTGAGGCTGCACTTGAGAAAGAGTGCTTACCGCAAGCCATCTTCACGCTATTGCAAGGCAACAAACGTGCACTTGGCCAAGCACTCGTTACCCATCCAAAAATTAAAGGGGTTGGGTTTACAGGCTCCGTCGGTGGTGGCCGCGCGCTGTTCAATCTAGCTCAGCAAAGACCAGAGCCAATCCCCTTCTATGGTGAACTAGGGGCGATTAACCCAACATTTATTCTCCCTTCAGCCATACGAGCAAACGCCTCATTGGCTGAAGAGTTTGTGGCTTCTATGACTTTGGGCTGTGGACAATTTTGTACAAAACCAGGCGTTGTATTTGTCTTGAATAGCCCAGAAACGCAAGCCTTTATCGAAATCGCTCAAGGGTTAATTCGACAACAATCAACGGCCACTTTGCTAACGCAAGGTATCCGAGAAACGTATGAATCCGAAGTGGATAAGCGAGCTTCCGAAACAGGCATTAACGTCACTCGTTCTGAACAAGCAGAAGCGACCAATGTCTCACCAGCGCTGTTCGTGACGGACAGTAAAAACTGGCGTGAAAACCCGCAATGGGAGGAAGAAATATTTGGTCCTCAATCGTTAATCGTAATCTGTGAAGATTTCGATGACATGTTGAAACTGAGTGATTCACTGACTGGATCGCTCACCGCAACCCTTCACGCTACCGCTGAAGACGAAGAACAAGCCAAGCAACTGCTTCCAAGTTTGGAAGAAATCGCCGGACGCCTTGTATTCAACGGTTGGCCAACTGGCGTCGAGGTTGGTTACGCTATGGTTCATGGTGGACCATATCCGGCTTCAACCAATTCTGCCTCAACATCTGTCGGTGCGGAGGCTATTCATCGTTGGTTGCGTCCGGTCGCTTATCAAGCTTTGCCAGAATCTTTATTGCCGGATTCATTAAAAGCGTCGAACCCACTGGGTATCCAACGCGCCATAGATGGCAGTGTGTCCCAATAAGATCAACAAATGGCTCAAAAAGGCATCAACTGATGCCTTTTATTTCACTCTACTTCTCAAAACCTTCTTTCCTAGTTGGTTTGTGCCAGAAAAACAATAAACTACTAAAGTAAAATGGATTGGATACAATATTAATTTCACGGGAGACTTCAATGTCACAGAAACCTGTTTTTAAAACGCGCACTCAGCTCGTTGAGGAAGCAATTCGAACTCAGATCTTGAAGGGCGAGTTAAAAACTGGTCAACCTTTACGTCAAGATGCGTTAGCAAAAGAGTTTAATGTTAGCCGAATTCCTGTGCGTGAAGCGTTAGTTCAATTGGAAGCACAAGGACTCGTTAGCTTTGAACCTCACAAAGGTGCGACGGTCACTGAGCTATCTCCAGAGAAAATCAATGAGCTATTTGAACTGCGCGCTGTCGTGGAATGCCACATTTTAGAGCGCGCGATTCAAAATATGACAGACGCTGACCTTGAACGCGCGCGCGAAGTTCGCGAACGTTTCGAGTCAGTAGTGAACAGTGGCGACGAAGTAGAAGAATGGAGCAACTACAACTACGAGTTCCACAAAGCCCTATATGCGCCAGCCAACATGCCTGAAACTATGGACGTCATTTACAACCTGAACACAAAGTGTGACCGATACATACGCATGCAGCTATTGTTTACTACAGGCATTAAAAAGGCAGAAGAAGAGCACTTAAACTTGTTTGAAATGTGCCAAAATCGTGATATCGAAGGCGCCAAGTACCTGCTGAAAAAACACATTCTAGAAGCGGGCACAGCGATTCGAAACCTGCTGCTTGAAAGGCAAAATATCAGCCAGTAAACGGAATAACGAATAAGGTGATATTCAAGGATGAATGTTGGACCAAAGTTTTTACTCGCAGCGCTACGACAAAAGATTAAAGAAGAAGGGCTTTGCTACAATTCCTTGTCAGAGAAAAGTGGCATCCCTTTATCTAGTATTAAACGCCACCTACATAATCCAGCTTTAGGTTTGGATAAAGTACTTATTTATCTGAACTACCTGAATACCGATCTCATCGAACTCGCAATCTTAGCCAACGAGCTTCAGCACCAAAACGAGCAAATGCTAACAGATGAAGAGAGCGCCCTTTTCGTTGAGCATCCTTACTTACTTGATTTTATTTATATGCTGACTTCTCGTGATATTAAACCGCAAGAGATAGCCCAAACTTACGGACTTTCTGATACAAGCTTACGATTCTATTTGCGTATCGCGGAAATTCTAGGATATGTCGAAAACTTCGGAGACGGCTTGTTTTACCGTTCTGGTCGTCGATTTATTATGGAAGAAGGTACGGCATTAGACACCTTATTCAAAGAGCGATTTCAACAAGATTCGCTTTCTCATGATATCAACCCAGGCGTATGTATAGGTCGCATTAGGCTCACCGAAGAGCAGAAAGTGCAAATAGAGGACGAGCTTTGTAATAAATTAGCGAAACTTAACGCAGTTAACACTTCCAACAATGAAGGTGAACTAACAAATATATTAATGCGCTGCACTCCCGGTGCTCAGATATTTTTCGCTGATGATTTACCTAACATTGACGGAAGCTTATTAAAGCACGTCGCTCAACTCACTAAATTAAGTTAAAGCATCAGATAAATAAATCAAACACCCCCGAGATAACATCATATATCCCTACCAAACTATTGATTCAAAGCGTTTCCTGAATCTAATTCTGATTTTTTATTTAGCAAGCGTCGCTTAGTCAACTAAGAACTTGTCTTAATTTCACACTTATTAATTGTCTTGTTAGCTCTTTTGAAATAGACAGAAAACTTAAGTAATGACTAATTTAGCTTAAGTATAAAAGACAACTTTTTTACGTTATTTACCTCACACTATTTAACTATAAATTTGCAGACGAACAAATTAAATTAATACATTCACCTAGCTAATAAAAACAAAAGCAAAACACATAATTATAATTCTATTATTTATAAGGACATAGAAAAGTGAAATTTAAGTATTCTTTAGCAACGGCAGTCACTCTCGCATTATTACAAGGCTGTGGCGGTGGTGGCGGTGATAGCTCATCACCTACTCCGTCCACTAGCAGTGCAAACGGTCCAACGTGGAAAGTTCATGATTTTAGCCAACCGTCGAAAACGTTTATCAACCAATGTGAAACGCCCCGCGTCGGACTGGACCCATATGACAACTATGCCGCCTATCCAGATAAATTGGGCTCTGCATTACACGAAAAACTCTTTTTAAGAGCTTTTACTAACGAAACGTATCTATGGTATGACGAGGTTCCTGATAATAATCCAGCAAACTACAAAACTGTTACTGATTACTTCAATACGCTGGTCACCTCTGCTACTACCGCGACGGGTAAACCAAAAGATCGCTTCCATTTTACCGTCCCTTATGAGGATGATATGAAATCATCGCAATCCGGTTTAGTTGCTGGATTTGGTTTTAACTGGGCATTCCTACGTGGCGTACAACCTCGAGACGTTCGTATTTCCTACACTGAAGAAGCCTCGCCAGCTGATAGAAGCGGCATTGCTCGTGGTGATAAGCTTCTGAAAATCAATAATATTGATGTGGTTAACACCGGTAGTCAGTCCGACATTGATTTTATTAATAAAACGCTCTTTAACCCTGACATCAATCAAGATTACACCTTCACATTTGAGAGTGTTGGCGGTCTAGAGAAAACCGTGACGCTTACCGCCTCTGATGTCATGACCTCTCCAGTTAAAAATGCCAAAGTGATTACACAAAATGGTATGCGGATCGGCTATCTGCAATACAACTCCTTTGAACCAAGCGCTCAAGCCCCGCTTATTGAGGCGTTCAGTACGCTCTCAGCAGAGAATGTTGACGAGATCGTCGTTGATTTACGTTACAACGGCGGTGGCTTAGTCCTTCAGTCCTCGCAAGTAGGCTACATGCTAAGCGGTGCTGGTCAGAACCGAGTCTTCAGTGAGTTGATTCATAATGACAAAGTGATGCGTACCATTAAAGATGGGGATAACATCTATCGCTTTACAAATCTAGCAATAGACTGGGCAGCACAGAAATATTCGGACCAAGTGCTTCCGACACTGAACAAAAAGCGCGTATATGTGCTGACTTCAGGAGGCACGGCTTCCTCTAGTGAACTGCTAATCAACGCTTTACGCGGCATTGATGTGGAGGTTATCCAAATAGGCTCAACAACCACAGGTAAACCGTATGGGTTCTCACCAGAACAAAACTGCGGCACTATGTACTACACTATTCAGTTCAAGTCGGCGAACGAGAAAAAATTTGGCGACTTCGCTGATGGTTTTATTCCTACTCCAAAGAGCCAAA
This sequence comes from Vibrio sp. 1978, assembly GCF_033344345.1. Lineage (NCBI taxonomy): Bacteria > Pseudomonadati > Pseudomonadota > Gammaproteobacteria > Vibrionales > Vibrionaceae > Vibrio > Vibrio sp. 1978. The sequence goes on from NZ_JAWPOP010000003.1 coordinate 38,822, forward strand.
TCAATACCGAGCTAGGCTTAAACAATAGAGTGGAAGGTTGCTGGGTCAATGACGACCTAACAAAACCGTTAGGCGATCCGTCTGAAGGTATGCTTTCTGCGGCGCTAAACTACATGGAAACAGGAACCTGTCCGCCAGTATCCCCTTCAAGTTTCAACGCCATGCCGCGTAACATTTCATCTCCGGAGTTAAGCGATCTTCGCTCTCCGCTACGAACAGAGGCAATTCATGTTGAGATCAACTAACTTTTTACGAATGCTGATTCGGGTTGCGCTTTTCTTAGGCACTTCGATTTCTTTGATAGGATGCCAAGCTATGTCACAAGAACCCGTTGAAGCATTGAGTAAAAAGAACTCTCCGGAAACAGTCATAGAGATTCAAAACGCGATCGCAGAAATCCAAGGGACACCAGCACCTAAAATCGCAAATAACGTATTTGAATCCTCACCGCATTTGTTGATTGAAAAAGGACGAGTAAAAGGGAACAACAATCAACTGTTGGATGGCAGCTATACGGATCTTCCAGACCAATATACGTTGCAGATAAGAGGTGAAACCTGTGGCTTGTACTATGCCAAAACAGATACTTTTGTCTCTCTCAGTTCACTAGATTGTGAGCCCATCATTAAGTTTTAGATCTCCCAAAAGAGAAGCCCGCTGATATCAGCGGGCTTCCTACTTTATTGTTCAGTGTGAAACGGTCAACGTTACTTTAGTTCAATCCATGCTTTGCGCTGTTGCTTATCCATGTATGACCAAGCTACAAAGCGGCTCACTTTCTGTCCTTGGCTCATTTCAACCACACGAATGGCTTTCACACCCAATTTTTCAAGCTGCTTGCGCATCGGGCGAACGTTGTCTTTTTTGGATATGAGTGTTGTAAACCACAAAACCTGCGCGGCAAAAGCTTGGCTTTCATTCGCCATTTTTCGGATAAACGCCGCTTCTCCGCCTTCACACCACAATTCAGCGTTTTGACCGCCAAAATTCAACGCAGGCTTACTTGTCTTTACTGGTGCGGTTTGAGGTTTTAGCCCTTTCTTGCGCTGGTTTGCTTTTAGATTATCGATTTTACGCTGGCTGCCCATAGCGGCATCTTCCGCCGAACGGTGGAATGGCGGATTACATGTCGTCACATCATAACGATCATTCGGTTGAATGATACCTCGATAAATATTGGCATCATTGTATTGCTGTACCAGTGCAATTTTTCCCGTCAAAACACGATTGTGCTCTACGATCGTTTGAGCCGATTGGATGGATTTTGGATCGACATCGCTGCCCGTATAGTGCCAACCGTATTTTGTTACACCAACAATCGGATAAATACAGTTTGCTCCCACGCCAATGTCCAACGCTTTCACTTTTTGGTGCGCGTACTGACCTTTTGCTTCACCATCAAGTAGCTCTGCCACTCGGTGAATGTAATCAGCGCGGCCCGGAATCGGCGGGCAAAGGTAGGTGTCGGGAATGTCCCAGAACTCGATACCATAATACGCAGCAAGCAATGCTTTATTGAGCATTTTAACAGCATTAGGATCAGAGAAGTTTATGGAGTCTTCCCCTTTCGGATTTTTGATAACGAATGGCTTTAACTGTGGTTCACTTTCCACGAGTTTTTTGAAATCGTAACGACCTCGATGAACATTACGCTCATGCAAACCATTCTTCGCTATTTTTATGAACTCGACTTCGCTCTTTCCTGCAGGCTGCGAGGATTTGCGCGCAACTTTGTCTTTAACACGCTTCGGCTTGGCTTTATTCGCGTCTTTATTCTGACCCGCCATTGAAGTCTTTGGCTTTGCTTGCTTCGCGTTGTGATTATTGTTCTTCATTCAAATTCGCTTTTAAATCGAGGTAAATCATAAACAAACGAGCATCAAATTCGAGTTGGTGATACTCAGGCTCCATATAGCAACATAGCTGATAGAACGCCTTGTCGTGGTTTTTCTCACGAGTATGTGCCAACTCATGTACCACCAGCATTCTTAATAGTGGCTCGGGCGCATCCTTAAATACATTGGCAATGCGAATCTCGTTTTTCGACTTCAGCTTACCGCCATGGTTTCTACTGATTACACTGTGCAAACCAAGCGCGTTGTTTACCGCGTGAATTTTCTTATCGTAGACAACTTTACTGATTGGCGCGGCTTTCTTCATGTAGCGGTTTTTGATTGCCATGGCGTACTCATAGAGCGCCCTTTCGCTTTTGATTTGGTGCCTATCGGGATAACGCTTTTCGAACCAAGGAACAAACTTGCCACTCGCTATCAATGAGCTCACCTGCTCTACGATGTTTTGTGGGTAGCCCTGAATGTATCGAAGTGACGGATGCATAGAGTTAACGTCTGTTATGACAAAATAAAGGCGCTCAATATACCTGAGATAAAAGACAGTTTCACCTTAGCTTTCGCCTTTCATTTATGGTGAAAGGCCGTTAAACTTCGCCTCCCAATGATAATGGAGAGAAATTCAATGAAACGTGTCGTTCTTTATGTCAAAGACAAATGCCCTCACTGCAAAGATGCTCAACGTTATCTGGATTCGAAAAATATTAACTATCGTTTGTGCAATGCTAAGATGCAACGCGGTCGCAAAGAACTTGATGCGCTTGGTGCTCGTTCAGTGCCAGTTTTAAAAATTGGTGATCGGGTAATGATTGGCTGGAACCCAAAGAACTTCGAGAAGATGTACAAAGGCGACTAGTGCTCGGACGATGAATCTGCGCTGCGTTTAAACGTAGCGCTTGATAAAGTCGATAAACGTTCGATCTGCTATTGATAAATACCCCTGCTTGCGCCAAGCAAGTGCCAGATCCAGCGTCACTGGTGGTTCAAACGGTAAGCCAACAACGCCCGACTCATGTTGAGTCACCAATTCCAGTAACGCGGTAATCGCAAACTCTTGTTTTACAATACTCAAAATCAAAGGCAGTAAGTTGGTCTCGAATGATGACTTCATGGTAAACCCATGCTCCTCACTCACCTGATCCAAAAATTCGCGGTGAAAATAGCCATGCTGAAACATAACCAAATCGTGTTCAAAGAACTCATCAAAAGTAAGAGCGTGTCGCTGGGCTAACTCATGCTCAGGTGAAACAACTGCGACCATTTGGCTAGTAAACAAATGGTCAGTTTCTAGATCATCAGGCACATTATCACAACTGATCACACCAATATCGAGTTGACCATTGAGCAGCATACGACGAATCGATTGAGTCCCAGCTTCGACCAAGGTCAATTTTAACTCCGGGAACTGGCTTTTAAACGCCATCACAATTCGTGGAAAGAAATAACTGCCCATCATTGATGGCGTCCCGAGCCTTACTTCGCCTTTCGCTAAGCCTTTCAACTCATCAATCGCGAGCTGCGCGTCGTGCAACTGTTGAATCACCCGCTTGGCATGTATAAGTAGCGTTTCGCCCTCTTTCGTTAAGCTGATTTTTTTATCATCACGGCGAAATAGGGTAACGCCCAAAGACTGCTCAAACTTTTTGATAGAAATGCTTAATGCGGGCTGGGCAATATGCAGGGCTTTCGCCGCATGGGTAATGTTTCCGTGTTCAGCGACCGCCAGAAAATGTTTAAGTTGTTTCGATTCCATTAGATCAAAAATATATGGTGTCCATATTTTTAATATATTTTTTTAATTTATAACGAACTGATAGATTGATCACAGTCTCTCCATTTGCTCACATTAGGCAGGATTCATGGTCAGTTTTGGCACACCGGAATACAAACGCATTACGCTCTCGCTAGCGCTTGGTTCCTTCTTGGTTTTTTCAAATTTATACCTACTACAGCCAATGCTGCCCACTTTTGCTCAAATTTTCACGATCTCAGAAACGCAAGTGAACTGGTTATTTGCGGCCTCAACACTCGCTCTCTCTTTTAGCCTCGTTCCAATGGCTGTGTTATCAGAATCAGTGGGACGAAAACCAGTCATGATGGCCGGTCTGTTTTCGATTCCTACCCTTTCCGCTTTGATGCTGTTTGGTGACTCATTCCTGTTTTTGGTGGTATGTCGAGCACTGATCGGTGTCGCGCTCGCCGCTTTTGCTGCGGTCGCCGTGGCTTACATGGCAGAAGAGCTCGACAAGCACGCTTTCTCGATGGCAATTGGAACGTACATTGCGGCTAACTCATTAGGCGGTATTGCAGGACGTATTAGCGGCGGCTTATTGGCGGACAATTTCAATGTTGATGTCGCCATTGAAGTTATGATGGTGTTCACTCTTCTTGGTGTCATTGGCGTTCACTATTTATTGCCAACACAGCGCAACTTCACCCCGTCATCAAGCAGCTTGCGCCATCAAAATCGTGCGCTTATTGGTCATTTTAAAAACCAACGCGTATGGTTCGCGATGCTGATAGGAGGACTCAACTTTGCTTTGTTCGTCAACCTTTACTCCGTAATGGGGTTCCGTCTGGTGAGTGAACCTCACAATGTGCCCGTCGGGTTGGCCTCACTGATCTTTATTTGTTACTTGGGAGGAACTTTCTCCTCTCGTTGCGCAGGCCACTGGAGTAAACGTTATTCATCAATCCTCGGCATGTTCTTGGGCGCGATAGTGAGCATGACGGGGATGTGGATTGCGGCGGTTGAAAGCTTGACTGCAATGCTATTTGGGTTGTTGCTGATAAGTTTTGGTGCCTTCTTTACTCATACCCTCGCCTACGGTTGGGTCGGTCAGAATGCCACTCGTGCCAAAGCCACCGCGACAGCGCTCTACTTAGTACACTACTATGTAGGCGGTAGTTTGGGAGGATTCTTACTTCTTTATTGTTGGCAACATGGTGGTTGGTCGAGTGTTCTCATGGGGGGAAGCGCCGTCTACCTAGCGATGTTTGCTGCGATTGCGTATTTGAAACACATTGCCGAAAGAAAGCATACTGACCAAACACCTGACGCTGCGAGTTTAAAGAGTAGCTAAGGTACGCTCATTTGCGTAATACCTCTCTGGTTACTTGGATAACCAACTCTGCTATGCTTGGGCTACTTTAATAAAAACCAGAAAGTCGTATGTCAACGCGTTCAACACAAAACACAGATATCGAAGCGATCACTCAACAGGTCGATCAATGGCTCAACGATGTGGTAATCGGACTCAACCTTTGTCCGTTTGCTGCCAAACCGCAACGTAATAAACAAATCAAAATTTTTGTTAGTGAAGCGACTCAAGAAGAAGCGCTTCTTGAAGATATTTTATTGCAGCTGATTGAGCTGAGTAACACAGAACCCGAACAACTTGAGACCACGTTGGTTGTGGTTCCCAACATGCTACAAGATTTCTGGGACTACAACTTTTGCATAGATTGGGTTGAAGGATTAATTAAGCAGCAAAACTGGGAAGGTATTTTCCAAGTAGCGACTTTCCATCCTGATTACTGTTTTGGCGGCGCAAGGCCTGAAGACGACGAAAACCTGACCAATCGTTCTCCTTACCCGATCTTCCATTTGATTCGCGAAGAGAGTATGGAAAAGGTACTAAAACACTATCCTGATCCTAAATCCATTCCCGATACGAACATCGCTCGTGTTTCCGCCCTTTCAGAGGAAGAACGTAAAAAGCTGTTCCCTTACCTATTTCGTTAAGCACCACCATTCCCCAAAGGCAGATTTATCACCAGTTAGATGCAATGCCCTTGGGGTTCAAAGTGCGGTTTGGTATCATTGCCGCTTCAATCGATTCAATGGAAATTAGAATGCAACTGTCAAAGCTAACCCAAGAGATTTTTGATCACTTATACCGTGATATCACCGAGTTCCGTAGTACGTTCGACTTACCAGTCGCAGACGCTGCAAGCCTTGATGCACAAGCAGATACACTACACACCTCTTTGGCGATCGAAGAGCTAACAGAGCTAGCAGAAGCAGATTGTAAAACTGAGCAAGCAGATGCCATCGTAGACAGCGTGTATGTATTAATGGGCCGTCTCGTTCATCTTGGCCACAGCAAAGTAGAAGACAACCTAGCGATCAGCTACTTAATTGATCTTCTATTAAACGTTGCAGTAAACCGTGGTATTGAATTTATTCCTTGCTGGGATGAAGTGCACTCAAGCAACATGAGCAAAGTATGCCGTAACGAGCAAGAGTACTCAGAAACAGAAGCATTCTACGCAGAACAAGGCATCAAGTTGATGGCGGTGCAGAAAGGTGAATACATCATCGCGAAATGCGCCGAAGATTTCGTATCGGAAGGTAAAACCATTCGTAAAGGCAAAGTACTCAAATCTGTTTACTACCGCCCTGCAGATCTAAAACCGTTAACTCAATAAGCGTTGAGTTTGGCTATCTCGATTAAAAAAAAACGACCTCAAGTAGGTCGTTTTTTATTGTCCCTAAACATTAATCAAAGATTAAATAAGGTTGCTCATCTACGATGACCTTTTTGACTTGAGTATTGAACACTTCCCCGAGAGCTTCTTCCGTTAGCACAGTATCGGCACTTCCTGATGAGTGCAGCACACCGTTGTTAAGCAGCAATACTTTATCTGCGTGCTTTAATGTGCGATTGAGATCGTGATTAGCAACCAATACTCCAATTCCCTGCGCCGCCATAGTGTTAATCAATTGATAGAGCAGACCCTCTTGCGCAATATCTAACGGTGCTGCTGGCTCATCCAAAATTAAAAACTGCGAAAAAGGATTAATGGTACGCCACACCTGCAAACATACACCTGCTAATCGGACACGCTGCCACTCACCACCGGATAATGTTTGAATACTGCGATGAAGCTTATCTTGCAGTTGTACTAGCTCCACCACCATATTGACAGCATCACGCACTTTGATATCCGCAATCTCAGCACCACTTGGCAGAGATAAAGCGAGATACTGAAACACATCAACATTAAACGCTGGGCGCGATTGCTGACACAAATAACCTCGAACATGAGCTTGCTCTGACAACGGTAAAGTAAGCAAGTTTTTGTTGCCAACGTACACTTCACCACTCATACCGTCTCGGTGACTTAACGTACCAGAAATCGCAGCCAATAAAGTACTCTTACCGGAACCATTAGACCCAACGATATGTACGATTTCGCCAGCTTTGCATTCAAAAGAAAGAGGCAATAATCGACTACCAACCGACATATGTTTAACGTGCATCATGACTCTTCACCAGCATCCAGATGAAAATAGGTGCGCCAATCGATGTTGTCATGACACCTAAAGGTAACTCTGCGGAGTCCAATAACAGTCTTGCGCCGATGTCAGCAAATACAAGCAACGCAGCACCAGATATTGCAGAAAGTGGCAATAAATAACGGTTTTCCGTACCAAAAGCCAAACGCAACAAGTGCGGCACCACCAAACCAACAAAACTGATGATGCCACCCAAAGCGACTGAGCTACCCACCAAAACAGAAATGGCGAGGATCAATTTCCAACGCATTTGATGCACATCGACACCCAATTGGGTCGCATGAATCTCACCCAGCATCAATTTATCAAGCGACTTGCCTTTACAACATAACCAGATAAGCACCGGTAACATCACCAAAGTAACGGTATGTTGATACCAACTTGCACCGCCAATACTGCCCATTAACCAATACATCAGTTGGCGTAAACTGAGATCATCACTAAAGTAAAATGCCCACGTCACAATCGCGCTCGATAAAATACCCAATGCGACCCCAACCAAAAGCAATCGAGCCGTCGTCAGGTGCATTGCCCTTGCTATCGCCACCAAAACAAACGTGAATACCATCGAGCCAGCAATCGCTGCCAACATAAAAACAATCGGGGTAGGAAGAACAGGTGACGCGAACATGATTAAGACCATTGCTAAGCTTGCGCCACCAGAGATACCAAGCACGCCAGGTTCAGCCAACACGTTCCCAAGCAACACTTGTAACGTCGCGCCAGATACCGCTAACGCAGCACCAATAATTGCCGCAGACACTAACCTCGGTAAACGCAAGTCCACCAATAACTTCTGTTCAAATGCAGATAAGGATTGAAAAGGAGAAAGGAAAATTTCTCCGACCATCAAGTGAATGGCAGAGAGTACAGCGAGCACGATCGACATAACCATCAGGTTACGTTGCCAGCGTCGTTCCTTGTTCAGGATAAGTTGTTGAAAATCCATAGCGGCCGATAAAAACAAACGAGGCTTAACCTTACAGTTAAGCCTCGGTAAATTGCAATTAACTTCTCAAAGCAATGTTGGATTAATCGTAAACCAACTCACCCTCTTCAAAACGGGTTTTCACTTCACAAACCATCAGAGCTGCACGTTGACCTATTGCGACGTGGCGGTTCGGGAAGACAATCGCTTCGTTTTCATTCTTCGCCATTAATGGTTTGTCGCCATCATGACCAAACACTTCGCCGTGAACAAATGAGGTGAAGTTTTCAACATTGTCGTCGAACATAAAGTCAAAGTCTTCGTTCAAACGAACGATTGTGCGACTTACGCGATACTTAATGCATGGTTTTGGTAAGTGTTCTGGCTTCGTTTCCGCAATCAAATTACGTAAAGACAAATCAAACGCGGTCAGTTTATCGAGGTCATTTTCACCGATACGAGCCACACGGCCAAGCTCCATTGTGAGAGCCTGCGCACCAAAATTCTCGGCACTGTACCAGCTAAACGTGCTCGATGGTGAGTTTGACAGGAGCACTGCTTCAATGTGTGCACTGTCCAAGAAATCGATCAATGCCTTGCTGCGCACAGGATGACGAGTCTTAGGACTTACTGCAAACGTATAGTGCTTCGAGCCTCTAATCGCGCAGTGTAAATCAAGGTGCCAGCGTGTTGTCGGGTCGGTATCCTGATAAAAATCTCGAACAAGCAGCTTAAGCGTATCGGCGATAACAAGCTCTTTTGTCTGTTTGTGTTCTTTTTCGTCAAACAGACGGTTGAGATTTTCTTCGAGGAATCGCGTGTGCGCCAGAGTGGATTCTGGGTGAGCGATAATGAACAGACAACGGGTATCGACCGTCTGGAACCCAGATTCTATGTCTTGAATAATGGAATCCACCAGCTCCATCGGTGCGGTTTCATCTCCGTGAACCCCACAAGAGATGATGATGTTCTTCGTATCCTGAGTATAATTCGCAGGGATTACTTCTAATACACCACGCTGATAGAGTTTAAGTTTTACACCGTTAGAAAGCACCTGCTCCGCTGGTGCAACATCAATATGAACATCTAACGTGTCAGTTAAAAACGATTGGCGAAAGAGAGACTTCGTCATGCGTTACTCCTTAATAGCACGGCGGATATGTTAATAAATTGTACAAAGGATTTTTGTTGCTGCGATCTCACTTATGAGTAGAAATCACTATTTCCCTCGAAAATCCGATGCCTTTTCGCGCCAGGCACTCAAATCAAGCATTGAGGCGTTTAATTTTCAAACAATTACAAAGTGTTAGGGCTGTGAACTTTACCACAGCCCTGATTAAGATCATTATGATTTGATCAAATTTTTGTAGCTATAAAGCAGATTATGCATCAACACTGCGAAAAACTTAGCCGCGCTGTGCGAGCAAACGCTCAAACTCATCGACTTTTTCACGCACTAGCTCAACACTCTGCTGCCAAAACGTTGGCTGGGTTAAATCCATCGACAAATGCTTTTCGACGACATCTTCCGCCATCATGCAGCCTGTATCGCGCAGCAAATTGATGTAATCGGTGTAAAACGCTTCGCCTTTGGTTTCTCGCTGTGCATAGATACCCTTGCTAAACAAGAAACCAAATAGGTATGGGTAGTTATAAAAGCTCACGCTATCAATAGAAAAGTGCAGCTTGCTTGCCCAGAAGTACGGATCCGGTTCGCTCATTACGTCGCCATACCATTCTTTCCAAGTTTCTGACATCAACTCACAGAATTCATCTGCGGTTAACTCTCCATCCTGGCGGCGTTCATAAAACGATTTTTCAAACTCGTAGCGAACCGGAATGTTGATCATTAAAGCTAGCGCAGATGACAACTCTTCCCACAACATCTCGAGCTTTTCATCAACGCTCTCAGCTTTCGAAATCAAATGATCACGAACGATGTTTTCTGCAAAGATAGAGGCGGTTTCTGCTAACGTCATTGGGTAGTAAGTTTGGCAAAGTGGCAAATCACGAATAACCCAGTTATGGAACGCATGGCCAAGTTCATGTGCCAGAGTCATAAGGTCTGACCGGCTGCCACTCCAAGTCATAAACACAAGCGGTGTTCGCGTTGCTGGCAGTTTGGTGCAGTATGCGCCAAGACGCTTGTTAGCATTTGGCGCGGCATCAATCCAACCATTTTGTACCATCAAACGGACAAATTCCGACATCTCAGGGTTTACTGTTTCAAATGCTTCACAAATAACCTCAATCGCTTCATCAAAGTCGTAAACCTTCGCTTCACCGCTCAAAGCAGGCATAGCCGCCAGATGATTCCAAGGTTTCATCTCATCCAGACCATGTACTTGCGCCATCAATAAACCCGCTTTCTGACCAATAGCTCGACTGTCTTTGGCTACGGTCATCATCGCATTTAAAGTTTCAGCTTGGATTCGGCTACCATGCAAACTCGGCTCTAGGAAGTGAACTTCACGCTTCGTAGAACGCTTTTTGTTTTCAGTTAAGCGCCATCCTGCTAACGCATTCAAAATCGCAGCGAATGATTCTTGGTGCGTTTGCATTGCATCTTGTACGCCTCGCCACGCGGCTTCTTGACGCTCGAATTCAGAACCATAAAGAATGCTTGCCGCTTGAGAAAACCCAAGCTCTTCACTATTACCATCTGTGTACTCAAGCTTCACTTTCAATGAGCCAGTCAGGTTATCGTATAGGTTACCCCAAGCCGATTTGCCATCCACACTCATCGCAGCCAGTAACTGTTCTTCTGCGTTGCTAAGACGAGTATCCGCCAACTTTCTAGAATTCAAGATAGAAAAAGCTTGCCCACTGATATCAGGATTCTCATGGTCTAACACGCGCAAGATAAACTCTTCGTCGGCATGAGTTAATGTCAAATCAAAGGGACTGAACGCTTGGGAAAGCTCCGAAAAGATGCGGGTCATTTTACCAAGTAACGATTTCGCTTCGGCGTTTGTTGCATCAACAGAAGCATAACAACTCGCAAAATTTGCAACTGTGCCCGCTAAACGACTCGCAGCTTCATTGGTCAAAATCGCATTTTGCATGATCTCTACGTTGCCACAATCTGCTGATTGTTTATTCAAAAGATCAATACATTGTTCTACAAGAGCAATATCGTCTTGAATTCGTGGGTCAGAAAGGTCGTTATAAACGATGGACAAATCCCAACTCGGCGTTGTCATTTCTATATTTCCTTTTTATGTAACTGAGTCAATTTTCGCTTCCTGCACCTAGCAGATGGGCTTCCACTGACATCTTCCGTGACTATGCCCGTAAGCAATATCGTTCTGGGCATTTTAATATTTATAAATTAACGAGTTAAAAGAGGTACGCCAATCGAACGCACCGAGGCGTAAATTTGCTCATCTATGGTAATTGTTAAATGCGTGACAGAAGCGTTTCCTATCGACAACGTCGAATACCACTTTGGGTTACGCCAATCTAACTCCAATACATGAGCAAGAATCATACGAATGACGCCACCATGCGTGACGATAAGTAGATTGTCATTGATATCGTTGATGATTTGAGACCAAACGCGACATATGCGCTCAGAAAATGTGCTTAAGCTCTCAGCATTCGGCAACGTATGTTGTGCTGGCGATTGCCAAAAAGCATCTAGCTTTTTCCACTGCTTAGTGAGCATATCAAAAGGCATACCATCAAAATCACCAAATGCCATCTCTTGTAAAGACTCATCCGTCATTACTGGTAATAATTGCTGTTCAGCAATGATGTTTGCCAGTTCTTGACAGCGTGAAAGCGGAGAAGAAATTATTCCACCCACACCTCGTCCACTCTCGGCCCAAGCCCGAGCAATACTCTCTTGATCAGCAGGCGTAACTTTTACATCTGTTTGGCCATGGAGTCCTGGTGGAGCGTCTACTTTTCCATGACGCACAAGATAGATATTGAGTGTTTTCATTTTGTTCCATCCTACTCTTTAAGAACCAACGGCAAACCAGCAGCAACAAAGGTAACGCGATGGCAAACACTGGCTAGTTTTTGATTCATCCGTCCTGCATTATCCACAAAATAACGACTAACCGCCCCCAAAGGTACAATGCCCATTCCAACCTCGTTAGAGACGAATATTAACGTCGCATCTGAGCCACGTACCACCTGTATAAGCTTTTCAATTTCTGCTTCTAGCTTCTCATTGGAACATTCATCACCTAACTCAAATATCCAATTGTTGAGCCACAAGGTTAAACAGTCGATCAATACAACATCGGTGATAGCGAAATTTGTCAGTAACTCAGATAAATGAAGGGGGCATTCATGCTCTTGCCACTCGCCCCCGCGTTGCTTTTGATGATGCGCTATTCGCTCTCGCATTTCTTGGTCAAATGGCAGCGCGGTTGCAACATAGTGTAATGCTCGCTGAGAAGCGACCGATAATTGCTTAGCTGTTTTTTCTGCCAAATGCGACTTCCCAGAGCGCGCGCCACCGAGTATCAATTGCTTCATGAGGAGTGATACAACCCAATCATAGTGAGATAAATAAGCAGTTCCGACAACTGTTGCGCTGCGCCAAGGCAATCCCCCGTAAAGCCGCCAATTCTCTTGGTTAACCAACGTTTGAACATCAAACGAAATACCACGAGAACAAGCGATATCAAGATCGCATCCGCGATACCAAGCACAAGCAATGTTACGCCACCAGTAAACAACAAAATGGAGACTTCTAGAGAAGACTGGCGACTTGCTAGCGGTTTACTTTTCGACGTATCACTGTCACTGACATAAGGCATGTCATAAATAAGCGTCGCTGCTAGTGCTCGGCTTGCGGTGTAAGCGACGACAATGACCAACCAAAAGTGCGGCAAGTTAGCCAGTTCACTCCAAAAAACATACTTAGCCAATAACGCCATAATGAGAGTGGCGGCACCATAAGTGCCAATACGACTGTCTTTCATAATAGAGAGGCGTCGCTCTACGGTCATGCCACCGCCAATGCCATCCGCCATATCGGTCAAGCCGTCTTCGTGAAAAGCCCCAGTTAACAATAAGCTAAACACCATCGTTAATACTATGGCAACCGACTCTGGGAAAAAAATTGAGGTGAGCGAGAATACCAAAGCGCAAAGTGCTCCAAGCACGAGACCAACTAACGCAAAGTAACGGCCTGCCTGATTCATGCGTTCTTCACTGTAAGGCAACGCTTGGGGCACGGGTAAGCGGCTAAAAAAACTGGTAGCTAATAGAAATAACTCCCACTGGTATCTTAACGATGACGGCGTGACTTTCTCAGAATTATCAGGGACTGACACTATACTGTAACTCCTGCACTCTCGAAGCTCGCCATTTTGTTGTAAAACTGAGCGGCAGCTTTTAACAAGGGTAAGGCAAGAGCGGCTCCTGTTCCCTCCCCTAGCCGTAAACCAAGGTCGAGCAGAGGTTCTGCTTTAAGATGTTCCAATACAAATTTATGTCCATTTTCTTCAGAGCGATGGGCAAACAACATGTATTCACGCGTTTCTTCGTCTAACAACGTCGCAATATAAGCCGCTACCGATACGATAAACCCATCCACTAAAACTGGAGTTTTAAGCCGCTTGGCTTCTAAAAAAGCGCCCACCATTTGTACGATTTCAAAACCCCCAACCTGTGCGAGAATCGCTTTGGTATCAAGACCTCGACATCGGTTTACCCCCTGTGCTACCAGTTTATATTTGCGGCTCAACTGCTGTTGATTGATTCCGGTGCCAACGCCAACACAATAATCAATATCTAATGAGCTCAGCGCCGATAACAGTGCTGAGGCCGAACTGGTATTACCGATGCCCATCTCGCCGAACATTAAGAGGTTTGAACCATGCAAAATGGTATGCTCAGCAATCTTCGCACCATATTCTAAACCTAACGCCACTTGTTCTGGGGACATCGCGGATTGTTTAGAAAAATTAGCCGTACCGTTACCCAACCGTTGTTCAACCAAGTTGGGATGGGATTTAAATTCTGGAACCAGCACATCAATAGGAGCCAACATGCCGCAATCTATTACTTTGAGTTGAATGCCATTAATGTCGCAAAAACAGTTGATGGCTGCGCCGCCAGCGAGAAAGTTAGCCACCATTTGCTGAGTGACTTCGCTTGGCGCAATGCTCACACCCTCCTCTGCAACGCCGTGATCTCCAGCAAATACCAGCATGCTCGGTTTGCAGATAGCGATGGAATCAACTGGCTGAGGTTTATTCTGACTTTGAATAAGAGCTAACTGCAGTGCCACCTTTTCCAATAAGCCTAAAGAACCGACGGGTTTGGTTTTGTTATCTATGCGTGCTTGTATCTCCGCAGCAAAAGAGTCATCCATTTTTTACGTTCCTTTGATGTTGTCTGGGTGAGAGGTGTTCTGTTGTTCAAGAGGTCTTGTTCAGCGACAGTTTTTGCGCGCCCACTATTGTATACACTTGCATCCAATTGGGGCAGCGCTAATCAAGTTTATCTCAGGATAGTCTGCCGAGTTCGCAGAGCGTCTCACCTTTCTTGCACGAGATTATAAGTAACTCGTTGAAATCCGCTACAATAGCTTAGACTATGTTCCCATATAGGAGAAAAGATATGGATAACAACACCTGCGCAATCATCGCCGGTGCAACTGGCTTAGTAGGCTCAAAAGTCATTGCAAACCTCATAAATCAATCAGGTGTTGGAACATTATATTATCTTTCTCGCCGCCCACTCGATGGCGTCCTAGATGTGGACAACAAGCTTATTCCTCTCATTGATGCAGACCTTTCTATCCACCAATGGGATGAGAACCAACCAACACCAACCATCGGCTTTATCTGTTTAGGCACGACCCTTAAGCAAGCAGGCAGTAAGGATAATTTGCGTAGAGTAGATGTTGATCTGGTGTGCAAAGTCGCCCAACAAATGAAAACAATCGGAGTCAAACGCCTTGCGGTTGTTTCTAGCCTCGGTGCAAATAGTAAATCGCCATCCCATTACTTAGCTTGTAAAGGACAAATGGAACAACGAATCGAAGCTATGGATTTTGAGGAAATCGTATTTGTTCGCCCAGGCCCGCTTGTTGGTCAACGTCAAAACCCAAGAATGGACGAGAAGTTAGTACAAACTCTGTTTAAGGTAATTCGCCCACTTATGCTAGGCAAACTGTCCAACTTTTTACCTATTCGAGCAGAAGATGTCGCCAAAGCGATGATTTATCAACTTTTCAGTTATCAAGAAGACTCGGTGGTTTACTTACAAAGGAAAGAAATGCGTGAATTACTGCATCACTACGAATAACCATTTTGTACAATTAACGTGCTAATTCACACTCTCACGCGACTTAGATCTCGTTTTTATATTCATTTTAGATCTAGCTAATACCCGTTTGTCATTTTTAAAGTTATATCACGAGCGTTATCTTACGCTCCATAAATAAATCCGTATAAAACCCCGTATAAAAAACAACCGCCACTTCGGCTGGTTGATAAGGTCAAATTATGAATTTTGCAGTGATAGCCTCTCTAGCCGTCTTTGTTGGAATATTGTTCTTTCTATTTAATCAGCAACAAAAGAAACACACTCTTTCACGTCTCGTTTTGATCGGTCTTGTTACCGGTTCTCTTTTTGGTCTTGCTTTGCAACTCATTCACGGTGAAGGCAACAGCGCAATTGCTCAAACACTTGAATGGGTAGGCATTGTAGGCAGTGGCTACGTTGGTCTACTGAAAATGGTCATCATGCCACTAGTATTGGTATCGATGATCTCTGCAGTTGTTAAGTTGGAGAAAGGTGGATCTTTAGGTAAAATTTCTGGCCTGACCATCTCTGTTCTTCTAGTAACGACTGCAATTGCTGCACTTATCGGTATTTTGGTGACAACGACATTTGGCCTGTCAGCAGAAGGGTTAACTGAAGGTGCGCGTGAAACCGCTCGTATCGCCGTTTTAGAAAGCCGTGCCGGTACAGTAAGTGACTTAACTATTCCTCAAATGCTAGTTAGCTTCATTCCAACCAACCCATTTGCTGATCTAACAGGTGCTCGCTCGACATCAATTATCGCTGTTGTGATTTTCGGCGTGTTAACTGGTATCGCCGCTCGTAAAGTGATGATGGAAAAAGCAGAGTTGGAATCACCGATTCGTACTTTCGTAGAAGCAGCTCAGTCAATCGTTATGCGATTAGTGAAGATGATCATGGCGCTAACGCCATACGGCATCGCAGCACTGATGGCAAAAGTGGTAGCGACATCAAGCGCAGGCGACATCCTAAACCTACTTGGCTTTATTGTGGCGTCTTATGTTGCTATCGCACTGATGTTTGTTGTTCATGGCGTATTGGTCTCTTTTGTTGGCGTTAGCCCTGCGGAATACTTTAAGAAAATCTGGCCTGTACTGACCTTCGCGTTTACATCTCGTAGCTCAGCAGCAACAATTCCACTAAACGTAGAAGCGCAAATCACCAAGCTTAACGTTCCACCAGCGATTGCAAACCTATCAGCATCGTTTGGTGCCACTATCGGCCAAAACGGATGTGCAGGTATCTATCCTGCAATGCTTGCAGTGATGGTAGCTCCGACAATGGGCATCAACCCACTTGATCTACACTTTATCCTGTCATTGATTGCGATTATCACCATCAGCTCATTTGGTATTGCAGGTGTCGGCGGCGGTGCGACGTTTGCAGCCTTGATTGTTCTTCCTGCAATGGGCTTACCTGTGACCATCGCGGCACTGCTTATCTCTATTGAACCACTGATTGACATGGCACGTACCGCACTAAACGTTTCAGGCTCAATGACTGCGGGTACAATTGCTAGCCGAGTGCTGAAGTCACCAGAAAGTGAAGCAACATTGGAAGAAACACGAGCATAGAACTCAAATTCCTTCCAAAGCGATAAAACATAAAATATCAAGCCGATGGTTCGCCATCGGCTTTTTTCATTTTCACAAATTCAACTTGCATCTTTCGTTGCTAGTCAAGGCGTTGAATGGTCTAATACTGTCATCGGTTTTGTAAACGGTAAGCAGAATGCACCAAGATAATCAGCCCACTTTTTTCTTCTTTGATTATGAGACATGGGGAACCAACCCCGCGAAAGATCGCCCAAGCCAGTTTGCTGGTGTTCGTACAGATGAAAACTTTAATATCATCGGCGAGCCTTTAGTCATGTACTGCCAGCCACCTGCTGATTATCTTCCGTCTCCTGAAGCTGCGCTTATTACTGGTATTACTCCGCAAAAAACGGTTCAAGAAGGCCTTTCTGAGCCAGAGTTTATCGCTAAGATTCACGCTGAACTCGCGAGACCAAATACCACCAGTTTAGGCTACAACAGCATTCGCTTTGATGACGAAGTGACCCGTTATACTTGTTATCGCAACTTTATCGATCCATACGCATGGAGTTGGCAAAACGGTAACTCGCGTTGGGATTTACTCGATGTACTACGCGCGTGCCATGCCCTTCGCCCAGAAGGCGTAGAATGGCCAGAAAACGAAGATGGCTTCACTAGCTTTAAATTAGAACACTTGTCTGTGGCTAACGGCATAGAACATAGTAACGCGCACGATGCCATGGCAGATGTGATTGCGACTATCGAAATGGCAAAGAAAGTAAAAGCAGCGCAACCAAAATTGTTTGATTACTTTTTTTCTATGCGCCAAAAGCGCAAGCTCAATGATTTAGTCGACATCGTCAACATGACACCGTTGATGCACGTTTCAGGCATGTTAGGGCGCGAATGCCAGTACACTAGCTGGATTGTGCCTGTTGCTTGGCATCCAACCAATAATAATGCCGTTATCACCATCGATTTAGCGAAAGACCCTCAACCTATTCTTGAGCTATCCGCAGAAGAGCTGCACGAAAGACTCTACACTAAGCGCGAAGATCTTGGTGAATTGCTACCAGTGCCAGTTAAACTAGTTCATTTGAACAAATGCCCTATTCTCGCCCCTGCAAAAACGTTAACGGCTGAAAATGCAGAGTCTATTGGCATTGATCGCCAGCAATGTCTCGCTAATCTCGCTTTGTTGCGCCAACATCCTGAAATTAGAGAAAAGCTGATTAGCCTCTTTTCAGTCGAGCGTAAATTCGATAAAAGTGATGACGTCGATACACAGCTTTACGACGGGTTCTTTTCTCCGGCTGATCGCGCAGCTATGGATATCATTCGAGAAACCGACCCGAATAATCTTGCTGCATTAGACATTGAATTTGATGACAAGCGTATTAAACCTCTATTGTTCCGCTATCGTGCGCGTAACTTCCCAGGCACATTAGACGAGCAAGAACAAAGACGCTGGGCACTACACTGTCGAGAAGTGTTTGAAAGCCAAATTGAAGAGTACATGCTGAATTTAGAAAACTTAGTTCACGAACATGAAAGTGACGAAAAGAAGATTGCGATATTAAAATCCGTGTACTGTTATGTAGAGAGCTTAGCTTCCTAACTCCTCCTAATACAAGCGCACCTTATGGTGTGCTTGTTGTTTATATACTGTCAAAATGATTAAAGAACGATTCTTACAACTGATCCAACTGCTCATTTCAATCTTCCTCATCATGGGAGCACTTGGCATCGGAATTACCATTCAAAAGTTCACTGGCGTTTCCGTTCCAGGAAGTGTCATCGGTATGCTCGTACTGTTTTTCTCCATGACTCTTGGGCTTGTAAAAGTCGACTGGGTCAAACCGGGCGCCACGCTATTTATCCGCTATATGATCTTATTGTTCGTTCCTATTAGCGTCGGATTAATGCAACATTTCGATATGCTACTCGCTAATGCCCTCCCTATCATTGCTAGCGCAGTTGGAGGCTCACTCATTGTACTAGTCAGCCTCGCTTGGCTGCTGGACTACTTGTTAAAGGAGAAGCACTGATATGTGGTTAGTTGTTACCATTGCGGTTTTTCTTGTCGCGCGCCAAATTGCAATCAAAGTGAATAATCCTCTAGCAAATCCTTTGCTGATCAGTATTGCAGTGCTCATTCCTTTGCTTACTTACTTAAATGTACCGTTTGAAACGTATTATGCGGATAACGAAGGGATCAGTTTTTTACTTCAACCAGCCGTAGTTGCTCTGGCTTATCCACTATATGAACAACTACCACAGATTAAAGCAAACTGGCGAATCATCACTTTTGCTTGCACAGTAGGCAGTGTGATGTCGATGATGACAACCACCTTGATCGCAGTCGCTTTCAAAGCGGATATTAGTTTAATCGCGAGTCTAGTGGGTAAGTCCGTCACTACACCAATAGCGATGGAAATATCGAGTCACCTCGGTGGTGAAGCCGCCGTTGCAGCGATCTTGGTTCTGATTGTCGGTTTATTGGGCGCAATTTTGGCATACCCAATTTACAATTTGATTGGAATTAAACACCCGATTGCACGTGGTCTGACAATGGGTACAGTCTCTCATGCCTTAGGCACCGCTACTTGTGCAGAGAAACAGCCCATAGATGCCGCGTTCTCATCACTCGCATTGGTTTTATGTGGGATCATAACTTCTATTTTGGCTCCAAGCTTTTTTGCTTTGGCTGTCTGGCTATATCAATAGTTAAGCGCTCTCGGTCTGCCCTCCTTCCGGCAGGCCGTAGCCTTTCCGCTTCTTCCTTACCCTTTTCAAAACCCTATCTTATCTATCAACCTCACCCAGTAATATCGTGAAGGGACTTGATCGAGATATACATTCATAGCATTAGCATTCTAGGTGCTACCACTCGCTCTAGATTACGTAGGTATAAAGTAGCATAGCGGTAAAAGTCGCGTTAGTAACATACTCCTGCTCCTTGGTCATATGAATATATACTGATATGGTTAATTGTGAGACGGAGATAACGCTTCACACCTGTGCAATCGAATACATGTGTGAGCTCACTCTAATTATGTAACAGAATTATCAATTGCATTATTTATCGTGATCTAACGCACGGAACATTTCTATCTTTCACATAGAATAACTGTCCATGCAATAACAAGGATTCAACATGAAAAGTCGCATTGAACAGGCGCTAGCAGGCGCTCCAGAAGCACTTTCCAAACAACTTGCTCCTATCATCCAAGCTGATGATTTTGATGCTACGCTTTCAGTTCAACAATTTGAGCAGTTGCTTTCAGCTACCGGTCTATCAGACAAAGAGCTTCGTGTTGCGCTACTTCCTTTTGCCGCAGCGTACTCCTATGCTCCCCTTTCTGACTTTTATGTCGGCGCTATCGTTCGTGGTCTTTCAGGTCGCCTTTACTTCGGTGCCAACATGGAATTCTTTGGTGTACAGTTGGGTCAAACGGTTCACGCAGAGCAGTCTGCGATTAGCCATGCTTGGATGAAAGGCGAACGTGGTGTTAAGGATATCACTATCAACTTCAGCCCATGTGGTCACTGCCGCCAGTTCATGAATGAGTTATCTACCGCAAACGAGCTTAAAATCCAGCTCCCAGAACGCGAAGAAAAGTCACTTCATGAATACCTGCCTGAAGCCTTTGGACCAAACGATCTCGGTATCGAGTCCGGCTTAATGGCAGAAGTTAAACACCAGTTCTCATGTGATGATGAAGACGCACTCATCCAAAGTGCAGTTGAAGCGATGAACATGAGCCACTCACCATACACCAACAACTTGAGTGGTTTAGCATTAGAGATGACTAGCGGCCGTGTATTCCAAGGCGCTTATGCAGAAAATGCAGCGTTCAATCCTAGCTTGCCGCCGTTACAAGTTGCGCTAATCCAAGTTTTACTTGCGGGTGAAACCTTTGACAGCATCAAAGCCGCTGCATTGGTAGAGAACTCAGAAGGTAAGATCAGTCATTTAGCCGATACGCAATCAACGTTGGAAGCGTTGAATCCAGATATTCCGCTTAGTTTTGTCAACGTATAAACGACAAATTCAACAAAAAGCTCTACAACATGTAGAGCTTTTTTATTACCTAAAAACCAAAAGCAAACGTTTGCTTTGTCATAAAACTTCAGTATGATCTCCTGCAATTTCTGTCTCATCACTCTATTTTGTAAGGGAACACTATGTTTGGCACTGCAACTAGCGCAAATGCTACCCGTGTATTACTTTTAGGCTCTGGCGAACTCGGTAAAGAAGTCGCCATTGAATGCCAGAGACTTGGTTTAGAAGTGATTGCTTGTGATCGCTATGCCAATGCTCCAGCGATGCAAGTCGCTCACCGTAGTTATGTTATCGACATGTTAGATGGAAACGCCTTAGAAGAAGTTATTACGAAGGAACAACCTACTTACGTCGTACCAGAAATTGAAGCCATCGCAACCGGCAAACTGGTAGAGCTTGAAGAGAAAGGACTGAATGTTGTTCCAACCGCTAAGGCAACCAGGCTAACAATGAATCGTGAAGGTATCCGACGTTTGGCAGCAGAAGAACTGGAATTGACGACTTCACCTTATCGTTTTGCAGATAACTTTGAAGACTTCAAAGCCGCGGTTGAGCATGTGGGTCTTCCGTGCGTGGTGAAGCCTGTGATGAGCTCTTCAGGTAAAGGGCAAAGTGTTATCAAGACCGAAGACGACGTTACAAAAGCATGGGATTACGCTCAGGAAGGCGGACGTACGGGTGCAGGTCGCGTTATCGTGGAAGGTTTTATCGACTTCGATTACGAAATAACTTTATTGACCATCAGAGCCGTTGACGGTGTGCATTTCTGTGCTCCAATTGGTCATCGTCAGGAAGATGGCGACTACCGCGAATCATGGCAACCGCAAGCTATGTCAGAAAACGCAGTAAAAGCAGCTGAATACACGGCTGAGAAAGTGGTAAACGCGCTCGGTGGCTACGGCATCTTTGGTGTAGAGCTGTTTGTCAAAGGCGATAAAGTCATTTTCAATGAGGTCTCTCCTCGCCCTCACGATACGGGTATGGTTACAATGATTTCGCAGGAAATGTCTGAGTTTGCTCTCCACGTGCGCGCGTTTACCGGAATGCCAATTAATAATATTGTGCAATATGGCCCATCTGCGTCTGCTGTTATTCTTGGACAAGGGACTTCCACAAACATTCGCTTTGAAAACCTAAGCAAAGCTTTAGCTCAACCTCAAACACAAGTTCGTCTATTCGGTAAGCCAGAAATCGATGGTCGCCGCCGTTTAGGTGTTGTCCTTACGCGACGAAAAACCACCGAAGAAGCCGTTCAAGATGCTGTTGAAAGTGCTTCAAAAGTGAATATCATTTATTAAATACGAACCACTCATACAAAAATAGCGCAGCTCAAATTGCTGCGCTATTTCGTGTTCCAAACCGAAGAGAGCCTATTCACTCTCGATTAAGTACACTTCTTCAGAGAAGCGACTTAAGCCTTTTTTCGCAATTTTAGGATGATTCTCGTCAGCTTCATCTACGTTCAAACAAGTAACTTTGTAACCTGAAAATAACTGCTCAATCTCTTCGACCGGCACGCTAAATGGAGGCCCCGCCATCTCTTCTTGAGGATAGTTGAGTGTAACAAGCAAAATACGACCGCCTGGGTTCAAAAGTTGCTTGAGACGCTCTACATACTCCTCTCGCATATCTTGCGGTAAAGCAACCAACGCGGCGCGATCATAAATGATATCGGCTTGAGATACTGGTGCAGTGAAAAAGTCCCCAGTATAAATAGAGAGCTCATCAAATTGATAAAGCTCGTGCATGCCATTAAGAGGCGTTACCGTTGGCGTGTAAAAATGTTCAGCAAAAAAGGCACGCACAGCAATATGGCTTAGCTCAACGCCTTCAACCGAATCATGCTTCATCGCTAGCCAAATCAAGTCTTCTGACTTTCCACATAAAGGAACTAACACTTTATCTTCACGCTTTGGATTAGTGTGTTTCCAATATACTGGTAATAGCGGGTTTACATCTTCCAAGTGAAATCCGATTTGATTGCTGGCCCATTTGTTATGCCAAAATTCTTGGTCTCTCATTTTACTTTCTACTTGTCGGCTGTTTTCATTTTGAGAGGTAAGACTAACGTTTTTTTTCAATTTGTCTATGCCGTTCATCTTTGGTTAATACTGCGGTGATAGGATGTAATCGGTCTCATAGGAGACGCGCCTTTATCTGATAATCAGAATAAAGAAAAGAGAATGGTGATCTAACGCACGATTCTACTTCAAGATAAAACTGAAACCTTGGAATCTTTCGTAATGGCCCCATTTATAAGTTAGTACCTGATTTGCCGAACTTAGCGACCTTTATGTTCCCTATTTTCTAAGTACAAGCAAGTTAAGGAGAGTGAATGAGCTTATTTCTTCGTACTACAGCATTGATGCTTTTGGTACTTAGCCGTGCACCGGCATTTGCCGCACTTCCAATTACCCCTGCGCCTAGTGGCGAACAAAATCGTTCAACCAGCCAAAACGAAGTTTGTTCGAAACTTTTTAAACACAGCCTTAGCGGTTTATATGGCATTCAGTCAATCGACACCACACCAACTCAGCCATATTCTGACTTCGACATTCTTTACAGCAAAGCTCACCAAGCACAATTTGAACTTGAAACTATCTGTAAGAGTACCGCACTTCTTAATGACGCTCAGCCATACTTCGCAGGCGTGAAATCCAAACAACGAGCAGAAGAAAAGATAGCTTTAGAGTTAGATGGGAAAGTTGAACGTATTACTGACCTAGCACGTGCAACGATTGTAGCTGAAGACGTCGCGAGCTTAGTCTCCATTTATGAAACGTTAGAGCGTGAAACAACTATTGTGAAAGTAAAAAATCGATTCAAAAAACCTGGCCCTTCAGGATATAGAGACTTGAACTTGCTCGTTCGTTTACCAAAAACAAACCTAGTAGCCGAAGTTCAACTGCACTTGAAAGCAATCGCAGATGTAAAAAGCGGTCCCGAACACGACCTATACGAAAAAATCCAGAAACTAGAACGTCAAGCGATGTTGGAAAAACGTGAGCTAAGCGAAATAGAGCTTGCCTCTATTCGCAACATGCGTACACAGTCTAAGAACTTGTACCAACAAGCATGGCAACCATACTTAACAACGCATCTAGAAGCGGCGTAACCGATATCATTAAGCGTCTCTCATAAACAGAAAAACCACCGCATTGCGGTGGTTTTCATTTGTATGCACACGAATTTTACGCAAAAAAAGACCACGCCTTAGCGTGATCCATTTATTCGGCTTACTGTACTTTCTTCAGGTTTTCTACACGAGCTTTTAACTTCTGACCCGGGCGAAAAGTCACTACACGTCGAGCAGTAATTGGAATATCTTCACCAGTTTTCGGGTTACGACCAGGTCGTTCATTCTTGTCACGAAGATCAAAGTTACCAAAACCTGACAGTTTTACCTGTTCGCCACTTTCCAGTGCCTTACGAATCTCTTCAAAGAACACTTCCACCGTTTCCTTGGCGTCCCGCTTACTAAATCCTAATTTATCAAACAGGTTTTCTGCCAGTTCGGCTTTTGTGAGCGCCATAAAACTTTCCTCAAAGCTATGTTAAACAATGCTACGTTAGTGTAGCGCCAGAGCAGTTTTACCCTACCAATTCAACAACATATCGGGGTTACATCAGGAAGTGTATGACAAGCTTATGATTTTCGCCAACTTTTTTCTTGGCGAACAAAAGGAATAGCACTACGTAAATTATTGTTAAACGCCAGAAATTTGATATTTTTGTTTTTGTTTCATCTTTATCAGGAAAAACATCCAGATTATAAAACTAAAAGTAGTTTAAATATCAACATTAAACACTATTTAATAAAAATATCAGATATTGGTTATTTAACAGACACTTGACATAGAACTTGTCGTAAATTCAGTGATTTGTATGTAACTCGATACGTAACAATTAGATTAAAAGGTATGACCACCTGTACTTTGCAACTGTGCTTTGAAAGCTTGATTAAACCCACGCTTCTCGCTGTTTAACGATGACGCCATATATAAAGATTGATAATGTGGAAGTTCGTGTATTTCCTCATTAGCTTCTTACACTGCTTCTAGGCGACCATGATTAATCAAATCATAAATATTCTTTTCCCTGTTTTTGCTCTTGTCGGAGTTGGCTATTTGGTCGGTCGTTACATCAAGCCTGACTTTCGCCCAATAAACCGCATTAATATTGAGGTTTTTACGCCAGCACTGGTATTTTCGTCACTCGTTAGCATGCCGCTCGATTCAAATCAGGGGCCGCTTCTTTTGGCGGCAATTGTTGCGGTTTTAATTCCCGCACTACTCATGATCCCGGTATGTCGATGGACGTCACTCTCGTTTAAAACCTGGGCGCCACCACATATGTTTCGGAATAGCGGAAATCTAGCTATTCCTTTGTTTACCTATACGTTTGGAGAAATTGCGCTGTCGTCAGCAGTGCTTTTATTTGTCGTGTCAGCATGCTTGCATATCAGCTTAGGCGTAATGCTGCTTAGTCATGGCAACCCTTTTAAGCAAATAGTCAAGATGCCAATCTTTTTAGCAGCGTCGTTGGCTCTGTTTCTCAACGTGTCAAATGTGGGTGCATGGGCGCCTTTATACGAAGCCACTGCTCTACTTGGGCAAGCGGCCGTACCCGTGATGCTTTTATCTCTGGGGGCACAAATGTGTCATTTACGGTTGGACGGTTTAAAGATTGGTGTGTTGTGTACCGTGCAGTCACTGGCAACTGGTGCTGTCGCTTTTGCACTTATTTATTGGTTAATTCCCCTTCCAACGATGCAATTGCAAATGATGGTGCTCTTCACAATGCTGCCGCCAGCCGTCATGAATTACCTATTTGCGGAAAGACTGAATATAGAACCCATGAAGGTGGCGTCAATGGTACTATTTGGCAACTTTTTCAGCATTCTTACGCTGCCTCTTCTGCTTAGCTATACCCTCTCACTCGCTGCCTAACCGCCAATAAGCTATCGTTAGCGTGTATTAGCTGAAAAACAATACGTTCCTAATCTCGGGTAAGGGCCATCCCTAGTTTGGTCTAGTATTTTAAAATAATGAGGGGTGGTGCGAGCAGTAAGGAACTTGAACAACGATAAGGTAATCCTAAAAATAAAAAAACCCTGCCAAACTAGCAGGGTTTTCATTTCTTAAGAAGATACGTTACGCGAGATTAGTCACGTAGAGACGCACCAAACTTCTCAGAAACGTGAGCAACGATAGCGTCAACCGCACCAGCGATATCTGCATCTTCAAGCGTACGCTCAAGTGACTGTAGAGTCAGAGCGATTGCTAGGCTCTTCTTACCTTCTTCAACGCCTTTACCTACGTAAACGTCGAACAGTTTTGCATCTTTAAGGAACTCGCCACCTTGCTCTAGACAAGCGTTAACAATGTCACCAGATGCAACAGCTTCATCCACTACTACCGCGATATCACGACGGTTTGAAGGGAATTTAGAAAGTGCTACCGCTTCTGGGATCACTTTGCTGTTAATTGCAGACCATTCGATTTCGAATACGATAGTACGACCATTTAGACCGAACTTACGCTCAAGCTCAGGGTGAACGGTACCGATCACGCCCACTTCTTTGCCATCTACGATGATTGCCGCAGATTGACCTGGGTGAAGTGCTGGGTTAGCTTTTTTGCTTTCAGGTGACAGTGCAGCGAAAGAGTACGCTTTTTCGTTCGCAGATAGCTCTAGAATCGCTTCTAGATCGCCTTTAAGGTCGAAGAAATCAACCGTGTTAGTTTCGATATCCCAATGTTCTTCACCGCGAGTACCAGCGATAACACCCGCTAGCATAGGCTCTTGGCGCATGCCGTTTTCTGCAGATTCACATGGGATGAAACGTAGGCCGTATTCGAATAGACGAACGCGTGGCTGTTGACGCTTCTGGTTGTGAACAACCGTGTTCAGCAGACCTTGGATAAGACCAAGACGCATTGCTGACATGTCTGCAGAAATTGGGTTTGGAAGTACTAGAGGCTCAACACCAGGTACAACTAGCTTTTGCTGCTCAGGCTCAACGAAGCTGTATGTGATTGCTTCGTGGTAACCACGGTCAACAAGAAGATCACGAACGCGTTTCAGTGGAAGATCCGCTTCAACGTGGTTGTGCATCTTAAGTGCTGCTGCTGGGTTTTGGTTAGGAATGTTGTCGTAACCGTAGATACGGCCAACTTCTTCAATCAGATCTTGCTCGATAGCGATATCGAAACGCCATGTTGGCGCTACTGCCACCCAACCTTCTTCTGAAGCTTCAACAGTCAAACCTAGGCGCTCTAGGATTTCTACTACATCAGCATCAGCGATGTGGTGACCTAGTAGGTTGTCTAGTTTCGTGCGACGTAGTGCAACTTTGTTTGGCTTAGGTAGGTCTGCTTCAGATTCTACAGCTACAACAGGTGCAACTTCACCACCACAAATTTCAACAAGAAGCTGTGTTGCACGCTCCATTGCGCTCACTTGTAGTGCGTAATCCACACCACGCTCGAAACGCATTGAAGAATCAGTGTGAAGACCGTAGCTACGTGCGCGGCCACGGATGTGGTCAGGTGCAAAGAATGCACACTCTAGTAGAACGTCTTTAGTCTCAGTTGTTACACCAGACTCTTCACCACCAAAGATACCTGCGATTGCAAGTGCTTTGTTGTGGTCAGCAACTACTAGTGTATCTGCGTTTAGTTCTGCTTCGTTGCCGTCAAGAAGCGTTAGCTTCTCACCTTGCTCAGCCATACGAACTACGATGCCACCTTCGATCTTCGCTAGATCGAATGCGTGCATTGGTTGGCCTTGCTCTAGAAGAACGTAGTTAGTGATGTCTACTACAGGGTCGATAGAGCGAATACCACAACGACGCAGTTTCTCTTGCATCCATAGTGGTGTTTCAGCTTGAACGTTTACGTTCTTAATAACACGACCTAGGTAACGAGGACACGCAGCAGGAGCTTTCACTTCGATAGACACTTTATCGTCGATTGAAGGGGCAACTGCTTCTACTAATGGCTCTGTCACGTCAGCACGGTTTAGTACGCCAACTTCACGAGCTAGACCACGAATGCTGAAACAGTCAGCGCGGTTTGCCGTTAGGTCTACGTCTACTGTTACGTCGTCTAGACCTAGGAATTCACGGAAATCGGTACCGACTACTGCGTCTTCTGCTAGTTCCATGATACCGTCTGACTCAACGTCGATACCTAGTTCAGTGAATGAACAAAGCATGCCGTGAGATGGCTGGCCACGTAGTTTCGCTTTTTTGATTTTGAAATCACCTGGAAGAACAGCACCAACTGTTGCTACTGCTACTTTCAGACCTTGGCGACAGTTAGGTGCGCCACAAACAATGTCTAGAAGCTCTTCTTCACCCACGTCAACTTTAGTTACGCGCAGTTTGTCTGCATCTGGGTGTTGACCACATTCAACAACGTGACCGACTTTAACGCCAGTAAAAGAACCTGCAACAGGAAGAACGTCGTCTACCTCTAGACCGGCCATTGTAATTTGGTGAGTTAGCTCGTCAGTAGTAACCGCAGGGTTTACCCACTCACGAAGCCATGATTCGCTGAATTTCATGTTGATGAACCCTCTGGATTACTTGAACTGTTTTAGGAAACGAAGATCGTTCTCGAAGAACGCACGTAGGTCGTTCACGCCGTAACGAAGCATTGTTAGACGCTCAACACCCATACCGAATGCGAAACCAGAGTATTTTTCAGGATCGATACCTACGCTACGTAGCACGTTCGGGTGAACCATACCGCAGCCTAGTACTTCTAACCATTTACCGTTCTTGCCTTTCACGTCTACTTCAGCTGAAGGCTCAGTGAATGGGAAGTAAGATGGACGGAAACGTACTTCTACTTCTTCTTCGAAGAAGTTACATAGGAAATCGTGCAGGATGCCTTTCAGCTGAGCAAAGTTTACGTTCTCATCAACCAGCATGCCTTCCACTTGGTGGAACATTGGCGTGTGCGTTTGGTCGTAGTCGTTACGGTATACACGGCCTGGTGCGATGAAACGGAATGGTGGTTTACCATTTTCCATCGTACGGATCTGTACGCCTGACGTATGAGTACGAAGCATCAAGTCTGGGTTGAAGAAGAAAGTATCGTGGTCAGTACGCGCTGGGTGATCAGCTGCGATGTTTAGCGCATCGAAGTTGTGGAATGCATCTTCGATCTCTGGGCCTGCCTCGGTGTTAAAACCGAGTTC
The DNA here is from genome assembly GCF_033344345.1 of Vibrio sp. 1978. Taxonomy (NCBI): domain Bacteria; kingdom Pseudomonadati; phylum Pseudomonadota; class Gammaproteobacteria; order Vibrionales; family Vibrionaceae; genus Vibrio; species Vibrio sp. 1978. The sequence continues at coordinate 67,986 of NZ_JAWPOP010000003.1, forward strand.
GCCAAAGAACTTCTCAATACGCTCTACAGTACGAGTTACTGGGTGTAAACCACCGTTTTCAATACGACGACCTGGTAGTGTTACGTCGATTGTTTCTGCTGCTAGTTTCGCTTCAAGCTCAGCACGTTGTAGTGCATCTTTACGAGCTGCGATAGCTTGCTGAACTACGCCTTTCGCTTTGTTGATCTCTTGACCAGCTTCACGGCGTTCTTCTGGTGGTAGTTTGCCTAGGCTTTGAAGTTGAGCAGTTAGCTCACCTTTTTTACCCAGATACTGAACACGCACTTCATCAAGTGCGACTAGCGATTCGGCAGCTTCAATTGCAGTGCTCGCGCTAGCAATGATCTCTTCTAGATGTTGCATCGTTTCCTCATCTACCTGTAGGTAGTGTCCATAAGGGAGTGATTGGTTTTTTGATAGCTGTACATAGTAGCCAAACCGGGCACCAATGCCAAATTGAATTACGAAAAGAAGAGGTTATTGAATAAAAAGAGCACAAAAACGTCAAAAATGTCATCTTTAGTTAATCTGCCGTTTAGTTGTGCCCTTTTGTTTTAGAAATAGTATTGAATAGATAGCTCGATAAAATCGTCATCTCTAGCAAAGTAGAGCAAATCATTTGGTGTTTCATTTTTAAACAACCAAGCATCAATTTGCCACTTAACGTGATTCGATATTCGGCTCGACGCCTCTAACTTAGCATTGTAAACATCAGCGTTATCTAAATCCTTCGTGATTCCCGTCAATACTTCCGTTCCGTCCTCATCATTGAGCGCCCAACGAATACCTGCAAACACATCATTTTGACCGATAGTTTGTGCGTTGTTCCCTCGACTGTCATAGAGGTACTCACCAATAACTCCCACATCCCAAACCGTGTCAAATGCACCGACGAAGGTATACTCAAAACCCGTCACAAGACCGACATGATTATCAGCGCTATCTCGATAAACACTTTCTAGTTTCCATAACCAATCGCCAACAATTCCTTGCACATCGAGACCGACATGACTCATCAGAGCGTAGTAAGGCTTTAATTCTCCGTACTCAAAACGAAAGTAGGGATCCCGGTTTGTTCCATATAAATAGCTTAGGCCTACGTCCCAATCGCCAAGCATTTTCGAATATCGAAAAGCCACATCTACGTGCTTCTCTTCTCTGCTTGATTCATAGATAGCATCATCAGAGACAACGGGTTCGGTTCGCAAGCGGCCATCTGTACCCGCAAACGTTCGTTCCCTAAAGTAAGGTAACAACATTGCGTGGACGGTACCCCAGTCTTTGAAAGAGGTAAAATGTAACATCGGCTGACCGAGCTTATCTTCACCATCAACGGCTTCAATAGAGTCTGTTTGGTTTACTACATCAACTAAATGGGCTGATTCAGTCACTCCCCAAAAGACCTTACTAATCCCAACTCGAAGCTCATAATCATCCCAATAAGTCAGATAAAGTGCCTCTCGTATGTCACCATGACTTCGCTCATCGTCTAGACCATCCAGACGATAGAAAGGTGTGAAAGTAAAGTTTGCATCACCATTTTGCATCTCCCAGTAAAATTCTGGCTGCAAAACCAATGACGTTTGCGCTTTGCTCTGACCCTGAGAGCCCGTTTTAAAAAACTGACGATGCTCAATATTGACTTGTCCTGCGAGCTCGACGGCAGTCAGAGGCATCGAGTAAAAAAAGGCTGCTGCACTAAGCAACAACCCAACATTTAATCGCTTCATTTTTCCTCCACTACCTCACTCGCTTCAACACATTCTTATGAAAGTCATTGTCTTGTAATCCAGTGTTAAAACGCATTTCGCTAGTCGTTAGCTCAGTACTTTTTCCTGTTTGATGGTTTGTCATCGCCATAGTGTGCGCTCGCCAATATTGGTTGAGATATTGCTTGTAATCGGAAAAAGAAAGCGTTTTTAACAAAGAGCCTTTGCGGTCGTAAAACTCAACTTTAAGTGGACGATAATGCGCTTTATCTAACCACACCGTTTGCTTGGTATAACCTGAGTTCTTATCGGTCGGAATTTGCTCTACGACGAAAACATCTTGCCCGTTTATGCTGTCATCTTTTAGGTAGTTGAAACGGTATTTTTCAATCTCAAAGGAACTGAGATCCTCATACGCGAATTCACTGCCCATAAAAGGACCTGATTTGTTACGCGAGGAAATACGTTTCACACGTTTCAGTGCAGGAAGGTAAAGCCATTGGTCATCGGCACCCACCGTATGAGAATGGTTGAGAAACGCCGTGCCTTTTACATCTCTCGGTTCATCAAATATCGTGAGCCCTTTGTCACCATCGCCATCAACTTCAAGTGATTGTAAGCGCATTAAACGTGTGCTGCTTTCTCCTTGCGCGTTTCGCAGAATCATTTGCATCGTAGCAACAGAATCCCCCCACCCTCCATCACGGGCTTTGCGCTCTTGGGCAATTTCTAGTCCTTTGGCTTCATCCGCCAACACCGCATGACTCATAATAAGCGAGACAGAAAGTACTGATACTTTTAAGGCATTTTTTACTAAATTCATGTTCAATCCTTTAATTCGTTATGACTGAGTAACAGTCTTGGTTTGAGAGTCAGTTGATTTAAGCTTATTTCGGCGCTCTACCTCGTCGTAAACGCCTTTGTCAAACAACATCAGTAGAGTCGGTAGAAAGATGAAATCCACAACAAGAGCAATGAAGATAACAATGGCACTCAACTGTCCCATATCGGCATTTAAGCGGAAGCTCGACATCGCCAGAACAGAGAAACCAGCAACAAGCACGACCGTCGTAATCCAAAGCGCGCGCCCCACGGTGCGAAAGGCGTAGCGAACCGCTTGCTCCGCACTGTGGCCATCTTTACGAGCGTGTTGATATTTAGAAAGAAAGTGAACGGCGTCATCGACAACAACACCAAGCGTTAATGTCACAACGACAGACAATCCCAAGTTAATCTCGCCAGAAACCAGCGCCCAAATACCAAAACCAATAAGCGCAGGAGCAATATTCGGGACAAGACTAATTAAGCCAAGCTTGAACGAACGCAAGGCAAAGATCAGTAATGCAGAGATTAAGACAAGAGTAATGGGCAAGGTTGACAGCATGCTGGCCATATTCGTTTCACCAATATGCGCAAACATCAATGAAGGACTAGACGCAACAACATCATATTGAGGCGCGTTTTCGTTAAACCATTGGTAAATGCGATTTTCCAAATCAACAAGCTCGACGCTGCCCAAGTTCTCCACGGTGAGAACCATCTTGATCGACGACTTATCTACATTGATTTGGTTGTTCAAATCTAAACCATACGGTAGTGACATTTCATAAAGCAGCAGATATTGAGCCGCTAATTCTCTGTCTTGAGGGAGCGAGTAATAAGCCTGATCATCTCCATGCATGTTCTTGTTTAGGCGCTTATAAACATCGCTCAAGGTCGCAACATGGTCCGTTTCTGGCTGCAACCTTAGCCAGTCAGTAAATTTACCCACGGAATTGAGAAAATTAGGATCGGCAATGCCCTGCGATTCGTTAGTTTTTATCGCGATACTGATGTTCGCCATGCCACTGATTCGCTCTTCCATAAAATCAGCCGCTCGGCGAAATTCATTGCTATGGCCAAAGTACTCGACGGATTCATCATTGACTTTGTTCAGCGGAATCAAGCTCGCACTCGCGACAATAACAAGCACCGACAACGGCAATAACGCATGTCGCTTTGACACCACGAAATCTCCTAAATGATCCATAAAGTGCTTTCTTTCATCAGAAGTATCCGACTTCACCGTAACCGGAAGGATATTAAGCAAGGCGGGAAGTAACGTGATGGAAAGGAAACAAGCAACCATGACGCCAAGGGCTGATAGGTTGCCGAAATCTCTCAGGATTGGAGAATCCGACATATTCATCATTAAAAAGCCGATCGCGGTGGTAATGGAGGTAATCAAGATAGGCATGAAATTGAGCGCAATACTTCGCTCAATAGAGTGGGCTTTACTAAAGCCGTTTTGCATAGACTGACGCATTGTCGCGATGATGTGTACACAGTCTGCGACGGCAAGCGTCATCACCAAGGTAGGCACATTAACGGTCGCCGTGCTTAAGAACATACCAGCCCATCCTGACAAGCCCATTGTCACCATAACCGAGCCGATAATAACGATGAGCGTCGCGATGACGCTAAGCAATGAGCGCAACATGATGGTCAGAAACACCAATATCACTAGTAACATAGTAGGCACTAATGTTGCGCTATCATCTTGGGCTGCGGTCATAAATGCGTAGTTCATTGCAATAATACCAGCCTTGTGGAATTCCGTGTCTGGGTACACTTGCTGATAACGTTCAATCATTCCGTTTATGTAAGCAACCACCTCTTGTACTTCAGCAGTTTTATCTATTTCAGGGAGTTGGACCGTAATGTTTACGACCGTGACATCTCCTTTTTCAGAAATCAGTGAACTTTTCAAAACCGGCTCACTCAACGCAATACTTTTGACTTTCTCTATTCGTTGAGGTGTCAATTCATATTCGCTATACAGTAAGTCTTCGACAAGAAGATCATCTTCAAACGCTTCGGTATGCTGGTAGTTGGCGAGGGAATCAACGCGGGTGGAGTATGGAACTTGCCACGCCTCGTCAGTGATCTGCTGAATAAGAGATAATGTACTAGGAGTAAAAACAGTGCCGCTCTTTGGCGCTATAACCAAAGCAAGACTGTCAGATTTTGCAAAGGTGGTTTGAATTTCATCAAACGCAAGTAACTGCTCATTTGTTCCATCAAAGAAGATGTCGTAATCTCCTCTAAAGTAAAGATTTTTTCCTCCAATAGTTGCTATGACAATCAATAAAACGGTAGCAAGCATCACCAATACACTGTAATTCGTTGGTAGCTTACCCCACCCTGAACGGGCGTATTGTTGAACGTTGTGATGTGGCATCACACTCTCCTTTTGTGACGTTTCGTCAAATTTAAAAACTAAAAAAACAGCAAATGCTGTAAATAACCAGACAAACTCGACATGCAAACTTTAGATCGAATGAATTTGGCTACATAAGTCAGTTTTTAGTAACTTCCTATGCTTCTCGTGATCATTGGCTGAACGCCAACCCTCGAGATTTAATGACGATTCGTCACAATAGTGCGATAAAAAAGCCAACCATAACGTCAGATTGGCCTTTCCAGTTTATTAGCGATTCACTGACTCTAAATAAGCAAGCTCTTCACTAAATAACTCCTGCTCCACTCGACGCCAGGTTTTACGGTAGTCCCATTCTGTAGATAAAGGCGACCAACCTAAACCATCAAGTAACATATTCGCGTTGTGCAGTACTGAGAATGGGTCTTGAATTCGCTGAATACATCGACTGTTCGATGCATTTTGCGCCAAAGCGTTTGAACCGAATGCAATAGACCAGTTGGCGAATACAATAGCATCAGAACCAATTGCGGGAGAAAACTTAAGATCACCACATTCTACCGCATTGTTCACCAGCGCATCAGCACCATCTATTACTTGTTCTTCCAAGTTATTCAGTTCATTCACACGTTTAGGCGAAGCCTTCTCTAGAACCCAAGGCGTCTTTGCAACAATCGCACAAGTTGATAGTACTGGCTCCATACGAGCGTAAATACGATAACCTACATGCATCGCAATGATTTTTTCTCTGGTATTGCCATTAAATTTGGCGGTACGTTCGAAAAATATTGCTTCGCTTTTCAGCGAATGAATACAAAGCGCAAGAATCACATCTTCTTTGCTGCAAAAATGATTGTAGATCGTCCCTTTAGAATAAGGGCTTGACGCTGTAAGCTTGTCCATCGTTAAGTTGGCAAAGCCTTGCTCTTGAACTAAAGACTTAGCCAATTGAATAAGCTCTATCTCACGATCAGCAATCGCCTGTTGCTTTTTTGTTAGCCCTGAAGACACACGACATCCGTCTTGCTTGCTATATTTTTTACAGCGAAAGTTAAACATAATCCTTTGATCCGTATACCAACACACTCCCAATAATTGTAACACGATTCTTTAATACGGGAACGCAACTAAAGTTGACGAACCGTCACAAATGACACTTCGTCATAATAGATCAAAAAACAAACATTTCAAGTATGAATTTATAATTAGAAGATAAATAGCTACCAATTATGCATACCCAAGTAGCTACAGGATGCTTGGTTCAACGAGAATGGTTTCTTTGTAGAGGAAGCGAGAGAGGCTTTGGGAGGAACAACGAAGGAAATCAGCATGTTAAAAATAACGAAAGTAGATGCTGAACAGGTATTATTCGAAATAAGCCCAACACACTTTAAGTCTGAATTAAGAGCAAACACCGCTGAATGCCCTACTTACAAAGTATTTGCTGTCTTAGGCTTTTTCTTTTGCAACGCCCTTTCAGAAACTCTCTTCAAAAAAGGCTCAAAATCTATATAGATAGGCTTGGCTTATCACCTGCAGCTGCGATGGCATAACGAATATCATCAATAAATCGCCCCTCTGTCTCAATAATGCCGTCAGAGAATGTGACTGGCTGATGTGGCCCAGCAAGTAGAACAATATTAGTAAAATCAGAGACATTAAAGTTCTCTGCTACAACATTTTTGGAATGAAAATCAATGACGGTCTTTGCAACTTGATCTTCCAGTAACAAAAGCTGTTCTTCAGTAATTTTCATACGCGCCAAAGCAACGCGAACACACTTATCGTGGGTAGTCGTCTGCTCTTTTATGATTTCGGTATATTTGTCGTTGAGCTTGGAGTTCTCTGCATAGCTATAATATAAAGGCCCGTGCAGCGTTATATTTTTATCTTCATCAACGTAAACGAGATCCAACAACTCTAATGCTTTTAAGTAATCAGACATGCTCTGCTCAGACAAGTCATACTTTTTCTTTAAAATAGAATAACCGTCTTTACCTCGAAGCATTCTCAATTCACGATAAAAGTCGTAAAGGTGAGGGAATTGAAAGAATACTTCATCCTGTGTGCGACTAAAGTAATCCTCGTCTTCACCTTGCAATTGATTTGCGAGCTTTTGTAGTTCATCTAACGTGCAATCAACCGCTCTACAATATTCCAGCAACTTATCTAAAGCGAGATTCGTGCTTGTAAGATGTCTCTTAAAGGTAGATAGTGGCATACCCATTTTCTCAGATAGCTCTCGATATGTTAGCCCTTTTGTTTTAATCGCTTGGCGTAATGCGGCTAGCAAGTATTCGGGAGTCAGATCTCTCATCTACAATTCCTTTTGGCAATGTTACAGCTGTATAGTATTTGTAACAATTTAGAACCGCTTGGCAAGGTATAAGTTCATATTTTTATAAGAAAAACATGAATTAATATACCGAAAAGAGAATTCACACAACAAATGAAAAATTCAATATGAATTCAATTTCATTATAGATATAAAATAATATGCAAAATAAAAGCAATTACTCTAAATCATCGTGATTAATTTTAATAGTAACGTAAAGTTGAGAATATAAACCTATTCTCTCTACAAAAATCTAGAATAATTAACCTAAAAGGAACAGAACGGTAAATGCATAATAATTCACCGCTCTCTATTAGCATTTTTGCAATGCTATTCAAGTAGACTAGTCCGCTAGTTTCACTGCAGTACCAAATGCCAAAATTTCCGAAGAACCATCTACGATTGAGCTTGTGGTAAATCGAATCCCTACTATTGCATCGGCACCTTTAGATTCAGCGTCCGCCACCATGCGCTGTATAGCAATATCACGCGCGTCGGTCATCATTTCCGTGTAACCACGAATTTCGCCGCCAACAATGCTCTTGATACCCGCCATGAGGTCACGGCCAATATGCTTTGATTGAACAACATTACCAGTTACAACCCCTCTGATTTCAGAGATCTGCTTGCCAGGAATGCTTTCGGTCGTTGTGTAGATCATTTTTAATCCCTTATAAACGTAAAAATTTATACCCAAGCTACCTTATAACTAACATAAGATGCTAACCAATAAATTGAGAACACTGATAAACAATACTCTAAATAGCCAAGCTAAAAGTCATTTGGGTATAAATTTTAGCAATAAAAAAGGAGAGCTAATGCTCTCCTTCTCTTAATCCTAAACTGCTAATTAAAGAGCAGCTTTCGCTTTTTCAACTAGAACTGCAAATGCAGCTTTGTCGAATACAGCGATGTCCGCAAGGATCTTACGGTCGATCTCGATAGATGCTTTCTTCAGACCGTTGATGAAACGGCTGTAAGATAGACCATTTTGACGAGATGCCGCATTGATACGTGCAATCCATAGTTGACGGAATTGACGTTTCTTAGCGCGACGGTCACGGTAAGCGTATTGACCAGCTTTAGTAACTGCTTGGAAAGCTACGCGGTAAACACGTGAACGCGCACCGTAGTAACCTTTAGCTTGTTTTAGAACTTTCTTATGACGTGCACGAGCTTGTACACCACGTTTTACGCGAGGCATTATGCTTCTCCTAAACTAAACGATTGATAACTAAAAAGAATTAAGCGTATGGCAACATACGGATTACTGCAGCCACTTCACATTTTGGAAGGATTGCATTCGGACGTAGTTGACGCTTGTTCTTAGTAGTACGCTTAGTCAGGATGTGACGTTTTGTAGCGTGCTTGTACTTAATACCACCAGCAGTTTTCTTAAAACGCTTAGCAGCACCTTTGTTGGTTTTCATCTTAGGCATGATGAATAACTCCGCATTGAGTAGGTTTAATAAACAACGTAATTAGGGCGAACAAAACCCAGCCATATGCCTTTATATAAAGGAAAGCGGCTAGGTTTTAATTACTTGATGAGCCGTTAATTACTTCTTTTTAGGGGCTAGCACCATGATCATCTGGCGACCTTCAATCTTCTTAGGGAAAGATTCAACTACAGCAATTTCTGCAGTATCTTCCTTAAGACGATTTAGAACGTCAACACCGATGTCTTGGTGTGCCATCTCTCGGCCACGGAAGCGAATTGTTACTTTCACTTTGTTGCCTTCTTCAAGGAAACGCGTCAGGTTGCGTAGTTTTACCTGATAGTCTCCAATATCAGTTCCAGGACGGAATTTTACTTCCTTGATCTGGACCTGCTTTTGCTTCTTCTTCTGCTCTTTAGCAGTTTTGCTCTTCTCGAAGAGGAACTTACCATAGTCCATCACACGACAAACAGGTGGCTCGGCGTTAGGACTGATCTCAACGAGATCCATACCAGCTTCTTCAGCAGCTGCAATGGCTTCTTGAATCGATACAACACCAACTGATTCACCGTCAGCGCCTGTTAGTCGAACTTCACGAATACCACGAATTTCACCGTTGATACGGTGCGGGTTTTGTTTTACCGGCTGTTGGCCACGTCTTCCGCCTTTAATAGCTTATTCCTCCAGATTGAGCTTACGGCTAGAGATCTCGTCTTGGATGTATGCAATAAAATCATCCACTTTAAATTTACCAAGATCTTTACCTTTACGAGTACGCACTGCAATTTCGCCAGCTTCCATTTCTTGGTCACCAACAACAAGCATATACGGTACACGCTTCAAAGTATGTTCGCGGATTTTAAAGCCAATCTTCTCATTTCTCAAGTCCGCTTTAGCTCTAATTCCACTTTTTTGTAGTTTTTGTACTATTTCTTGAACATAACCTGACTGTTTATCAGTAATGTTCATAAGAACTGCTTGTTCTGGCGCCAACCAAGTTGGGAAGAAACCAGCATATTCTTCGATAAGGATACCAATGAAGCGCTCTAGTGAACCTAGAATCGCACGGTGAATCATTACCGGTACAAGACGTTCATTGTTTTCACCTACATAAGTTGCACCTAAGCGACCTGGTAGGTTGAAGTCTAGCTGGACAGTACCACACTGCCACGCACGGTCTAGACAATCGTATAGTGTGAATTCAATCTTAGGACCGTAGAACGCACCCTCGCCTTCTTGAATTTCGTATGGGATATCCATCGATTCAAGAGACTGCTTCAATGCTTCTTCAGATTGATCCCAGATTTCATCTGAACCTACACGTTTCTCTGGACGAGTAGACAGTTTCACTACGATGTTGTCGAAACCAAATGTTTGGTACGTATCGTACACCATCTTGATACAGTTTGTTACTTCTTCTTGAATTTGGCTCTCAGTACAGAAAATGTGAGCGTCATCCTGAGTAAAGCCACGTACACGCATAATACCGTGTAGTGCACCAGATGGTTCGTTACGGTGACATGAGCCAAACTCAGCCATACGTAGCGGTAGGTCACGGTACGATTTTAGACCTTGGTTGAAGATCTGTACGTGACCTGGACAGTTCATTGGCTTAATCGCGTATTCGCGGTTCTCAGAAGAAGTTGTGAACATTGCATCAGCGTATTTGTCCCAATGCCCAGAGCGTTCCCAAAGAACACGGTCCATCATAAGTGGACCTTTCACTTCTTGGTAACCGTACTCATCTAGCTTAGCGCGGATGAATACTTCTAGATCACGGAAGATAGACCAACCATTGTGATGCCAGAACACCATACCCGGTGCTTCTTGCTGCATGTGGAATAGGTCTAGTTGCTTACCAATCTTACGGTGATCACGCTTCGCCGCTTCTTCTAGGCGAGTTAGGTGCGCTTTCAGTGCTTTCTTGTCGTGGAAAGCCGTACCGTAGATACGTTGAAGCATTTTGTTGTCGCTGTTACCACGCCAGTAAGCACCTGCAACATTCAGCAAAGTGAAGTGTTGACAGAAGCTCATATTAGGAACGTGAGGACCACGACACATGTCGATGTATTCTTCATGGTGGTAAAGGCCTGGACGATCATCGCGAGATACGTTTTCGTCTAGGATTTCAACTTTGTATGGTTCGCCACGTGATTCAAACGTATCACGCGCTTCCTGCCAGCTTACTTTTTTCTTAACCACTTCGTACTTGGTTTTCGCTAGCTCTTTCATACGCTTTTCAATCTTTTCAAGATCTTCTTGCGTTAGAGATTCGTCTAGGTCGATATCGTAGTAGAAGCCATTGTCGATGGTTGGACCGATCGCCATTTTAGCTTGAGGATAAAGCTGCTTAAGAGCGTGACCAAGAAGGTGAGCACAAGAGTGACGAACGATTTCTAGACCGTCTACTTCATCTTTAACTGTGATGATTTCAAGGCTTGCGTCTTCTTCAATTAGATCACACGCATCAACGCGGTTACCGTTTACACGACCAGCGATAGTTGCTTTTGCAAGACCAGGACCGATCGATTGCGCAACTTCCATAGTAGAAACTGGGTTGTCAAATTGACGCTGACTGCCGTCAGGAAGAGTAATAATAGGCATGCTATGTCCTTTACAGTGGTGTTGCACACCAAGCAACACATGTTATTCAAATTAGAAGCTATTTGTTGAAAATAGTTGAGAGTCAATAAAGGCCTCTCGGTAACACGAATACCGGACCGTTATCGAAAATGGGATTGTACCTAGCTCACATTTAGAATGCAAAGCGCGATTTTGTTTTGTCATAAGAACTTAACCGCAGACCCGTCACGACAATCTGATCATGCTTTTTAAGAGACCGCATAACTTGTAAACGGAATTGCCCCCCAATGAACTTACACAACAAATTACAATATCGCCTATTACGTTTGAACCGATACAAAGCTTAACACGCTTGGCGAGAGCTCAACGTGCGATTTAGGTATATAGTTGTTTTATAGAGTAGTTTGTATGTAGGTATTCATCATGGTCTATTTCAAATCGCGCTTTATGGTACTTCTAAGCACCTCGATATGTTCTTTGCAAGCCTTCGCATCAAATGACTTATATGGCCCGCTGCGTTCTTACGCACAATCCCCAATGCAAGTGGTTAGTCACACCAACATACTGCGTTCAGGGCATAGTCTGCCCTCTGGTTTTGTCGAAGCCTATGGTTCGGGAACCGTGGCAAGTGTTTGGGCTCATACTGATGAATACGCACTGGATTATTACCACAATCAAATCGAATTAGGCAGCAAATGGCAAGTCAGCAACCGTTGGCAGTGGGAGCTCAACTATCGATGGGTCTTTGCCGCTGACAACCATTTAGATGGACTGACGAAAAGCTTCCATAAACTTTTCGGTATCGGACAAAATGGGCGGGATAAAGTAGACAGAGATCGTTTTTACATTTCAATGCCGCAATATAATGTGCTTGAAGATGATTTCGAAGGACAAACACTAGCCAATAACCTATCTACTTACTTACAGTATCAAGTGTTCCAAAATGAACATCACGGCCTATCGATTGGCGGCAGTTTGTATTTTAACGATGTGGCTCACGGTACTTTTCAAGGTAGCAGTTTCGAGCAAGGCTTCCAATTAAACTACAGCTACTTAAGTGATGCTCATGCATTTTATTCGATGATTGGCATGACTTTTCGCTCGGATGACCGTGCCTTGCTCGATCTGCCCTATCGACATAATACGATTGCCATTGCGGGTGGGTACCGTTATGCCTTAGAAGATAACCATCACCTGATGTTGGAATATCATTGGTATCAAGGGTCAACAGAAGGGCCCACAGAGTTTGCTGATGCCTCTAATGAACTGGTATTGGGCTATCGATATCTAATGGAAAATTCAGCGCTTGAGTTTTTAGCCGTAGAGAACGCAAGAAACATGGATAACAGTACCGATATCGCTTTCACAATAGGATATCGGTACATATTTTCATCAAGGTGATGAGAGCTATAGATTTAGCGTTGGTGCCACTGCGGCTGCGACTTGAGCATCGGTTGCATTGATCGGCAACGTAAACGAGCGATATTGGTCACCAGCCAAACTGAGCGAACGGTCAATCTCTGCCAAACAATGCATGACCTGCCCTTCCAGAATAAAAGAGAGCTCAATTTCTTTTGATGAGATAAAGCCGCTGTTACGGAACTCTAGCTCTTGATAAATACCAGAGCGAGAAGCAAACGAGCCACCGCGCAAAAAGCCTTTTTCAACATCGGCTTTAACCATAGTGAAGCCAGCTTGCTCGATCGCTTGAATAACCCGAGATGCTACTGGTAGTGGTTTCACTTCAATATAGTCACGGTCACGCGGGTCAATCGCAAAATCAATATCTAACGTCGTCTCGACCCAAACATGACATTGATTCTTAAGTGCGCTAACCGCAGTAATTGGCGTTTCATCATGCAGTTTTAGCTCAAACGGAACCTGCTTTTCTTCATTAGGTTGAATCACAAAAGGGTCAACTGCTTTCAATTGATCAATAGTGAAGGTTTGGTAACTTACGCTATCATCCACTTCGACTTTCATTTCCGTGTTCAATTTAATCGTAATAGCATCAATTTGTTGTTCGACGTCTCCGCCTTTGATATGAACATGCCCTTTCAGCGTCGCTCCTTGAAACACGCTCATTTCGTCCAAAATGGTATCTACTTTTGCAGAGCCGATCCCCAGTGATGCTTTCAATTTTTTAAACATACTTTTCCTTTTTTAACGACTTTTCTTCTAATAATCGTTTGTTTACACAATTGTTTTCTGCTGTGCAAGCAATAGACCACAAGAAAATGTTTGAATTCAATCATCAATCCAAATAATGCTCAACAGCAAGAGTCATTCAGCTCTGCAATAGGATTGTTCGGTCACTAAGCGGTACATTCGTCGAGAAATGTTTGCAATTTGTACCTAAATTAAGCAGTATTTGTATAGTCAAATAAAGGGAAATCATTATGTCTGCACCACTCTACATTCAAATTAAACAATTTATCCTGGATAAAATTGATGCTGGAGAGTGGGTAGTTGGTCATCGCATCGCCACCGAGATTGAGCTTACCGAGCAATTTGGTGTCAGTAGAATGACAGTGAACAAAGCAATTCGGGATTTAGTAAATGAGGGCCGATTACAACGTCGCCCACGCTTAGGCACGTTCGTGTGTGATCCTGGTGAAAAGTCAGAATCTCCCCTGCTAGACATTCGAAACATTGCCGAAGAAGTCAGCGATAGAGGGCGAAAGTATGGCAGTAAAGTGCTCAAACAGATTGCCATAAAAGCAGATGACAACATTGCGATAAAACTCGGCGTTATGCTAGGCACGACAGTGTTTTACAGTGAAATTATTCACTATGAAGACCAAACGCCGATTCAATTGGAGCTCCGCTGGGTGAATAGCCAATATGCCCCGAGTTATTTAAATCAAGACTTCACACAAATCACTCCAAATCAATACCTGTCAGATAATTGCCCACTCAGCGCGATAGAACATACTGTAGAGGCAATTGTGCCTGAAAGCCGTATTAAGCAAGACTTAAAAATGCAAGCCAATGAGCCTTGCCTTCTCTTGAATCGCAGAACGTGGAGCCAAGATAAGTTAGTCAGTACCGCCCTACTTTATCACCCTGGTAACAAATATAAGCTGAGCTCAAAAGTGCTCATTTAAGGGCAAGATTGGTCCTCTAGATCTACGTTTTGATCACATTTTAGCAACATCAATCTTGTCAGTGTTCTTATTTTGCTCTATTTATTTGTATATACATTTAATGATACAAATAAACACAGGGACACAAACATGGATTTGCTGATTGAAAACGCACGTCTGGTCACCATGCAGTCGGGAGAGCGCGGTTATCTGCCAACGTCTCCTGCTCGTATTGGCATTCAATCTGGAAAAATCGTTGCGATCAGCACCTGTGCAATTGGTGAAGACGAACCGCAAACCGAGTCTCTGCTGTCTGCCCAACATTACGCTCAGAGTATCGACCTTCAAGGCAAGTTAGTTCTGCCAGGTTTGATCGACTGCCACACTCATCTTATTTACGCGGGCAATCGTGCCAACGAATTTGAAATGCGCTTAAGCGGCGTGCCATATCAAGAAATTTCCAAACAAGGCGGTGGGATACTTTCAACGGTGCATGCGACGCGTTCAGCAACCGAAGCGCAGTTAGTTGAGTTAGCGTTGCCACGTTTAGACGGGCTACTCGCGAGCGGCGTCACTTCTGTCGAAGTGAAATCAGGCTACGGATTGACACTGAATGATGAAGTAAAAATGCTCCGTGCAGCCAAAATGCTTGAACAAGAGCGCAAAGTTAAAATCACGACTACACTTCTCGCCGCTCACGCCATTCCGCCAGAGTTCCAAGGTCGTGCAGATGATTATATTGAGCACATTTGTCAGGACATAATCCCTGTTGTCGCAAAGGAAGAATTAGCTACGAGTGTCGATGTTTTTTGTGAATCGATTGGTTTCAATCTTGAACAAACAGAAAAAGTGTTTGTAGCTGCAAAACGCCACGGCTTAAAGGTTAAAGGGCATACTGAGCAACTTTCTAATCTCGGTGGTACAGCCCTCACTGCGCAATACAACGGTCTGTCAGCGGATCACATCGAGTTTTTAGATGAGCAAGGTGTTAAAGCACTTGCTCGATCAAACACCGTCGCCACTCTATTGCCTGGCGCTTTTTATTTTCTAAGAGAAACTCAGTTACCACCGATTGAGTTGTTGAGAGAGCATAACGTGCCGATGGCAATTGCTACGGACGTCAACCCAGGTACATCACCATTTTCTGATCTCACACTCATGCTGAATATGGCGTGCACGCTATTTCGCCTTACACCGCAAGAAGCACTGCGTGGTGTAACGCAACATGCAGCCAAAGCTCTGGGTTATCAAAACTCACGTGGCGAAATCAAAGTAGGGTTTGATGCGGACTTCTCTATATGGGATATCGAAAGCCCTGCGGATTTAAGCTATCAAGTCGGAGCAAAACGTCTGGTAGGTCGTATAGTAAATGGTGAATACATTTCACACGGAGGCCAATAATATGTCTCAATTCGACCTACACTCTCCCCTATTTCATTGGCAAGGCCGTCATGATGCCGAGGACGGCAAGCTTGGTCAGCGAATTCATCACGTTGTTCAACGCCAAAAAGCAGATGAGTTGAGTGCCGTTGCGCATGGCGTCTCATTACTCGGTTTTGCTACCGACGCTGGCGTTGCGAGAAACAAAGGACGCATTGGCGCGAAAAAAGCGCCAGACTTAATCCGACGAGCACTCGCTAATTTAGCATGGCACCAAGACGCCCCACTATATGACTTAGGTACTGTGGTGTGTGAAGACGACTTACTGGAAGAGAGCCAAGCTCTATGTGCAGCAACCATTTCAAGCGCACTGCCCCATACGCCAGTCATCGTGCTGGGTGGTGGGCATGAGATTGCGTGGGCCTCGTTTTCCGGCTTAGCGGAATATTTTAAAGCGCACCATCCAGAGAAGAAGCCTAAAATCGGCATTATCAATTTCGATGCGCATTTCGATTTGCGCGCATTCGAGAGTAACCTCGCCGACATAAGACCGAGCTCTGGTACACCCTTCAACCAAATTCACCATTTTTGTCAACGTAACGATTGGGACTTTCATTACGCTTGTATTGGTGTAAGCCGCAGTAGCAACACTAAAGCGCTATTTGAAAAAGCAGATGCGTTAAATGTTTGGTATGTAGAGGACAATCAGCTCTGCTACTTAAACCACAGTTATCACTTAACTCAGCTTCAGCATTTTATTGACGACTGTGACTACCTCTATTTGACTATTGATCTGGATGTATTCCCTGCTGCAACCGCACCTGGAGTCAGCGCACCAGCAGCTCGGGGAGTGAGTTACGACACAATTACCCCCTTTTTAGATCGAATTCTTCATTACAAAAATAAGTTAATGCTGGCTGATATCGCCGAATACAACCCAAATTATGACGTCGATAGTCAAACAGCACGATTAGCTGCCCGTTTGTGTTGGGATATCGCCAACGCAATGGCGGAAAAACAGCACAAACCATAATGCATCCCAGATGCCACTGATTATTACGACCAAGCAAGTACTTGGTCATCACGAGAAACTAAAGGAGTCTGAAATGACACAGCGCCAGGGACAAGATCCACGACTTGATACAAGCAGAACAATTCGTGCACCTCACGGAGATAAACTGCGCGCAAAATCTTGGCTAACCGAAGCCCCTCTTCGTATGCTGATGAACAACCTTGATCCTGATGTTGCAGAACATCCACATTCACTGGTTGTATATGGCGGCATTGGCCGAGCAGCGCGAAACTGGGAATGTTACGACAAGATTGTTGAAGTACTTGAAAGACTCGAAGATGACCAAACGCTTTTAGTTCAATCAGGCAAGCCTGTTGGTGTTTTCCCTACTCATAAAAATGCCCCACGCGTGCTTATCGCAAACTCAAACCTTGTTCCGCATTGGGCAAACTGGGAACACTTCAACGAGCTCGATAAACAAGGCTTGATGATGTACGGCCAAATGACCGCTGGCAGCTGGATATACATTGGCTCGCAAGGTATCGTACAAGGCACATACGAAACGTTCGTATCTGTTGCAAAAAAACACTTTGACGGTGACGCAAATGGCCGTTGGATTCTAACAGGTGGTCTTGGTGGCATGGGTGGTGCTCAACCTCTCGCTGGTACAATGGCGGGCTTCTCCATGATTGCAGTAGAGTGTGATGAATCACGTATCGATTACCGCCTACGTACAGGCTATGTCGATAAGAAAGCGACTTCTTTAGATGAAGCGCTAGCTATCATTAAAGAGTCAGACACACCAGTATCGGTTGGTCTACTAGGTAATGCAGCAGACGTTTTCTCTGAGCTGGTAGAACGTAATATCACGCCTGATGTCGTAACAGACCAAACGTCTGCACACGACCCGCTCAATGGCTATTTACCACAAGGCTGGAGCATGTCTCACGCAGCAGAAATGCGTTTGCAAGATGAAGCAATGGTCGTAAAAGCAGCGAAAAAATCCATGGCTGTGCAAGTTCAAGCGATGTTAGAGCTGCAAAATCGCGGCGCCGCAACACTCGACTACGGTAACAACATCCGCCAGATGGCCTTGGAAGAAGGCGTAGAAAACGCATTCGATTTTCCTGGCTTCGTTCCAGCCTACATTCGTCCTCTATTCTGTGAAGGTATCGGTCCTTTCCGTTGGGCTGCTCTCTCTGGCGATCCTGAGGACATTTATAAAACCGACCAAAAAGTAAAAGAGCTAATTCCAGATAATCCGCACTTACATAACTGGCTAGATATGGCTCGCGAACGCATCCAGTTCCAAGGTTTACCTGCGCGTATTTGCTGGGTTGGTCTTAAAGATCGTGAGCGTCTTGGTCAAGCATTCAACGAAATGGTGAAAAATGGCGAACTTAAAGCGCCCGTTGTCATTGGTCGAGATCACTTAGATTCTGGCTCTGTAGCAAGCCCGAACCGTGAAACCGAAGGTATGATGGACGGTTCTGACGCCGTATCAGACTGGCCATTATTAAACGCGCTACTCAACACGGCGGGCGGCGCAACTTGGGTTTCACTACACCACGGTGGTGGCGTAGGTATGGGCTTCTCGCAACACTCAGGTATGGTTATCTGCTGTGACGGCAGTGAAGATGCCTCAGAACGTATTGCCCGCGTGCTGCATAACGACCCAGCAACAGGCGTGATGCGTCATGCTGATGCGGGATACGATATCGCTAAACAATGTGCAGCAGAGCAAGGGCTAGATTTGCCAATGCTCAACGAAGAACTGAAGAAGCTCAAGTAAGGATGAAAGAGATGTTAAATTTAACGCTAAAGCCAGGTCATATTAGCTTAAACGAACTACGCCAAGTGAGCCGTTCACCAGTCAACCTTACTTTGGATCCTGAAGCCATTCCGGCCATTGAAGAAAGCACACAGGTCGTAGACCGAGTCATCGCGGAAGATAGAACGGTTTACGGAATTAACACTGGTTTTGGGCTATTGGCTAACACACGAATAGCACCAGAAGATTTAGAAACACTGCAACGCAGTATCGTTCTTTCTCATGCGGCAGGTATCGGTGAGTTTATGTCAGATGAAACGGTTCGTCTGATGATGGTATTAAAAATCAATAGTCTGTCTCGTGGCTTTTCTGGGATTCGCCTAAAAGTCATTAATATGCTGACCGACCTAGTCAACGCACAAGTTTACCCTTGCGTACCTAAAAAGGGCTCTGTTGGCGCATCAGGTGACTTAGCTCCTCTAGCCCATATGAGCACTGTATTACTGGGAGAAGGACAAGCTCGCCACAACGGTAAAATCATTTCCGGGCAAGAAGCATTAAAAATCGCAGGTCTAGAGCCTATCACTCTGGCGCCAAAAGAAGGCTTAGCGCTACTAAATGGGACTCAGGCATCCACAGCGTTCGCATTGGAAGGCCTGTTTATCGCGGAAGACCTTTTCGCGTCAGCAACCGTTTGTGGTGCAATGTCTGTTGAAGCCGCTCTCGGCAGCCGACGTCCATTCGATCCGCGCATTCACCGTGTACGTGGTCATCGCAGCCAAATGGACGCAGCACTCGCATACCGTCATTTGTTAGACACATCGAGTGAAATAGGTGATTCGCACACTAACTGTGAAAAAGTACAAGACCCGTATTCTTTGCGCTGTCAGCCTCAAGTGATGGGCGCGTGTTTACAGCAAATCCGCAATGCGGCGGAAGTATTACAAGTAGAAGCGAACTCCGTATCAGATAATCCGTTGGTGTTTGCTGAAGATGGTGACATCATCTCTGGCGGTAACTTCCATGCGGAGCCTGTTGCAATGGCAGCCGACAACCTAGCACTTGCGATTGCCGAGATCGGCAGCTTGTCTGAACGTCGTATGGCATTACTTATCGATAGCGCGCTATCAAAACTGCCACCGTTCTTAGTCGACAATGGTGGTGTGAACTCTGGTTTCATGATTGCTCAGGTTACCTCTGCTGCGTTAGCAAGTGAAAACAAAACACTCGCTCACCCAGCGTCAGTAGACAGCTTGCCAACATCTGCAAACCAAGAAGATCACGTGTCAATGGCAACATTCGCGGCTCGCAGATTGAAAGAAATGGGCGAAAACACTCGCGGTATTCTGGCTGTCGAATACCTCTCAGCAGCACAAGGCCTAGACTTTAGAGCGCCAAACAAGTCCTCTGAGCGTATTGAGATTGCGAAACAAATGTTGCGTGAAAAAGTATCGTTCTACGATAAAGATCGCTACTTTGCGCCGGACATTGAACAGGCAAACACTCTGCTTAAGCTGGCTATCCACAACACGCTCATGCCAGAGAGCTTGTTACCAAGTATTCAATAATTAAGCATAACTGGCATTTCATCGAATAAACAGATGATGACTTGAAGGCTCTACGTTCTGCGTGGAGCCTTTTTACATACGATTAAACATGTTGATGGCACTGTTTATGAACGCCTGTCTACTTTGATGGCTATACTTTAAAAGATAGGCGAGCGAAAAGGTCGTTGTTTATTGCTTTCACAAAAAAAAGCGTTGCTAAAGTATGCGTTTTTAACGGTTTATCCGCCGAAATAGTGTCTTATTGTTAGGATACGGTGAAGTTTTCACTGGATGGACCATTGCTACGCAGATATTCGCATATAATCCCACACAGTTTTGGTTACTACGTAAAAATTATGTTTCTAACACCTTATTTTTCAAACACTAATCACCAGTTTCAGTTCACTCGCGAACAAGCAAGCCACTTTGCAAAACGTGTCGCAGGTGACTACAACCCAATTCATGATGAAGACAACAAACGCTTTTGTGTCCCTGGGGATTTACTTTTCGCAGTGCTCCTTAGTAAAGAAGGCGTTAGCCAAAAGATGCGTTTTAACTTCTCTGGCATGGTAAACGATGGTGTAGCACTTCATATTGAAAATAAGTGTGACAAAGAAAGCGCTGTTGTTGACGAGGCAGGTAAAGAATACTTACACATGTCCCGTGAAGGTGAAACTAACCACGATCCGGCATTTATTGAGCATGTAGTGACAAATTACGTGCAATTTTCTGGTATGAACTTCCCTCACATCATGGTTCCTCTTATGGAAGAGAAGCAAATGATGATTAACTGCCAGCGTCCATTAGTTATTTATGAAAGCATGGAAGTCGAATTTTCACGCTTAGACCTTACGCATCCAGAGGTGGATTTCACTGGCGCAACATTCGATGTAGAAGGAAAACGAGGTGTAGTCACCTTAAACTTTGCGTTCAAAGAAGACGGTGAAGTCGTTGGTAAAGGTATTAAGCGCATGGTTGCAAGTGGCTTGAAGCCATATGACCAAGAAGCGGTTGACGACCTTGTACGCCGCTTTAATGAACGTAAGGATGCATTCCTAGCAAAGTTCGTTAAGGCAGCCTAGTCGACTGCCCTATCAGAAGCGCACAAAAAACGTGTTTACTAAAAGAAAGCCCAACGTCGACCGTTGGGCTTTCTTTTTATGTCTCATCCAAACAAAACTAAACGCAATGCTTAGAGCCAACGACGAACATGGTTTTTATAATCCACATACTCTTCACCAAACAATCGCTCTAAAACGCGTTCCTCAGGCTTGATTTGAAACCGATTCATATAACTGACAAATATCACGCCACAAAGCACCACACTCAAGTGCTGCCACCACAAACCAGTTGCTATGATTAGAAGCAATAATGCCGTGTACATAGGGTTGCGTGAAAAGGCAAACACACCAGTTCTTACAACAGAAGATGCCGCTTCAGGTTTTACTGGGTTCACTGTGGTTTTTACTTTGCGAAATTCATACACGCCAGCAATGCCCATGTAGCCAGACAACAAAGTTAATACACCTACTACAAATTCAACAAAGGGGACTCGAATGTTCATGCTCGGCGTCAAAACTTTAAGTCCGTACATCAAAAGTATGACTAGCAAAAACACCGCAACAGGTGGGACTTTGAGTTCAAGTTTTCTCAAGATTCATATCCTTTGAAAGGGTCTAAGTACGGTTTCTAAAAAGCCCAGTAAAACTGGGCTTGATTTAGTCCGATTACAACAAAGTTAACAATGCCTGAACGGGATGCTTGGGCTTCGTTCCTTCAAAGCGTTTCACTTGGCTGCGGCAAGAATAGCCTGTAATCAAACATCTCTCGCTATCCAACTTATCTAAGCTTGGCTTCCAGCTTAAATTGTAAATGTCTTTCGACATCGACAACTTATCAACCTCATGACCAAACGTACCCGCCATACCACAACAACCAACAGGTACCGTATTCAAAACTGCACCAAAGTGAGCAAAAATAGCGCCCCACTCTTTTTCCGCATTTGGCATTTTGGTTTTTTCAGTACAGTGCGCAAACAGATACCAAGGTTCCTGCGCCTTATGCTCTCCGCTTTCAAACGCTTCTAGTCTTGGGTAAAGCCATTCGTGGGCTGTTAGTACATCGAAATTACCTCGCTTACTGCCAAGCACTTCAGCGTATTCATCTCGATAACACAGCACCAAAGCAGGATCGACGCCAACTAATGGAATATCCAGATCCGCTACCATCGCCAAGAACTTCGCTGTGTCGGCTGCTGTGTCCTTAAACTGACGTAAAAACCCTTTAATGTGTTGTGCTTTACCATTCGGCTTAAACGGCAGAAGCACCGGATTCATACCCAGCTTTTTCAATAACTTAACGAAGTCTTCAACGACATCAGCGTCGTAGTAACTAGTGAATGGGTCTTGAACAATTAAAACATGTTTGCTCTTTTCAGACGAAGACAAACCACTGAGCGCTTGCAGATCATAAGGCGTTGTCAGCGACTCTACTCGTTGTTTCAAGGTGGGTACTGATAACAACGGCGCATCGACATACCCGACCGTAGATGCCGTTAAACTTTTCACCCACGACTGCTTCAAAACACCATTTACGACACCTGGCGCTTTCGCCATCATCGGCAGCATAGTCTCAATGTTCGCAACCAGATAGTCTTTTGCAGGACGTTGGTAACGAGAGTGATAGATGTTTAAAAAGCGCGAGCGAAAGCTCGGAACATCGACTTTAATCGGACACTGACTCGCACACGCTTTACACGCCAAACAACCATTCATCGCTTCATACACTTCGTGAGAGAAGTCATACTCGTGACGACGATTGATAGAATGACGTACGCGGTCAATCATGGTTTTGATTGATGTTTTGTTTTCTAGTGTTTGCTTTTCTAAGTCAAGAATATCAATGCCTTGCTCAGTAAGCTGACGCAACCACTCGCGAACCAAACCCGCACGACCTTTCGGTGAATGACGACGATCGGCTGTTACTTTCATCGATGGACACATTGGCGAGCTGGTATCGTAGTTAAAACACAAACCGTTACCGTTACATTCCATCGCTTGTTTAAAGCTGTCACGTACTTGAACGTCAATCTGACGGTCATAGTAACCACGTTTGGTATCGGTAACTTTGACAAGCTCTGCATCACTATCCAGCGGTGTACAGATTTTGCCCGGGTTCATTTTGTTGTGTGGATCGAATGCCGCTTTCACACGTCTCAGTTCAGTAAACAACTCGTCGCCGAAAAACTCAGGGCCATATTCTGAACGGAAACCTTTGCCGTGTTCACCCCACATCAAACCGCCGTATTTCGCCACCAGCTTGACCACTTCATCAGAAACTTCGTGCATCAATGCTTCTTGGTGCGGGTCACACAAATCCAACGCAGGACGTACGTGAAGCACCCCAGCATCGACGTGACCAAACATGCCGTAATTCAGAGACTTGCTGTCTAACAGTTCTCGAAACTCTACAATGAAGTCCGCCAGGTTTTCTGGTGGCACACAGGTATCTTCAGCGAATGCGACCGGTTTAGCACGACCTTTTGCTGCGCCTAACAAACCCACCGCTTTTTTACGCATGTTGTAAATACGCCCAATGCTCGCTACATCGTTACAAACTTGGTAGCCGATAATGCCCGCTTCTTCTGTTTCCAACATGGTATCGAGCTTGGCGGTCAACGCTGCAACCTGAGCAGCAAC
This sequence comes from Vibrio sp. 1978, assembly GCF_033344345.1. Classification (NCBI taxonomy): domain Bacteria; kingdom Pseudomonadati; phylum Pseudomonadota; class Gammaproteobacteria; order Vibrionales; family Vibrionaceae; genus Vibrio; species Vibrio sp. 1978. Next base: position 91,745 of record NZ_JAWPOP010000003.1, read on the forward strand.
TTCCTCTTCGTCCTGACCTGCGTATTCCACCATATTGATGCCAAGCATCTCTTTATTTGGAACATCGGTAAGTAAATCGCTCACGGTGTGCCAAACGATATCTTGCTTCGCGAGATTAAGCACTTTTGAGTCAACGGTTTCTACAGACAGCGCTTTCGCCTCTACCATAAACGGTGCATTACGCAGTGCAGAATCAAAGCTGTTGTATTTAACGTTAACCAACGTACGCGCTTTCGGAATTGGCGTCAGGTTCAGCTTTGCTTCGGTAATAAATGCCAATGAACCTTCCGCGCCGCAAAGTACTCGTGTGATATCGAAACGGTCACCGTCTTCATTCAAGGCATTTTTTAAATCGTAGCCCGTTAAAAATCGGTTAAGAGGAGGAAACTTATCTACGATCTGCTGGCGTTTTTCACGACATACGGATTCCGTTACACGTAGCGCCTTGGCAGCAAACTCGCCTTCTTTTGGGTAACCATGGGACAAGTCCGACTCTAAAATTGAACCATCAGCAAACACCGCTTGTAGCGACAAAACATGATCGGATGTTTTTCCGTATTTCAGAGAACCTTGACCAGAAGCATCGGTGTTGACCATGCCGCCAATCGTTGCACGGTTACTGGTAGATAAGTCTGGAGAGAAGAAGTAGCCATAAGGGCGAACAGCGTCATTTAACTGGTCTTTCACTACACCAGTTTGTACACGAACCCAGCCTTCTTTCTCATTAATCTCAAGCACTTTGTTCATGTGGCGAGACATATCCACCACAATACCTTTGGTTAGCGACTGACCATTGGTCCCTGTGCCGCCACCACGAGGTGAAAAGGTAATTCGTTCGTACTTTTCTTTATTGCTCAGTTTCCCGAGGAGAGAAACATCTTCTGTCGTTTTGGGATGAACGACAGACTGAGGAAGTTGCTGGTAAACACTGTTGTCAGTGGCAACCGCTAGTCGGCTTGAATATTGGCTTTCGATATCACCAGTGAATCCGGCGTGCTCAAGCTCTTTCAGAAAACTAAGAACAAGAGGATCGACATCAGTTTGCGAGTGTAATCTTGGTAACATTTGCTTCCTGCCCCTACGACGCTGATCCGATCAGCTGCGGGTTGTGTAATTATTTGCTCACTTCTCATACAAATTGGCGCTAAGCGAAAAAACACCACAAAAGAGTTAGTGAAGTAATATTCTTTGAATTTCGTCACTTTACAACATTTAAAAAGACGAGCAAATCAGAATCTCGATACAATAATTAAACTTATGCTTTATTTTTTCACGCTTGATGCCTACATTGGGGAACGAATCGCGTTTCTAGATGAGTTTTCAGAATGAAAAAAAATAAAATTGTGACCACTGAAGATATCCTTCTCAAACTTTGCCAGTCTGTTTCTGGCGTACTTACTTCGGCGACATCTTCTCAAGTAAATTATTCAGCAATGGTGCAAAAAATCCACAAGACTAGCCTCAAACCAGATTTTGGCTGTTTTGTTCTGTTTGATGGCGGATTTACCGGGCTAGTTGTGATTAATTTTACGGCAAAAGCCGCACTGGAGATCTACACCAACTACATGCGTAATATGGGCATGCCAGAAGAAGAACTGGCAATATCTCATACTTCTGACGAGGTAGGCGATGTTCTGGGTGAACTCATGAATCAACTGGTCGGAGACTTCACTAATAAAATTCGTAAAGACCTGCAAACGAACATCACACAAAACCAACCAAAAATGCTGGCGCTGAATAAGCAAGTTATCTTACAAGTTGATACCAACCTTGACCGCCCTCAAGCGCGCAGAGTGACGTTCTCCACCGAAAACAACAATATTTTCTATCTCGAACTAGCAATGGATAAAACTGAGTTCATCCAACTGGAAGAGTTTGAAGTTGCTGAAGACGAAAACCCAGACGACATTTTAGAGGCAACACGTAAACAGTTGGCTGAGAAAGAATCTAAATCGTCGGGATCAAACGATGATGCCGATGACTTGCTCAACCAGCTCGGGTTGTAATTCTAACGAATCTTAATGAAGAATGGCTTCTTAGACACAAGTACGACTTCATACTGATTACGACGAACTAAAACGCCAGCCTCGCTTAATGCGAGGCTTCTTTTTATGTGCTGAAATTATCTTCAGTCCCACCTTGTATTTCGTTTTTATGTCAAAAAAGGTAATATGTCTGACTTCATAAATTTTCTGCTTTCGTTACTGGTTGTCGATGGATAAACAAAAAGCTCTGAAAAAAATCGCCAAGTGCTTAGAACTGGGCAATTCCGCTAATGTTAATGAGGCTGCCAATGCTATCAAAATGGCACATCGCCTCATGCTTAAATATGGTCTCGATAAAGACGATATTGAGTTCATCAGAATGGGAAAAACACAATCTTCTCATCTGCTACCAGCGAACATCAGTTCTACCATATTGCGAGTGATTCGCGGCATTAACACAAAATTCGGTGTCGAAGCAGTATTGTTGAATCACAAAGGGCTCAAACGTGTCGAATTTATCGGTGAAGCAGATCGCGCTATTTTTGCTGCATTTGCTTTCGATATTGTTTATCGCGAGATGAACGAAAGTACCGGACAATTCCGAAACAGCTTTGCTGGCACCGGCACCTCTTCTCAGGAAGTGACTCGCCGTGTGAACTCATTTGTATCTGGCTGGGTGGAAGGCGCGATTGAAAAATTGCCAATTATTTCTCCAGATGAAGAGTCGGCCAATAAAATTAATGACTATATTGATAAAGAATTCCAAAACATTGACCGCGAAACGTTCAAGAAGCAATTGAAAGAAGCAATGAAAAACCTAACTGAAGACTACGAAGTGGGCTTAAAGAAAGGTAGAAAGGTTTCAGTTAACCGTGGAGTGGGCGGCGAACAAGCACGCAAAATGTTGGGCGATTCATCGAAATAGCCAGAATAGTAAAGGATTCACATAAGCAGCAATGACTTCGATGTCGATGGGGCTTACTTTGAGAGCTTTGGCAGTATTGGTAGGAATTTTCTTACAGAAACTCTTATCAATCTTACTTTCTCATAACAAATATTAATGCTTGTTTATTCATAATTCGCATCCCATTATGAGGCATGGTTTCGCCTCAGTTTTATACGGAGATTTTCCCTTGAAAAAGATGCCTATTGCACTAGCTCTAGTGCTAGCTCTTACTGGCTGTCAAGCCACTCAACGCCAAAATGCAACAACGGGTGAATACGAAACTAACTCCACCACGCAAGGCGCGCTTATTGGTGCGATCGCTGGCGCAGCAATCGGCCTAGCAACGGGTGATGATGCTAAAGAACGTCGTCAGCATGCACTCATTGGTGCAGCCGCAGGCGGAGCGACTGGCGCTGGCGTTGGTTACTACTTTGACCAACAAGAAGCGGAGTTACGTCGCGCTTTGCTAAACTCTGGCGTACAAGTTCAGCGTGTTGGTGAAAATCAGCTTTTACTGCGTATGGAAAACGGTATCGGCTTCTCTTCAAGCTCTTACCAGCTTGATGCTAGTATCCATAATACTCTACGCGGTGTTGCTCGCATCCTAGTTGAGTACCCAGATACCAGTCTCGTTATTGACGGTTACACGGATAGCACAGGTAGTGAGTCATACAACCAAACGTTGTCAGAGCGCCGTGCAGAGTCCGTACGTCAATTCCTAGTATCTCAAAACGTTGCACCTGGTCGTGCAATTGCACGCGGCTACGGCGAACGTAACCCAATTTGCTCAAACCAAACTTCTGAAGGTCGTGCGTGCAACCGTCGTGTTGAAATCCAGATCTTGCCACTGAAGTAATTTGGTTGCACCATAACGGTAATAATAAAAAATTACCGGAGCAGGCCTAACCATTATCGTTAGGCCTGACATATTAATGTCTGTCAAAACGTCTGCCCTACTCTGCTTATTTAGCCTCAGCTTTTCTGGTTACTCGCTTGCCTCTCAAGCTCCAAATGACCCCATCGAACAATACGAGTACGCACAACAATTATTGGCATCAAACGAAGCTGAAGCCTCACCAGAAACGCGCTACTGGCTAGAGCAATCCGCCAACCAAGGTTACCTCCCTGCACAAAAACAGCTCGCGAACGACTTTGCTAAAGGGATCAATGGTGAAAAAAATGAAACACAAGCGTTATATTGGCTAACCTCTATCGCACTCAATGACCCAACCGATCGTGGCTTTCTTCTCGCCGATTTTATTCAGCGCAATCCAGATAAGGTCACAACTTCTCAATTGACTGAAGCCTTGTATCAAATGGCTTCTCAGCATAATCCAGCAGCAGAACAGGCTTATAATCAACTGTTAGAGCAGCGCTTCAACCAACTGCGAGCTAAACAAGTCTCGCAAATAAAGTCGCTCGATAAAAAGGCGGAGCAAGCACAGGAAGAGAAAAGCACAGTTGCAAACCCCAAAGTAGAACACTCGCCGTTTCTATGGCTGATTTGGCTAGCGGCGATACTCATCATCAGCGGCTTAAGTTTCCTCGTGATCAAAAAACTCAAGCAGAATAGAAAAGCGCGTGAAGCCAAAGGGGAAAGCCAAAATCAACGAATGGCGGAAAAAATAAAAGAGCTAGAGTTTACGAACAAGCAACTGAAGCGTCAGTTAGAGAAAGTATTCAGAGAATTTAAGAAATCCAAAACTCAGGCAGAAAACCATAAGCTAAGCGTCGCGTGTGCTATGTTTGGCTACACACCACAAACCATCCCTGATTTACAGGCAATCAAGCTACGCTATAGACAGTTATCAAAGCTTTATCATCCTGACACAAGGGGCAGTGAAGAAGAAATGAAGCGACTCAATCATGCCTTTAAGCTCGTCTCACAAAATGTTACAAAACAGTAAAAATAGGTCAGGATACTTTGGCTACCATGCTTTTATTCCCATATAATCAAACACCGCAATCGATCTCCCTCTCAAAGAAATTAACAGACATTTAACTTAAGTCGCGCTTTTATGCCATAATGCCCGGCGCAAAATAACACCTAACGACTCAAATTAATCTAGGTGGGGAGAAAATCAATGTTCACTGAAGAAGGCACCTGTGATTGGTGTAAAAAACCTAGTCTTGTAACTCGTCACGATTATTTAGATGGCAAGCACCACTACTCATGTAAAGCTTGTTACGATATGGCAAAAATCGACGTGCGCCTATTTAACCAAGGCGAATTGCAAATGCGCGAACGTTTGCAACGAGCGAGCTAAGCAAGACGGAATCAATGGAACTGATTTTCAAAAGCGCCTTTTATAAGGCGCTTTTTTGATCTCCCAAGCCTATTTCCAATCTCTATCTCGTATTCCCTCCTATCCTACATAGCATGTCGCATCGGTTATCAGCCCTCTTCCACTGTATACAAACCACTGTCCGTGAAAAACACCTGTATATACAGTAGTAAACCCCTGTATGTCTCTCGTCCAACTTTCTACTCACCTCACATTTTTAAATTGATGTTAGACATATCAGAAATAAAAAATAAACAAATAAATTCAATTACTTAAAGTAAAATTCTTTTATTTCCTTTTCAAAAAACCGCAAATAACTTTTGAGAAACTTGTTGATCAGGTCGCCAAAACAAACTACTGTATAGGCATACAGCATGTATAAAGGAACAGTAAGATGCAGTTACAAAGTCAATCTCATACATACTCTCGTTACAACGTATTGGCACAAGCAACTAAGCCCATGGCCGTTTCGGATCAGCTTCTATCTAAGCTGGCTGTTTTATCGCAGCAGAAACAATGGATTTTGTTTACAGCAGACTGCCCTCGTCCAGACTTTGAACAACTCACTGCTTCTAATATTTGCTGTAAAAACGTTATTCAAATGAAGCCCTCTCAACAGCTTTCAGAAGTCGAGATCGTGATAAAAGCCATCCGATCAGGCAATGCCAGTGCTGTTGTCGCATCCAATAAAATTGCACTTATGAATCAATCTATGTTGCGCGACATGGCGCAGCGCTATCAGTGTGAAGTCTTTTTCGTCGAAGGCAGAGTTAATAAGTACCACTAATAAGTTCGACGTTATCCATCCTGCATCTCGCCTCCTTTTTAAGGGGGCTTTTTTTGTGTTAAAGAAAATAGGCAAACGTTTGCTTTTTCTCTGGCGAGTTAAAATAGTTCTGGTATGATGCCCACATTCGATTTATTCAGCGCCCACATTTTGCTGAATATCTTCTCTTTCTGACGTTTGATTAAGATGATAGGAATGTCGCAATGAGCCTTGCTAATCAAGTACTTGCCGTCAATGACGACCTGCCAATTCGCACCCATAAACCCGTTCATAGTGGAAAAGTTCGTTCAGTTTACTGGTTAACTGATGAAGACAGCGCCCGACTGATCAAAGAAAAAGGATACAATGTCGCGCCAGATGCGCCTTTGGCTATCATGGTGATTAGCGACCGAATCTCTGCGTTCGATTGTATTTGGCATGCTGAAGGTGGTCTTAATGGTGTCCCGGGTAAAGGGGCTGCGCTTAATGCGATTTCTAATCACTGGTTCAAACTGTTCAAAGAAAATGGCTTAGCAGATAGCCATATTCTAGACATTCCTCACCCTTTTGTTTGGATTGTACAAAAAGCCAAACCGGTAAAAATCGAAGCCATCTGCCGCAAATACATCACGGGTTCGATGTGGCGCGCTTACGCAAATGGCGAGCGCGAGTTTTGTGGAATCCAACTTCCTGAAGGGTTAGAAAAAGACAAAGCACTGCCAGAGTTGCTAATGACCCCATCCACAAAAGGCATTCTAAAAGGCATTCCCGGTGTGCCAGAAGCGGATGACGTTAATATTACTCGTCAAAATATCGTAGACAACTACGAAGCATTTAACTTCTCAAGTGCGGACGATATCGCACTCTACGAAAAACTGCTGAAAGAAGGCTTTAACGTTATCAGCCAAGCATTAGAAGCAATTGACCAAATCTTTGTCGATACCAAATTCGAATTTGGTTATGTTCATGATGCTGCTGGCAATGAAAAGCTGATTTACATGGATGAAGTGGGTACACCAGACTCGTCTCGTATATGGGATGCTAAAGAGTACCAAGCAGGTCACATCGTAGAGAACTCAAAAGAAGGTTTCCGCCAGTTCCTACTTAACCACTTCCCTGACCCAGATATCTTGCTAAATAAAGAACGTATGCCAGAGCGTGAAGCACTCGCTCGTGATAATGCTTTACCCGTCGAATCTTTGATGGCGATTTCGAGCACCTACATTGGTATTGCCGAGAAGATTACAGGCAAGCCGATTCATTTGAGTGAGAATCCGAAAGCGGAAATCATCGAAGTTCTGAGCAAAGAATACGGATTGATTGACTAGCACTGTCGCTAGATTGCTAAATGCTTTCCAATAAAAAGTCCGCACTAGCTTGCGGACTTTTTTCGTATTAGGCTCAGTTTAGCCGATATTTAACGTAGTGCCATCTGTTGTAGAGGCTGACTTGGTCGTCACCTGATATGTTTTGTCTTTAATCGTTGATACGAAATACCAGGTCGACTCTGCCTTGTCGGGCGTAAAAGTAACGCGCATAAAGCCACGCTGTTTGATGTCTGCCCACTGTAATTCTGACACTAAGTGCGGCAGCGTGTATTCCATTTGAGCGATCGCAACAGGGTCTAACGCGAGGTAGGCCTCTAACCCAGGGGAACTCACAGAGCTAGTCGCAAACTCTACCCCGATAGGATGCTTAGATACGTCTTTAAGCTCACTTGCCCATGCGTTGTGCGTATCTCCTGCCAAACAGACAAAGTTACCACTGCTGGCTTTGGCCAGTTGATAAACGTTCTCTCGCTCAACGTAGTAACCATCCCATGCATCTAGGTTATATGGCAAAGCAATGGTATCTAAACTTGGGTCAGAGAGATAACCCGTAATCGCAGAGTTTACCGCTAATAACGCCTCTGTTTTTTGTTCTTCAGTGGCAGTAAACAATTGAAACATCGCGGTCATAACCGAACTTGGCAACTCCATACGAGACATTAACACTTGTTGCCCTAGCACATTCCAAGTTGCGTCGTGCGTACTGAACGCATCCATCAGCCAAGCGAGTTGGTCAGCGCCTAACAGCTCTCGGTCTTGACTGCGCGACTGGGCAACTAAACCGCCAATAGCTTCCATCGTTGGTGAGCTGAGCGAGAAATAATCCAACGGTTTATCACGCCCCACAAGTCGCGTGTCGAGCATCATCAAATTGACTAAACTTCCAAACGAAAACTGACGGTAAATCAGCATGTTTGAGAAAGTGTTTTCACGAACGGGCAACCATTCTGTCCACGCGGCAGCCGCAGATGCACGACGATCATTAAAACTGCCTTCCTCTTCTTGATGGTTTTCCGCACCATTTTTCCAAGTATCATTTGCAAGCTCATGGTCATCCCAGACAGCAATCATTGGTAGGCTCGCATGTAACGCTTGCAGATCAGCATCTTGGCGATATTGCGCATACCGTTTTCGGTAATCATCTAAGGTAATACATTCAGTGCCTTTGCTTGGCTCTCGCCCTAGTGCCTCAGCATCTTCACTAGCGTAGCCACCAGCACCATACTCATAAATGTAATCACCGAGATGAAGCACCACATCAAACGGGTCTTGCTCATGTTGATTTAAAATCTCTCGATACACATGGAAATAGCCAGCAGGATAGTTTGCACAAGAAACAACCGCCATGGATGCCTTTTCTACACCATCCTCTGGTAATGTTTGAGTTTGCCCGACTTCGCTAGTGACATCTCCAACCATGAATCGATAGTAGTAGCGAGAATTTGCGTTGAGATTTTGAACATCGACTTTTACCGTGAAATCTCGGCTCGTGTCTGTGGCAAAAGTGCCACTTTGCACGATATCAGTAAAATTTTCGTTAGATGAAACTTGCCAGCTTACATCTGCGTAGCTTGCTGAGGTCGTAACACGAGTCCAAATGATTACTTGTGTTTGAGTAGGATCTCCACTCGCCACTCCGTGCTCAAAGGTAACCGCAACAGATTCACTAGCATCGCTACCACAGCCCACCAGCCCGGTAACAATCGCCGTTGAAGAGGCAGCTTTCATAAAGTCTCGACGAGACAAAGACATATTGACTTCCTTTCTTATTGTGTTTGTTTTTATGCCCAAATGACGTGGTGACTCAATCATCCTTGTATGCCAATAAGGGACGTTAATTCGAACTTACAGTACCAACCACTTAGTCGGTAATTTGTCCTAAAAACACAAAGTTAGAAGCTAGTTATGACAATTGCATTTCCAAACGTTACATTTTTGTTAATTTAAGTGCAAATACTCTATATTCATCACACTTCCTAAGACCTGTGACAAAAACCTCAAAATAAAAAAGCGACCTACTTTGAGGTCGCTTTTCATTGCACTATTGTTAAGTAGTACATCGATGAAGTGGAAATACTCAGCCTAAAACTTGATGTTAAGAACATCTTGTTCTGACGTGTCCACCTTCAACTGACTGCGAGATTCTATGTACTCGATTTGCTGAACATCGAGCGAATATGGCATAACGACTCGCAATTCATTGATCCCTTCATGTTTAGCTAGCTGGGTTAAGCGGACCAAATTGGATTCATCACTTTTACGAGAAGACATCGATTTTAATGCGGCATCCCACAACCGATCTTCAGGCTTGCGCAATTCCGCAATGTTCTGTTTCCACATCAAACCGAAAATAGGCGCGATGGTGGCAAATGCCTCTAAAAAGGTCCATTTTTTACTACCTGTCGCTCCTAAAAAGCTAGTGTAGTCGAATTCAATGCACGTCTTTCCTTGTTGATCCATTCTATGCCCCCGACACTCGAAAATGAGATATACCAAATATCGTTCAACTGTTTTGATATAGCAATGGGATATAAAACATTCGTCTTTTATGCCCTAATTTACATACAAAAGGAAATATTAAAACCAGCTTTGTAACAACTGATGTACAGCTTCGCCATATATAAGCATTCAATTGATTAATATTTCAATTAAGAAACTAAAAACAACACGCAAGTAACGCTATCAATATGAAATCATTATAGATTCACCAAGAAAATATCAATTCTTGTCACAACGTCATCCGCCGACCTACTTTACATCAATCACTCGACTGGCCTTTTTATACTGTATCTTCCAACCAGCCCAACGTGGCAGCTCCCAACGCTTCGGGTCTCCCTTACGGTTTCCCTCTCGATAAACGACCTGTACTAGCTTGCGAGACGCGTAATACTCAACATCCAGTTGGAGTTCTGGCAGCGAAAGTTCTAAAGGGTACTGCTCCGTGAAATCGTCGTATTCCCATTCTGGAACACCGTTAAATGTCAAGTCTTCCGGTTCAAACAACGCCATATCATCGACATTTTCAACGCCTAATGTTTCCAACTGATCCTTTAACCAGCTAGAAAATGTCAAGGAGGCCAAGTCGTTAACCTCTTCTCCTTCGACATTAAGGCCCAATGCGTTGTAGAGTTTCCAGTGTTGGATTTGTTGTTTTCTTTGAGAAGCAAATCCTGGTAACAGTGTCTCGTCTTCTATCATTTCGACAATAGACTGAACAGCAACATCACCTTTTAACGCTTGATGTTCAGTACAGATTGTTCGTCCGGCGTAGACCAAATGCATCGTTGCTCTTGGGGTCTCCTCTTCATAATTCGTCTCACCTTGTTGCCACTCCCCTAGCTCAAGTTCGCGTAATAATGTCAGCGGGATAGGCATCATAACCGATGCGAGGTTCAGTGTTTGCTTAACGCCTCGTCCTGGCACGCTATGGCTATCTAGCACGATGGCCGCTTCTTCTTTATCAGGAAAGCGGCTGTTACGCCCAACCAGCATCTCGACTACGCCATTTCCTAGAGCATCCCTTCGACGAGCTCGTCGGACAAACACAAGCTCAGGGTGCAATGAGGCGATGGAGAAAAAGAGCGCTTCACGTTTATATCGAGAGGCAACGTCAAGTTCCGGTAATTCAAATACTTCTCGCATTTGTTTCGCTAAACCTTGTGCCTCTTCGAGTGCGCTGGCATCAATGACAATGCCCGGAAGTCGCTCCCCCCGAACCAAACGGATCAACAAAGAGACATCACATCCGTATGGCTCCTCTTGAGATAGAAGCTCAGCAACTTCACCACTTTGTCGCTGATAGAGCTGCGCAGGCACAGATAAGGCGGCAGCCAAATCAATCATTGCTTCCTTCTCTGGCTTCGCTTGAATTCTGGTAACGAGATCGGCAAACAGTGCATCAATGGGTAGTGGATATACTTTTCTACCATGCTGCGTGACATTGCCATCCTCATCAATCGCTTCCATAGATAACAACGTCGAATGAGATGCCTCTAGCGACTTTGGAGGAATTGAGTCGAGAAAATCGAGTGTTGAAAGACGGTACCCACAACAAGCCGCTGCCAGCATGGGCTCGACGAGCTCTTCTCTGTGTAATTCTGGAGGTGTCACCAACTCTAAAGGCGCGTGCTCACCATATAGACGAATACAAGCCCCTTCGGTAACGCGACCTGCTCGCCCCATTCGCTGCGCGGCACTGGCCTTAGAAATGTTGGTTAATGTCAGTGCTGTACGTCCATTTCGTTGTACAGTTCTGCGCTCTAAACCACTATCGATTACCACACGGATATTAGGAATGGTCAGAGAGGTTTCCGCGACGTTGGTTGCCAATACGACTTTCCGTTGCTTTTGTACCGTCAGCGCACGATGTCGTTCTTCATCACTGACCGAGGCATGAAGTTTAACCACCATGACATCACTGCTGCTTTGTAGCATCTGCGCGCATTGGGCGATCTCTTTACGTCCTGGGAGAAAAACAAGAATATCGCCATCTTCATCTTCCAGTGCTTCTTTTACCGCTCCGACAACTTCCTGTTCACATCCCTTTTTGTTCGGTAAATAGCGGCTGTCTGTGGAACGATGTGTCACCGTGACTGGAAAGCAACGTCCCTCCGAACTCAGGCGCTTAGCATTCAGGTAACGAGCAAGCTTTTCGCCTTCTAAGGTAGCGGAAGTGACGATCAATCGATGTTGATTTTCTTGCTTCAAAATGGCGGTTAATAGATCAATATCCCAGCGTCGCTCGTGAAATTCGTCCACTATCACGACATCAAAGTCTGCTAGCTTGTTTTCCGAAAACCAACGCAGTGCAACCCCCGGAGTCACAAATACAACTTCGGTTTTTTCATCAAAGTAGGCATGAAGCTTGATCGCGTAACCGACTTTGCGACCTATTGGCCCTCCAGATTGCTCCGCAAGAAATTCAGCCAGCGAGGTACAAGCAATTCGACGTGGTTCAATAACCAGAACGCGTCCGTGTTTTGCCGCCCACATGGGCAAGCGGGTAGATTTACCCGACCCGGTTTCGGCTTCCACCACAAGATGGTTAAGGCTTACATGATGGTCAAACTCGGCTTGCAGGCTGTCGATAGGTAGTTGAAACATAGAAATTGGATTTGATTTGATGATGCAAAACATTATACCCAAGTAAAAAAATCCTGCTTTAGGTATCTCTAAACAACCAATATTGCCGATATTTTCGTCGGTATCTGAATTTTTTTGCGACATTACATTGATGTGCATCAACGCATGTTTACAACTAAATAGTGAACCCGTTAAAATTTGGTGCGCATCCTTCAACCCTACATAAGGCACCCAATGAACAACGATAAACGCCCACTATATATTCCATATGCGGGTCCGGCTCTTTTAGCAACCCCTCTTTTGAACAAAGGCAGTGCATTCTCTGCTGAAGAACGTAGTTCATTCAACTTAGAAGGTCTGCTTCCAGAGTCGACCGAAACTATCCAAGAGCAGGTGGAACGTGCCTACCAGCAATACAAAAGTTTCGAAAGCGATATGGATAAGCACATTTATCTGCGTAACATCCAAGACACCAACGAAACATTGTATTACCGCCTAGTGCAAAATCACATTTCTGAGATGATGCCTATCATCTACACGCCGACTGTTGGCGCAGCATGTGAAAACTTCTCTAACATTTACCGTCGTGGTCGCGGTCTGTTCATTTCATACCCGAACCGTGACCGTATTGACGACTTGCTGAACAACGCAGCAAACCACAACGTTAAAGTGATTGTTGTGACAGATGGCGAACGTATCCTTGGCTTGGGTGACCAAGGTATCGGCGGCATGGGTATTCCAATCGGTAAACTGTCACTATATACCGCGTGTGGTGGTATCAGCCCTGCTTACACGCTACCAATCGTTCTTGATGTGGGTACCAATAACCCGCAACGCTTAGCTGATCCGATGTACATGGGTTGGCGTCATCCTCGTATTACGGGTGCAGAATACGATGCATTTGTAGAAGAGTTTATCCAAGCGGTACAGCGCCGTTGGCCTGATGCTTTGATCCAGTTCGAAGACTTTGCTCAGAAAAATGCGATGCCTCTTCTAGAGCGTTACAAAGACCGCGTGTGTTGCTTCAATGATGATATTCAGGGTACTGCAGCTGTTACTGTTGGTTCCCTACTTGCAGCTTGTAAAGCAGCAGGAACTCAGCTTTCTAAACAACGTATTACCTTCCTAGGCGCAGGGTCTGCTGGTTGTGGTATCGCAGAAGCGATCATCGCACAAATGGTATCGGAAGGAATTTCTGACGAGCAAGCTCGCTCACAAGTTTACATGGTTGACCGTTGGGGTCTGTTACAAGAAGGCATGCCTAACCTTCTTGATTTCCAACAACGCTTGGTGCAAAAGCATACCAATACGAAAGAGTGGGAAAATGAAGGAAATGGCTTCTCACTACTCGATGTTATGCGTAGCGCCAAGCCAACGGTATTAATTGGTGTTTCTGGTGCGCCTGGCCTATTTAGCCAAGAAGTCATCGAAGAAATGCATAAACACTGTAAGCGTCCGATTGTCTTCCCACTGTCGAACCCAACAAGCCGCGTGGAAGCGACACCGAACGACATCATTCGTTGGACAAATGGTGAAGCACTGGTTGCAACAGGTAGCCCATTTGAGCCAGTGGTTCATGAAGGTCGCACTTACCCTATTGCACAATGTAACAACAGCTACATCTTCCCAGGCATTGGCCTTGGTGTACTTGCTGTCAATGCAAAACGTGTCACTGACGAGATGCTAATGGAATCAAGCCGCGCGCTCGCAACATGTTCTCCTCTAGCAATCAACGGTCGTGGGGCTCTACTTCCACCACTGGAAGAAATCCACTTAGTGTCGAAAAAAATCGCATTCGCCGTTGGTAAAAAGGCAATTGAACAAGGTGTCGCATTAGAAATTACTGATGAAGCATTGAACGTGGCGATTGAACAGTCGTTCTGGCAACCTGTTTACCGCCGTTACAAACGCACTGCGTTCTAAGCTTGAGACAATTCGTTTAATAATTAGCCCCTACCATGTAGGGGCTTTTATTTTTTTATCATCCTAACCAGATTTTGGCATAAATGGGCTTCTCTCTTTTTGTTTCTATCAGATATGATGAGAACTACATTTTTAGTTAAGGATATAAAACGTTTTGTTGTTTTCTCGCATAAGATCAAAGTGGAAGCTGAAATTTTCCTGGAAGCGATTTGCTTTGATTTTGTCGATCTCTGCACTTAGTCTGCTTGTTTCTGTTATAGCCATCGACCGGTGGGTGGTTTTACAAGCCAAAGAGAGCATTTTCACTGAATACGAGCAAATCCCTCAACATGAGGTTGCCGTAGTTCTTGGTACCAGTAAATACATCGGAAAGATCCTCAACACTTACTACACTCATCGCATTAATGCGGCGATTGAGCTTTACAACCAAGGCAAAGTAAAACAGTTTTTATTGAGTGGTGATAACGCCCACCGTTCATACAACGAACCGTGGACAATGAAACGCGACTTACTTAAAGCAGGCGTGCCTGAAGAAGTGATTCACCTTGATTATGCTGGCTTTCGTACCTTAGATTCGATTGTACGAGCAAAAAAAATTTTTGCTTCGGAGCGATTTCTGATTGTGACTCAACGCTTTCACTGCGAACGCGCACTGTTCATCGCTGATGCTTACAGCATTGATGCGCAGTGTCTCGCGGTAGCAGGGCCGACGGCCAACAAGCAAAAAACATCGATGCGTGTTCGAGAACTGCTAGCCCGTGTGAAAGCGTTTTTAGACCTGTACATTATCAATACGCAGCCTAAGTTTCTTGGCCCTCAAGAACCTATCGTCGCAGTAAAAGAGCCAAATAAAGCAGCTAACGAGCCTCTTCAAGTCCCCGTCGAATAGAGGAATAACGTGGCTCACAAGCCTAGTAACATTTCTATAAAACAAATGGGTAGTTTTCTACCCATTTCCAATTCTCAACATCACACTTTCTAATTTGCTCTACGATTCAGGCAAAACTCTTTTTCGCATTCAAAGTAACATTTCATCAATAAATAACTACAAGTCAGTTACTTTGCCATAAAAAAACCGACAAAAGGCAATGCAAAAGGAGCACTACCCATGACCGCACTCGCTGTGACATTGAAGAATTGGTTCTTCACTCGCAACAGCATGATTTTGAACGCGAATATCCTATTGTTCATTATCTTGTTTAATACCTTACCCTTTGAACCACAAGTAGTAACCGGCCTGAGCATCTTAGTTTTTGTTGCTATTTTGTGGCTAACCGAAGCGATTCACGTCAGCATTACTGCGCTGCTCATACCACTACTTGCGGTATTTTTGGGTGTGTTCAACACTCAAGCCGCACTGAATAACTTTTCCAACTCCATCATTTTTCTATTTTTGGGTGGTTTTGCACTAGCTGCGGCTCTACATAAACAAAAGTTAGATCAAGCTATTGCAGATAAAGTACTATTGCTGGCAAGAGGAAAAATGTCTGTCGCTGTATTCATGCTATTTGGTGTGAGTGCTGGCCTGTCAATGTGGATTTCAAACACCGCCACCGCCGCGATGATGTTACCGCTTGTGCTGGGTGTGATGACAAAGCTAGACGCCAAGAAAAACCACAACACCTTTTTGTTTGTTCTACTCGGTATCGCTTACAGTGCTTCAATTGGTGGTATTGCAACACTGGTTGGTAGCCCACCAAACGCAATTGCAGCAGCTGAAGTTGGCCTTAGCTTCACTGAATGGATGAAGTTTGGTGTACCTATTTCCCTAGTATTAATGCCAATCGCTATCCTCGTATTGTACACGATGACTAAGCCTGACCTTAGCCACAAGTTTGACCTTGACCATCAACCAGTCGAATGGACAAACGGCAAAATGATTACGTTGGCGATTTTCTTACTGACCGTAACTTTGTGGATATTCAGTAAGCCTATTAACGCTATGCTGGGTGGCTTCGCGAAGTTCGATACTCTTGTAGCCATTGGCGCCATCCTTCTACTTGGTGCTTCTCGCGCCGTCGAGTGGAAAGATATTGAGAAAACAACCGACTGGGGTGTGTTAATCCTATTTGGTGGTGGTATCTGTCTGAGTAACGTCCTAAAAGCAACCGGAACAAGCGTATTTTTGGCTCATAGCTTGTCAGGCTTCCTTGAGCAAGCCGGTATTCTCTTAACGATTCTTGCAGTGGTTGCTTTTGTTGTCTTCTTAACTGAGTTTGCGAGTAACACCGCCAGTGCTGCGCTACTTGTCCCTGTATTTGCGACCATTGCAGAAGCCTTAGGCATGTCTCCGGTTATTCTCTCTGCACTGATTGCCGTCGCTGCATCTTGTGCATTTATGTTACCTGTTGCAACACCTCCAAACGCGATTGTGTTCGGTACGGGTCATATCAAGCAAAAAGAAATGATGCGAATTGGTTTCGTATTAAACATTGCCTGTATTGCTGCACTAACGCTTTTCGCTTGGTTGTTCTGGTAAAAATAGCAAGTTCGATTAGCACTACACTGCTGCTCACGGTAATCGTATCGATAACCCAAACTTCCCCCCTAAGTGGTGTTCAGCAGTTTCCCTCTTGGTGGCCAGTTGGCCACCTTTTTTCTTTCCTTTTAGTGAACGGCTATCAGGCTTGCTTCTTTTCGCAAGCAAGTAAACCATAATGAGCTTCCACTCGGTTGCGACCATTGCGCTTCGCCTGATACAGCACTTCGTCAGCTCTCGCCATGGTTTCTGAGACGCGTTCATTCTGCATTTGGGCAACGCCAATACTGCAAGTTAATGATTCACCGTGCACCCACAAATGATCCTCCACATTTTTGCGAATCATTTCTGCCTTCTCTAACGCTTGTTCAATATTGGTATCAGGGCAAAATACGACAAACTCTTCGCCGCCCCAACGAACGAGTCGATCGTCTGAGTAAATAGAAGTCGCTACCACCATGACAAATTCGCGCAATATGTCATCCCCCATTTGGTGCCCAAATTTGTCGTTCACCTTTTTAAACTTATCCAAGTCCAAATAGAGAATACTGAAGGTGTTATGCCCCCAGCGAACCTGACGAGATTGTTGTTCCAGCCAGTGTTGCACAGCATATCGGTTCATCGCGCCCGTCAAAGCATCTCGATGCGCTAGCTCTGCAAACTCATAGTTTTGAGCTCGCAAAGTATCATTCACCTTTTCCAAATGACGGTGACGCTTTTGCGCTTTTTCATAAGCCACTCTATTTTTTCGTAACTCATGCAGTGAAAAAGCCAGTCCAAGCGCCATCCAAGAGAGTAATAATGCATACAACAATGTTTCTTGCGCAAGGTAAGCGCCTTCAAACTCAATTTTATCAATCACAATTCTATGTTTACCAAGTGCCGCACCAGACCCAGTTGCAATATCAATACGTGTGATGTTTGAAAATTCAGGTGCAGAGTGCTCAATCGCGACTCCGTTATCTGCTAACCACCAGGTCATCACCTGAAGATTTTTAATCGGAATTTCGACAATATCGCTCGAACCCGACGGAGAAAACTGCATGCCATTATATTTAATGGTGTACTCGTCGTCCGGCTTGGAATACTCAGAATTATAATTGCGAAGATACAAACGTAGGTCGTGGCTAGGGTTAGCCCCTATTCCTGCCTCTTCATATCGCACCTTCAATCGAATCGTATGGTAGTTGGAAAGGTCAATACCCTGTGTTGGCGTTGCTGAATCGGTATAAACCGAGATTCCGCAGTAAGGCCAAGCATACGAGCTCTGCTTTAGTTCACAGCTAAGGACTAGGCTTTGCCGATCGTATGTGATATCTGCCTCACTCACACCTCCTTCACTGGCATCTTTAGTTGCATAGATATTGAAATGCTCAGGTGTAATGGTCAGCTTTCGCGTATCGCCAAGCACACTATAAAGGGCAACCAAACTGATAGTGCAAATAGAAAGAGCAAAGATAAAGTTATGGATCCACTTCATGGGCAAGTGACCTGCTGAGATTATACAATACGTGGGGTTCAATAATTTCAAAAATGAAATCAAGGTGATTTATCAAGAAATAAAATCGCTTTTTCATTCAATTCTTAGTTTCGACACATGGTAACGGATTTTGAACCGTTATCACGTTTTAAAATTTCTAAAAAGTGCAGCCCAACTTCTATTTGCGAAGCATTTCACAGCCATAATTTTTAGAAAATAAAACACGATGCATAATAATTTAGTGCAAGACATTTACTTTAAAGCTCCTGTCAACCCTGCATCTCTTCTCCACTTCAGTATATACTGTGCAAAAACACAATAATGAGTAATGTCATGTCATTAATTGCAACTGGCACGCTAAACAAAATGCGTGCTTCTCTGGACGGTGCCGTCAACTACCGTCTTCCTGTCGGTGAGGAAGAAATCGACTTAACTCCTTTTCTGGGTAAAACGCTCACACTGACTCACACTGGCAATATTTTTTGTTGCTCATGTGGAAAGAAAACGAAAAAGAGTTATTCGCAAGGCCACTGTTTTGTATGCATGAAAAAGCTAGCAAGCTGCGACATGTGTATCATGAAGCCAGAGACCTGCCACTACGATCAAGGGACTTGTCGCGAACCACAATGGGGTGAAGAGAATTGCATGGTGGATCACTTTGTCTACCTGTCCAACACATCCAGCTTAAAAGTTGGTATTACTCGTCATACTCAAATCCCGACTCGTTGGATTGACCAAGGCGCGACTCAGGGCTTGCCAATTTTTAAAGTAAAAACTCGCCATATCTCCGGTTTAATTGAAGTTGAACTGGCGAAACATATCGCAGACAAGACCAATTGGCGCACACTGCTAAAAGGTGACGGTGAACCTATGGCATTGCAGGACCGTTTTGCTGAGCTATTGCCTTTAGTCGAAGAGAAAATTGCCGAGATAAAACAGCAATTCGGCGAAGATGCCATTGAAGTATTAAACGAAAGCATTACCGACCTTAGCTACCCGGTACAACAGCACCCAACGAAGATCACTTCGCATAACTTCGATAAAAACCCGGTTGTTACTGGCACTTTGCAAGGCATCAAAGGTCAATACCTCATCTTTGATACCGGCGTTATTAATGTAAGAAAATTCACTTCCTATGAAGTTGAAGTTAGTGAGTAATCGCTTGCAGAACGCGTTGATTCAAATAAAAATGAAAAAAGCTCGATTTTGACTCGAGCTTTTGTTTTTCTATTAGGAAGAAATCGTTAGTTATGCGTCAAGGATGCTTTCTAGCACATCGAATAACATATCGACTTCTTCTATTGTGTTGTAATGCATACAACCAATTCGCACTACACCACCCGATTCTTCTAAACCAAGTTGACGAACTAAGCCCAACGCATAAAAGTGACCATTCCATACACAAATGTTATGTTCACCCAGTGTTTTCGCGATGAACTCTGGAGAATATCGGTCAAACGTTAGCGCAAAAGTTGGCGTGCGGAGTTGGCTATCTTCCTTTGCGATACCGAATAGATTGACACCATCTAATGCATTCAAACGCTGCAAGAAACGCTCACTCAAGCGCTGCTCATGTTGTTCATACAGTTGGTAGCTTTGCTCCAATCGTTGGCGAAGAGGTAAACCGACTTCACCAAATTGAGCCAGATACTCAACCGCAGAAACGACACCAGCAAGACCTTCAAAACTTTGCGTTCCTGTTTCAAATCGACCAGGGCCTATATTAGTGGCAGGCTCGACTTTGTAAGGGCGAATACTGTGGAGCCACTGATCGGCTATGTAAGCAATACCAACGTGTGGTCCGAAAAACTTGTAAGCTGAGCAAGCTAAAAAGTCACAACCTAACGCTTGAACATCAACCAAATGATGAGGCGCATAATGGACGGCATCCACATAAACTTGTGCCCCAACATTGTGCGCCATGCTGACTACTTGCTGTACATCCACAATAGAGCCCGTCGTGTTCGATGCATAAGTCACAGCGACAAGGCGCGTTTTATCAGAAAGAAGGCGGCTTAAATGCTCCATATCAAGCGTACAATCTTCTTCGTTGATACGAACTTGATGAACCGTAACGCCTTTATCTTCTGCCGCTTGCTGCCAGCTGGATACATTTGAATAGTGATCCAAAGCGGAGACAATGATCTCATCTCCTGCTTGCCAATCTCGACTAATCGCGCGACTAAGCTGAAAGGTTAGTGAGGTCATATTGGCACCGAAGACAATATTGCCAGATGAAGGGGCATTAAGTAGAGCCTGAGCCGACTCACGCGCATTTTGCATTACGTCAACGGTCACTTGGCTAGAAAAATAATGCCCGCCTAAGTTAGCGTTGAAACGACCTAAATACCCAACCATGCTGTCTAGTACTGGTTGAGGCACTTGTGAGCCACCTGGACCATCAAAAAACGTCACGGGCTTGTCGTTGTGGTATTGAGCCAACGCCGGAAATTGCTCTCTGATCTGATTAAGATTGAAGTTCATTACGCTTATCCGTAGCAGTAAGTACAAATACATCCATATGGCCCGCTTCGTCATCAATAACAGAGCGGATTGGGCACGCGTTATGCCACAGCTTGCTATCAGCCAAGATTGCGACCTCTCCGGTTTCTAGCACTTTACGGAAAAATGGGGCTTGGTTATGGCTGCTGTACAGCATGATGTCGCCACCGATGATGTTATGGCGTCCCACACCAACCATTGCAATATGATCAAAACCGTCTTGGTGCACACCTTCAGGTGCTACTTGGGTTTCTTCTTCCAGTGCCCTGATACGGATTTGGTGAATTTCTATTTCTTGACCGTTTGGCAGATGATTCGCATTGACAAACAATTCACACATTTCTCGAAATCCATCGCTGGTAAGAATATCCTTCTCAATTGGCTCGAATTGTCTTACTACATCACCTTGAAATCGGTTGATATCAGAGGATTGAACAAAGCTATTTTTATTTAAGTCGATGACTTTGCCGTTATCAAAGCCAACCACAGAATAACGTCGTAGTCGATACTGACCATCTGCATGTTCGGTACGAGGCAGTTCTTCAAACGATGGGGAAAGCTGCTCAATTGCTGCCATGCTGAGCTGTGTTAAATGTAGAGTATTCTCACGTGAATGTAACATCATTTGCTCCTTTAATGAGGCACATTAATTAACATTTAATTTACACACTAGGTTACGCAAATATTCTGCAATTACCAGCTTTTAACGTTGATAGCTTCAACAAAACGACGAAAACAACATAACAAACCAAACCAAACCACAAAAACAGAGCCATGTTTCAGTTTTACGCTTTGACAATATTTGAAACTAGACTTCTCTACTACGAATAGAATTTTATGCTAGAAGTCAACGTTCTCAATCAATATTTAGTGGGTTCTAATCTATAACCAATTATTCGATCACAATCGTTGTTTATGCTTTTAAAGCACTAAGAATTTCCATACAATCGAGGGAAATGTTACGCCCTTTTTGGAGCCATAATGAGCGACGTAAAACACTGTAAATTATTAATTCTTGGTTCTGGTCCTGCAGGATACACAGCTGCCGTCTACGCAGCGCGTGCAAACTTAAACCCTGTGCTTGTGACGGGAATGCAACAAGGTGGTCAGCTAACCACCACAACTGAAGTTGAAAACTGGCCAGGCGATGCTGAGGGACTGACAGGTCCAGCATTGATGGATCGCATGAAAGAACACGCCGAGCGTTTTGAAACTGAAATCGTATTTGATCACATCAATGAAGTAGAGCTATCACAACGCCCATTTCGTTTAAAAGGCGACTCAGGTGAGTACACTTGTGATGCCTTAATCATATCTACCGGCGCATCAGCAAAATACCTTGGCCTTGAGTCTGAAGAAGCATTTAAAGGTCGCGGCGTTTCTGCTTGTGCAACCTGTGACGGTTTCTTCTACCGTAATCAGAAAGTTGCAGTTGTGGGCGGTGGTAACACGGCTGTTGAAGAAGCGCTATACCTATCTAACATTGCGTCAGAAGTTCACCTGATCCACCGCCGCGATTCATTCCGCGCAGAGAAGATCCTTGTGAAACGTCTGATGGATAAAGTTGAAAGCGGTAATATCGTTCTTCATACCGATCGCACTCTCGATGAAGTACTGGGTGACGATATGGGCGTAACGGGCGTCCGCATTAAAGACGTGAACAGCGGTGCGACAGAAGATATCGATGTAATGGGTGCATTCATCGCAATTGGTCACCAGCCAAACACACAAATCTTTGAAGGCCAAGTAGACATGAAAGATGGCTACATCATCGTTCAATCAGGTCTTGAAGGCAACGCAACACAAACTAGTATCGAAGGTGTATTTGCAGCTGGCGACGTAATGGACCACAACTACCGTCAAGCGATCACCTCTGCAGGTACAGGTTGTATGGCTGCATTAGATGCTGAACGTTTCTTAGACTCACTTGGTGACAAATAACTTTTCACATTTGTGTCATATCCTTAAAGCCCAGCGGTATTCCCGCTGGGTTTTCTTTTGTATACTACCGCCTCATTAAAACAATTATCATTAAGCCTTCACGATGGATAAGAAAAAGCAAAGCAGCTTGAATAAGTGGCTGAAGCAACAAAGTAAGTTAGCCAAGCGCTGGCTTATGATTGCGATAGGCCTAGGCGTACTTTCAAGCGTGTTTTTATTGGCTCAAGCAGCCCTGCTCGCCTCCATTCTGCACCAGTTAATCATTGACCAAGTCGACAAAGCCGAGCTCATTTGGCATTTTGTTGGGCTCGGTGGCACGGTTATCGGTCGAGCTGCTTGTACCTGGGGTCGAGAGCTTGCCGGTTACCGTTGCGGGGAGCAAATTCGAGTTTATATTCGCCAACTCATTTTAGATAAAGTTCATAAGCTTGGGCCAGCTTACATCAAAGGCAAACCTGCTGGCAGTTGGGCAACGCTCATCTTAGAGCAGGTAGAAGATATGCAAGATTTCTTCTCACGCTACTTGCCTCAAATGTCATTATCGGTACTAGTGCCTTTCATCATTTTGGTTGTCGTATTCCCAGTAAACTGGGCAGCAGGCTTGATCTTCCTGGTCACTGCACCACTAGTGCCTATTTTCATGGCACTGGTTGGGATGAAAGCCGCAGAAGCAAACCGTAAAAACTTTAAAGCGATGCAGCGTTTGTCGGGTCACTTTTATGACCGCTTGCAAGCAATGACAACCATTCGCTTATTCGATAGAACAAAATCTGAAACTGAGACGCTAAAGGGTGCTTCAGAAGTCTTTCGTACTCGTACCATGGACGTTCTGAAAATCGCGTTTCTGTCTTCTGCGGTGTTAGAGTTTTTCACTTCCATTTCTATCGCAATTACCGCTGTCTACTTTGGCTTTAGTTATATCGGGGAGCTGGACTTCGGCTACTACGGCACAGGTGTTACGCTCTTTGCTGGTTTGTTCATTCTGATTCTTGCTCCAGAGTTTTATCAGCCATTACGTGATTTGGGCACGTTCTATCATGCGAAACAGCAAGCGGTTGGGGCAGCAGAAAGCATTGTCGAGTTTCTGGATTTGGAAGTCGATCAAATCAAAGATGGTACCCAAGCGTTAGATAAAAACAGCCCTATCCATATTGAAGCGAACCAGTTAACCATTTTTAGTCCGGAAGGTAAGCAGCTCGCAGGTCCCCTATCCTTCTCTCTTGAAGCCAACAAAAGTACGGCTTTAGTTGGACCAAGTGGCGCAGGTAAAACAAGCTTGGTAAACACCATCCTCGGTTTCATGCCTTATCAAGGTAGCTTGAAGATTAATGGTTGTGAATTGTCGCAACTGGATCTAGCCACATGGCGAGAGGCAGTAAGCTGGATTGGTCAAAACCCGATGCTATTACACGGTAGCATTCGAGATAACATCACACTAGGTAAGCACAATGTTCAGGATGCAGACGTACATTCTGTGTTGAATGACTCTCACGCTGCTGAATTTGTTGAAATGCATGGGTTGGATTATCCGATATCTGATCGTTCTGGTGGTTTATCTGTCGGCCAAGCGCAGCGTTTAGCACTGGCTCGCGCCATGCTACAAAATGGTCGTTTTTGGTTATTAGATGAACCAACCGCAAGCTTAGATGCTCGCAGTGAAAAACTCGTGATGGAAGGCATTAACAAGTATGCGCATGCCACAACGAATTTGATGATTACTCACCAACTTGCGCCTTTACAAAACGTATCGCAAATTCTTGTTATGCAGGACGGCCAGATTGTTCAACGTGGTGATTACGCCACACTGTCGACAGAAGATGGCTTATTTAAAGACATGTTGGAAGCGAACCTCGCACAACGTGAAACAGACAAGGGGAACTTAGATGCGTGATTTACTCCCTTATCTAAAACTCTATAAGAAACACTGGTTTGGTCTTTCGCTAGGTATGCTACTGGCATTTCTGACCTTAGCGGCATCTATTGGCTTATTAACGCTATCAGGTTGGTTTATTTCAGCCGCAGCGGTGGCAGGCTTGACGGTTGCTCGTGAGACCTTCAACTACATGTTACCAGGTGCCGGGGTACGCGGCGCTGCAATGGCTCGAACCGCAGGTCGATGGGGAGAACGTGTCGTTAGCCACAATGCAACGTTCAAGCTGCTTACCGATCTACGTATCTTCTTCTTTAAGAAACTTGCACCACTGATTCCGGGTCGTGTTTCTACGATGCGTGATGCCGATCTGCTCAACCGTCTAGTAGCGGACGTAGATGCGATGGATCACGTATACCTTCGACTTATCAGCCCTGTCGTGATTGGTATTTTTGGCATATTGAGTTTAACGGCTGTCCTAGCGTTCTTTGATTGGCATCTCGCCCTACTGCTTGGCTCGATTCTTACCGTCATGTTGTTTGTATGGCCAGTGCTGTTCTATAAACTGGGTAAAAACAATGGCGAGAATCTCACTCATCATAAAGCGCAATTGCGAGTGGCGACACTGGACTGGCTTCAAGGCTACAGCGAACTGAGTATCTTTGGAGCAGAAGAACGTTATCGTAATCTCATTCTAGAGAAGCAGAAGCAGTTGCTGTCTAACCAATTTGTGAACGCGAACTTAACGGGCATGGCTTCAGGCCTGCTTATGCTGGTGAACGGCATTACACTGGTTGTGATGCTTTGGTTTGCTGCAGACGGCGTAGGTGGTCGTGCTCCTGATCCTTGGATTGCGCTGTTTGCGTTTGCAACCATGGCGAGCTTTGAGATTCTGATGCCTATCGCGGGCGCATTCCAGTATCTCGGTCAAACGTTGACCTCTGCTCGTCGTTTAAATGAAGTAATTTTGGCTGAACCTGACGTTGTCTTCCCTGAGCAGTCGAAACATAAAGACACAACGTTAGACATTGAATTCGACAACATAGATTTTACTTACCCTGACGGTCAGCAAAAGGTGCTGAAAGACTTGTCACTCTCACTACCGTTGGGCACTAAAACTGCAATTGTAGGTCAAACAGGTTCAGGTAAATCAACACTGATTCAGCTTCTTTGCCGCTACTGGGATGTTAACCAAGGTGAAGTTCGAATCGGTGGTACAAAACTGCAAGATTGGAGCGAGTCGGACCTGCGATCAGCAATGACTGTGATCAGTCAACGCGTAGATGTACTAAACGGGACACTACGTGACAACTTACTCATGGCCGCTCCGGATGCAAGTGATGAGCAACTGTCTACTATTTTACAAAAAGTCGAGCTTGGCGGACTTCTTGAAGAGCCGGGGTTAGACGCTTGGTTAGGCGACGGCGGTCGTCAGTTATCTGGCGGTGAGAAACGTCGAATCGGCATTGCTCGAGCATTGCTACGTGATGCCCCAATCCTACTCTTAGATGAACCGACTGAAGGCCTCGATAAGCGTACGGAACAAAAAGTGATGGCGCTTTTCAATGAACACTTTGCTAATAAGACAGTAGTATTCATTACACACCGACTGATAGAGTTAGAAAGTATGGATAGCATCTGTTTGATGGAACAAGGTGAGATCATCGAACAAGGCGACCATCCAACGCTACTCGCTCAAAAAGGTCGTTACTACCAGCTATTACAATCTCTATAATTCGATTTTCAGTGACGAGAAGGGCTCATCAAACGATGAGCCCTTTTGTTATTCCTGTATTAATTAGTTACCTAATTAAGCACGTATACAGTGCTGATTTACCGACCAGATTTTTTGAGATAAGCCGCCATTTCATCTTCCGGAACCATGCCCCCACCAGTTGCCCAAACAAGATGTGTTGCGTTTTTGAGTTTTTCTTCGTCAAATTTCATTTGAGACTGATAAGCATGGTTATTCGAGACGTGCACTGCCCCAATCATACCGGCTAATGCAGAAGGCTCTAGATTAATACCTTCCAGTTCACTTAACTCACCCAAGTGGTGATACATACGAGCGTCATCAATGGTGTAAAAACCATCAAGTAGCCTTTCCATCGCTCTTCCGACAAATCCCGAGGCACGCCCGACTGCCAAGCCATCAGCGGCGGTGATGTTATCGATACCCAAATCTTGTACCGAAATATCGTCATGCAAGCCTGTATGTACGCCCAACAGCATGCACGGGGAGTGCGTTGGCTCCGCGAAAATACAATGGACATGCTCGCCAAACGCTACCTTCAAGCCAAATGCCACGCCACCAGGCCCGCCGCCAACACCACAAGGAAGATAAACAAACAATGGATGATGCTCATCAACAACGATTCCCAAGTCATCAAATTGCTGCTTAAGACGCTCACCCGCAACAGAGTAACCTAGAAACAGCGTCCGTGAGTTTTCATCATCGATAAAGAAACAGTTGGGATCTTTTTCTGCCTCTTTACGACCTTGCGCGACAGCAATACTATAATCTTCTTGGTGCTCTACGACATTAACACCATGTGACCGGAGCTTATTTTTCTTCCATTCCCGCGCATCCGCAGACATGTGGACTGAAACTGAAAAACCCAGCTTCGCACTCATGATACCGATGGACATACCAAGATTGCCGGTTGAGCCAACTGCAATACTGTACTGCTTAAAAAACTGCCGAAACTCATTGCTGAACAATTTGCTGTAATCATCGCTTTCACAGAGCAAGCCAGCTTCAAACGCCAACTTTTCTGCATGAGTGAGCACTTCATAAATACCACCTCTCGCTTTGATCGAACCAGAAATTGGCAAATGACTGTCTTTTTTGAGCATTAAATGGCCCAATATTGGTGTGTCGTATTGCTGCTCCAAACGCACTTTCATATTGGGAATATCCACCACTGCGGACTCAATAACGCCACGCGACGTTTCCGTTTCGGGAAACGCTTTCATCAAATAAGGCGCAAATCGTGCTAGCCGTTCACTCGCCGCTTGAATATCTTTTTCATCTAACCCGACATGAGGTAAGCCTTCCTCCAAGGAAGTGATATGGGGGTTAAACCAACAAACCTCTTCAAGATCAATAAGTGCTGCCAAGAGTGGGAACTGCTTAGTCAGCGCTTCAATATTTGCCTTGGTCATTTTACCTTCCTGGAATGATGTGAGTTGAGATAAACAAAAGCGCCGCAATAGCGACGCTTTGGAGAACAAATATCAGTTATCAGTTTGAGCTTACGCGTAGTTTTTCTCAAACTCTTGCATGAAGTCTACTAACGCTTGAACGCCTTCAAGCGGCATTGCGTTATAAATGGATGCTCGCATACCACCAACTGCTCGGTGACCTTTTAGCGCTTTCAGCCCTTTAGAGTCTGCTAGCTCAAGGAAGGTTGCATCCAGTTCAGGCTTAGCAAGTTGAAATGGCACGTTCATCAAAGAACGGTTTGCTGAGTGCACGCCATTACGGTAGAAATCAGACTGATCGATGTAATCATACAGTAGCGCGGCTTTAGCGCGGTTCACTTGCTCAATCGCTTTTACTCCGCCCTGTGCCTTCAGCCATTTGAAAACAAGACCAGACAGGTACCATGCAAAGGTTGGTGGCGTGTTGAACATTGATTCTTTTTCTGCCAAAACAGTGTAATCCAAAATACTTGGTAGTACCTGCTTCGCCATACCTAATAAATCATCGCGCACGATAGCAATAGCAATGCCGGAAGGACCAATATTTTTCTGAGCGCCCGCGTAAATCACACCGTATTTCGACACATCAATTTCACGAGAAAGAATTGTCGAAGACATGTCAGCAACAATCGGTTTGTCGGTGATAGGAAGATCGTTAATCTCAATACCATCAATGGTCTCATTTGGACAGAAGTGAACGTAAGCCGCTTCTGGAGCAATTTTCCATTCACTTGCAGGTAGAACCGCGACTTTCCCGTTGATTTCTGTTTTTGCATCAAACACGTCTGGTTCGCAGTATTTTTTCGCTTCAGCTACCGCGCTTTCAGCCCAATAACCACCATCGATGTAAGTTGCCGTATCGGCATCACCAAGTAAGTTTAGAGGAACAGCAGCAAACTGAGCACGAGCACCACCTTGGCAGAACAGTACTTTATAGTTGTCCGGAATATTCAGAAGATCACGTAAATCCTGCTCGGCTTCTTCTGCAACTTTGATGAACTCTTTGCTTCGGTGGCTGATTTCCATGACCGAAGTACCAAGGCCTTGCCAATCGATTAGTTCCTGTTGTGCTTGCTGCATAACTGCTTTAGGCAGACCTGCTGGCCCTGCACTGAAGTTAAATACGTTGTCCGTATTTTGTTCCATGATGCTCATTGCTCCTGCTATGTAAATATTACGAAATTAATATCACGTTTTCGCAGTGATAAAAACAAGAAAAGAGGTCTTACGACCTCTTTTTAAAGACTAAGCGTTGAATTGGAACAAATTCGCAACAACACGAATTACTGTTGTTGCATCAAAGCAGGCATAAGTAGAGCCACCAATGGGAACTCATGCCCATTTTCGAACTTCAATTTGCCTTCACCAATTTCTGCTTTTAATTGATAACCGCCCTCTACTTTTTCGATCAACTCCATAATAAGGAGCTCATCAATCCCTTCTTGAATAAATGGGTAATGCGTTACTAATTCATCAGAGAAGTAAGTGCTAAGTTCACCAGTAGTGGCCGTCACCAACTTCATTGGATCTTGAGAAATATGCTCAGTACCTTCAGGGATGGATAGTTGCCACTCATTGTGGAACTTGCCGTCACCGAACGCGAGTGAAAGCTCGTTCACGGATAAATCAAAACCTTTGCTAAACAGCGTATCGACATGCGGCAATAAATTCGCAATTTCCTGTTCATCTAGCATAGGAGAGCTTTGATAGATAGACATAATTTGATCAAAAGACTGGCTATCCACATCTGCAATTGAGAAATCCAACTTAAAGTTATCGACATCCGTCCCATCAGTTAAACGTAGTTTCTTAGCATCTAGGTTTAATTGACTGTTCAGCTTATCACCAGACTCACTCATCGTAGTGTTACCACGGTAGCTCGCATTTTCAATCAAAAAGACAGGCGTCAAGTTCGCATCAACCACATCCAGCTTCTCTAGAGAAAAAGATTGCTCACCCAGCCAATAGCCTTTTGCTTGCTTTCCTTTACCTTGCCCTGTCAATGCATTCAGATGAAGCTCTTCACCGTTTTCAAAATCCACTTGAACAGAAGGAACGGAAACTTGGTAATTGAGATCACCCAATACCGTCACATCACCTGTTACTTTTGCAGGGCTTGTAGAAACAGAAACACCTTGCGCTTCGTTACGATAATGCCAACTGTCTAGGTCGAGGATAAATGCTGTATTGCCATTTAGTTGAGTCTGGCTATGCATCGTGAGAGGCAAAAAGTCATTGTCCACCAATTTTGAATCTGCTGTTAGGCTTGTTAGACCGTGGCTAACATCACTGGTTACGTCAAACGTCGTTGGCATACCATCACGCTCTAACTGCGTTTTAAGCTCAGGATCAACAACTGAATAACGAGTCAGCACGACTGAAGACAAATAGCCACGCTGATACTCGACCACTTCGCCTTTAATCATTTCATCATTCATATTGGTAATACCATCTTCAATGATGGACTGACCAATTTGTCCGACAGCCAATGGCCAACACAGTGCTAATGAGATAGCACCACCAATGGCGCCGATTTTTTTAAGATTTTGCATAACGTCACTTATTAGATATTTTCGGTCAGTCTACCCCAAACCACCTGCGGAGAAAACATTGAGACAAATCAGACTATTGATGCTTATTCTAGCCCATTAATCAGGAATCATACTTGGCTCCCACTCATCATGTCCTTTTATTGTTAAAGTTTGCGTGGCGAAGTTTTAACCGGAGCTAAAACATCTGTGAATCGTTATGCTGTGTTGTGTCTCGACAACAACCCAATCAGTGCTGAACAGTTTCGATTGGAGCTGTCTGCCTTCTCAAGTAAGTTTGATATTTTTTCTGTCGAATCGATAGAAGAGGCTCAAAGCGCTTTAGAGTATCTAGAAGAAAGAGAACAGACTGTTGCTTTAGTTATAGCGAGCCATCACGCTCATTTTAACGGCGTGGATTTTCTTATTGGTTTAGACCGGATGCCACATACCGAGCAAGCAAGAAAAATTCTTATTAGCTGCTCGTCTGATATAGAGGCAATTCTCACTGCCGTTAATGAGGGCAGGCTCGACCACTGCCTCACTAAACCTTTGCCAGATCACGTCTTATTTAACACAGTGCAAAAAGAGCTGACCCAATTTATCTTGCGAAATGGCAAAGAAGACCTGCTAAGTTACAGTCAGATATTGGATCATCACAGCTTGTTGCGAGCGCACATCAATAACCAGATGAGCCATTATCAAGCCGGATTCTTACACGACTACCACTCGATGTCTGATGCCGAGTTAGCCGAGCAAGTGATCTCCGCTCTCCAGCAATTTTTCAAAGATAATGACGAAACAAGAGCGTGCCGTACATACTCACCTGAACACTTATTAACCGTGGAAGGCGAGCCAAATTGCTTTTTGTGGTTTATCACCGAAGGTGAAGTGGCTCTGTACAAGCGCGATGAGCAAGGCATGCAGCGAGAGGTTGTACGCCATAACAAAGGGAATATTGTCGGAGGCATGTCGTTTGTTACTGGGGAATGTTCTTTCTCGACAGCTCTAACACTAACCAAAACAGAAGTTATCAAACTCGATCGCAACGTATTCAATAAAGTGATGCAAAGCGACTCAAACTTACTGCCTCTTTTTACAAACTTGCTTTTACGCCACTTCAACCGCCGATTGCAAAGAAGCATCAACACCAAACTGCAACTTCAAAAAACGCTCGAATCTTTAGAATCAGCCCACCAGCAGCTCATTGAAAGAGAAAAAATGGCGATGCTTGGCCAATTGGTTGCGGGAGTGGCACACGAACTAAACAATCCAGTAGCCGCGATATTGAGGGGCGTAGAGAATTTAACGCATACGCTAGAACGATTACTTAACGATGCGCCCAGTTCCGATATACAAAGCAAAGGCATTGAATTACTGAGCAAAGCGCAAACCTCAAAACCCGCTTCAACCGCCGAGCTCAGATCACGCGTAAAAGCGCTTAGCCATACTCTTCCAGACCGAGCATTGGCAAAAAAAGTGGTGAGCCTTGGATTAGAGTCCGATCAAGAGCTACTTACCCAACTAACGAGAAAGCAGAAAGCGTCTTATCATGCTCTCAATACACTAGAGCAATACCACAAAGCAGGTTCTACACTTCGCTCAATTAATGTCTGTGCAGCACGAATTGCTGATATGGTAAAAAGCCTGAAAGGATATGCTCGGTCAGATGATGAGACCCTGCACTATGCCGATATTCATGAGGGCATTGAAGACACCTTGGTGATTTTCGAGAACAAATTAAAAATGCACCAAGTTTCAACCGACTATGCAAACTTGCCTTCCATCCTTTGTCAACCGATCGCACTCCAACAGGTGTGGACGAACTTGGTCTCTAACGCCATTGACGCATTTCCAGAGAAAGGTGTGTTAAACATACAAACACGCCTTATAGAAAAAGAGCACACACATTATGCCGTTATCTCATTTGAAGATAATGGATGTGGCATTCCTGAATCGCAAAGAGACGCCATTTTCGAGCTGAACTTCACCACAAAAAAAGAAGGTAATTTTGGCTTAGGCATCGGACTGTCCATCTGCCAGCAAATCGTAACAGCACACAGAGGGTGGATTGACGTCGAATCAGAGATCGGCCAGTTCACACGAATGACCGTCTGGTTACCAGTCATCGAAGAAGGAGATGAAACATGACCAAGTATCTAATTTTATGTGTCGATGACGAACGAGAAGTCTTGGATAGCGTGCTCCAAGATCTTGCTCCCTTCGAGGAGAACTTTGTCGTCGAAGGAGCGGAATCGGTGACTGAAGCTCGGCAAGTGATTGAGGAGATGGCGGAAGAAGAAGTTCAGCTTGCGCTCATTTTATGTGACCACATTATGCCGGAACAAACTGGGATCAGCTTCTTAATCGAACTCAGTCAAAATGGTGACACAAAAGCAGCGCGCAAAGTTTTACTCACAGGACAAGCTGGTTTGGAAGACACCGTAGAAGCCGTAAATAACGCGAGTCTCGATTATTACATTGCCAAACCTTGGAAAGGTGAAGCATTGAGAAAAGCAATCGTGTCTCAGCTTACCGCGTTTGTGATTGAGAATGATGATAACCTGCTATCCTGGACTCAAATCCTTGATTCTGAGGCAATCCTCAACGCCATGGCAGAAAGAAGAGCAAGCTTTGGCGAGTAATAAAGTGTTTGGTTCTAACTTGAACTCAACGATGCTCATTGCACCACCTAACCTCGCATAGTCGAATGAGGTTAGAAAAACATCGTTACTTGTCCGAGTGAAATTCTCGGACACTACGTATATGGCGTAGTTTTTGCTTAAACCAAGGAACTATTAAGTTAATTGACAAAACATCGACACATTTTTGTTGGTCGTGGACCTTCCTTTTTATTATGATGTCGGACAAATCAGATTACGGTTCAAGTGGTTGCTTGAATCCATGGAAATAATGAACAAGGTTTATCGTTAGTTATGCGTAAAACACTATTAGCCGCTGCCTTACTAGTGGCATCAAGCCATGCCCTAGCTGCAAACGATCGCAATGCGCCAGCAACTATGAGCAACTTTAGCTACGACTATTTCGAAGCACGTATTGGCGCAAGTCCTGTGACATTTGGTGCTGGATTCAGCAAATCAATTCACCCGAACGCGCATGTTATTGCTCGTATTGACTCTGAGTTTGAAAGTGATTTTGACTCAGCTGCAGGCTTTGGCTTCCATTCTCCGCTAAACAACTGGGCAGATCTTACTGGTGAAATGCTAATGCGCGTTGTGCAACCTTCGAATGAGAGCAGCACAGATGTTGGTATGGAGCTTAACTTAGGTGTTCGCCAATGGTTGGGCCCTCAATTAGAAGTAGGCGGCAAAGTCGGCTACGTTTCTATCGATAACGATGACGATTGGACTGGCTCTGCCTACGCTCGATTCCACTCAACAGAGCTTTTCTCTTTGGGTGCTGAAGCTCGTATCAACGATTTTTACGGTGATCAGGTAATGTTCACTACGCGTTTTAAGTTTTAAGATTTGTGCTGTAAGAAAAGAGCAAATTAAAAAAACAAAAACCGAGGTCTCTGCCTCGGTTTTTTTGTCTAATTTAATGACTAACTCAATGAAGTGGTAAAAAACTTCAACGTCCTTTTTCCGCTTTTCACACTTGCTTTTACGACCCGCTAACTCCATCGAAACGAGTCAATCATTGTGCGATCAGCTTCGCTTAGTCACACAGTGCCAATAACTGTTTTTTACGCGGCTCTTGGATCAGTTTCCAATGTACGCCATCAGTTGCACCAGCAAATTTCCACAGTAGCTTTACATCAACATCATTACCGTAAGCCGTTTTAACTTTGTTGAAGACTTTTACAGGTCCAAGTTCTAAAAAGGTTTCTACGTCATCAACACCGGCTTTCTTGACCATACGTTCAAGGGTTAGTTGCATGTTGGGTAAGTCTCTTAAGCGTCTACTGGCAGAGGACTTTTGATATTTCCGTTCCTTAATTGAGTATTCAATTGATTTCTGTACCAGTTCATCAAGCCCTACATATCCGGATTCGAATAAATCGGTTACATCATAATAATTTACGGTTGCCGTCGTCTGTTTTTTGACGTGCTTATACTTCTCACAGCTCAGTTGAGTAAACACTTCATCTAGCCCATTACCACCACGTAAGTAGCAGCAATCATTGCTGACAAGCGCAAACATAGCATCATCGGTGAATAAACCAATACCACCGAACATAGAACGTTTTTGGTACTCACTGAAGGTGCGTACATATTTAAAAAAAGCTTGGTCTGTCATGTCCATTGACCTCTTTAATCTGAATAAATTACCCCGATTAGCGATGTCACCAGATAAACAGCAGCTTATAGCGAATTATAAATGTCGATTTGTTGGCGATATTTTTGTGAGTTGTGCTCACCAACTTGCTTAATCATACTTAACGTTGAAAAATAAGTTAGGACATAGGTCACATATAAAAAAGTATAAATCCTGCATACGTGATTAGTTTCACACTTATTGTTTGTGTGGTGATATTTTTTTGACGCATAGCATGCCTAAAACACGCCATCATTATGATCTCGCTGGCAATTACGGGCACATAATACGCATTTAATTGATAAAGAATACGCTGTAAGGGTACACTGTACGAAAGATCTCAAGTACAGCGTCACAATGGAACATTTATCATTTTTTTGGCTGCCAAATAATAAAGATAAGCTTATCAACGCACTGGAATCCGAGTTTGCTCAGCTGGTAGAACAGTCCATCGCCACGGGTAAGATTTCGTTACCTCCTATTCCTGATGTCGTGCTTAAAATTCAGCAGTTATGTGTCGAAGAACACACCACGATTGCCGATGTTGCTAACTGTTTATTGGAAGATCCCGGATTAGCAGCGGTCGTTTTACGAGTCGCTAACTCTGTGATTTTCAATCGCAGAAATATCACCTGCAACGACTTAACTACAGCGGTATCTCGTCTCGGAATACTTCGTGTACGTGATATTGTTACCGCACAAGCGATTGAGCAACTTAAACACTCAGTTAATCTCACTAAAGAATGCAATGCCATCTTGGTGAAGAGTGCCGCGATATCTCGTGAGCTCGGTGCCGTCATGGTGATGTTGGTTCAATCGTTTCGTAGCCACGAGCCAGGCACTTATGGCCATCTAGAGCAAGAAAAGGCGTTATTGGTCGGTCTATTAGCCGATATTGGGTTATTTTGCCTAATTAATGAGTACCACTTGTACTTAGATAGGGGCAATTACTTAGACCCAGATATTGCATTGCAGATCTTCCAAACACGTTGTTCTGCCACAAGTAAACTGGTACTTGAGCGTTGGGGGTTTGACAACGACTTTAGAGAAGTATCCTCAAATGAAAAATACGAGTTAACGCGACCAGAAGTGAGTTATCTCGACATCGCTAGAATTGCGCATCATTTATTGATGTTCCGCAATCACGATGAACGCATTGACGAACATGAAGTTGAATTCAACTTAACTGGTGCAGAAGTCTTGTATGAACTTAGTAACATGAGTGATACTGACTTCAATGATCAAATCCGTGCTGTACTCAATGCTAGCGGTTTGTAATTTATCGCTTTCTGATAATACCTTATCCGTGATAAAACGATTCGCTCAAGGCTGAGCTGTGTGTGGTGAAATGTCTTTAATTTCAACCGATAGATAATTTGATTTATGCGTGTTGATGTTATCTCAAAAAGGAATCATTGAGCTTTATGTTTTCAGGGATGCTATTTATTTTCGCTCCGCTTGTGGTGGGGTATCTAATTCCTATATCTCGATCTTCGTTATTGGAGAAGATCAATCAGTCAACGTCCTACCTTATTTACGTCATTTTGTCGTTGATGGGTCTTAGCTTGGCGGCGCTCGATAATTTAAGCAGCAACTTACAAAGTATTCTCCTCTATGCGAGTACGTTTTTTTTGTGTCTAAGTGCCTGCAACCTGTTGGCTCTGCCTATTATTGATAAAATTATTCCACTCCAGACCAATCAGAATCAAAAGAAGCTACCGTTATCTTCGATGGCTTTAGAGTCTGTTAAGCTTATCGTGGTCGTTGGCGGAGGGTTAGTGGTTGGCCTGCTGTTACCCATTGATTTGAGTTGGGTAGATACAGCAAGCGAATGGATACTCTTTCTACTTCTATTTTTTATTGGTATTCAGCTGCGCAATAGTGGACTTACTCTGCGTCAAATCCTATTAAATAAACAAGGAATGGCCATTGCGGCTGTTGTCATCGCAACATGTATGCTTGGTGGCGTTCTTGCAGCGGTGCTTTTGGATCTTCCTCTTTATCAAGCACTCGCAATGGCTTCAGGTTTTGGCTGGTATTCCCTCGCAGGTATTTTAATGGGTGACGCTTTTGGTCCGGTATTTGGTGGCGCGTCGTTCTTGATTGAATTGATGAGAGAGCTAGTCGCACTGGTTGCCATTCCTCTCTTTATTCGTAGCTATCCGTGCACCGCAATTGGTTATGCCGGTGCAACAGCAATGGACTTCACCCTACCCGTTATTCAAACCACCGGTGGTGTGCGTTGTGTTCCTGTTGCTATCGTTAGCGGCTTTATTTTGAGTTTATTGGTACCAGTTATGATGCTTTTCTTTGTATCACTTGCTAGCTAGATCTCAGGTTTTCGCTTTAACATCCATTACAATACGGCAAAAATTTAAATACCCAGTTAACGTCAAAGTGGTCAATATTTTTTGGCAAGACCCCTCTTTCTTTTCGTCATTCAGCCCAACGATTTGTCACGACCAAATAGAAAGAAGGGAGAAACATCAACTGATGTGCATTGCGTTAATAAAGGGATAACAACCAGAAGGAAGAAGAATGAAACGCTTTGTCGTTGCAGCGCTCCTCGCTACAAGCTCAACTTTTACGCTTGCCGCAGATCAACAATGTCTTGCTAGCAAATACGATGGCTACGTCGATGCCTCACTACAGTGGTATCAAGATCTAGTTGATTTGACGGTTACCCAATATCCAGATCTGAAAGAAGTTAGCCAATGGTTCTTGGATGGACGTAAACATCACTTTGAATTAAACCGCGAAGCGGTTCACTACTTTCTAGAGAACGACCCTAGCCGCGTTGCGACGGAACAGCCAATCGAAGCATGGTTAAAACTAGAGCAACATGACGTTAAGCAGTTAGCGACCCGAAGCGATAAGTTAGGTGAAGTTGCAAAACAGACATTTAGCGACCGTCAATCAACTAACCACCCAAAAAACTACGAGCTTCGTTCAGCATTCGCTGATCTGCTTAGTCATCCCCAACAAATTGATACCGCACTTAATAAGTACAATCAGTCAATAGAAAAGATTGAAAAGCAGAAATGTGACTAAGGTTGCTCGCATTAGTCGTTGATTAGCATTCAAAAACACTAGAATGTTTTAACGTACTCAATCTAGAATTTTTTAATGTGAATATCGTAACCTTCACCTAAAATTTTCATTTCTACAACTTGGGTTTCAACAATTAAAACGGGACTTTGCGCCCGTTTTAGTTTAGATTGTGCCGCTCGCATTACCAAAATAACTACAAAGATTCTTTGCTATGGTTAAGGAACAAAAAACCGCTGATGTTAGCTTTGAGAGCTTGCTAAAGATCTTCACTGTCCCAGAAGGTCCGGACTCAACGTTAACTAAAATTGACGAGAGCCTCTCGCGAAATCTAAATCAATTTCTTCGTGAACACATCGTGGCAGAAGAAAAGCCTTTACGCGAAATCGAAAAAGACTTTTCTTCTGCTCAGATTCCTGAGCAGCCAGAGTTCGTGTCAGATCATACAGAGCACTTACTCGACACTTTGGTGTCGCACTCAGTTCACACATCTTCACCAAGCTTCATTGGTCATATGACATCGGCACTGCCTTATTTCTTGATGCCACTGTCAAAGATCATGATCGCCTTAAACCAAAACCTGGTAAAAATAGAGACTTCCAAAGCCTTTACGCCACTTGAGCGTCAAGTTTTGGGTATGCTGCATCGCTTGATATATGGTCAGAATGATACGTTTTACAATCAGTGGATGCACAGTGCAAACCACTCATTAGGCGCATTTTGTTCCGGCGGCACCATTGCCAATATCACTGCGCTTTGGGTAGCACGTAACAAAGCGTTAAGAGCCAATGGCTCATTTAAAGGCGTTGAAAAGGAAGGCCTTTTTAAAGCCATGAAGCACTATGGCTATGATGGCTTAGCGGTGCTAGTGTCTGAGCGTGGTCACTACTCCCTTAAGAAAGCAGCCGATGTATTAGGGCTAGGCCAAGAGGGCTTGGTTGCGGTTAAAACCGATGCCAACAACCGTATTATTGTCAACGACCTGAAAGCGAAAATTGTTGAGCTCGAAAAACAAAACATCAAGCCTATTGCTGTTATTGGTGTGGCTGGCACAACAGAGACAGGTAATGTTGATCCATTGCCTGAAATCGCTGAAGTCTGCCAAGCTCACAGCTGTCACTTCCATGTGGATGCCGCATGGGGTGGCGCAACACTGATGTCTAACCATCACCGTCATCTTCTTAAAGGTGTGGAAATGGCAGACTCAGTAACTATTGATGCACACAAGCAGCTCTATATCCCGATGGGCGCTGGTATGGTTCTGTTCAAAGACCCTGACGCAATGAAATCCATAGAGCATCACGCTCAATATATATTGCGCAAAGGTTCAAAAGACCTAGGCAGCCATACACTAGAAGGCTCACGTTCGGGCATGGCGATGTTGGTCTACGCCGCAATGCACATCATAAGTCGCCCAGGTTACGAGCTTCTGATTGACCAAAGCATTGAAAAAGCTCGCTACTTTGCGGATTTAATCAAACAGCAAGATGATTTCGAATTAGTTTCTGAACCAGAGCTTTGTCTGCTCACATACCGTTATTTGCCGCCATTCATCCGTGAAGCATTAGCACAAGCAGAAGGCTCACAAAAAGAACAACTGAATGAGCTGATCAATGAGTTAACACAGTTTATTCAAAAGCGTCAGCGCGAAACGGGCAAATCGTTCGTTTCACGTACAAGACTGAACCCAGACCAATGGCAACGCATGAATACGATAGTGTTTAGAGTGGTTTTGGCAAATCCACTGACCACAAAAGAAATTTTGAGCTCAGTGCTTGATGAACAACGCGAAATCGCCAAGCAAGCACCAAATTTGATGAAAAGAATTCAGCAGCTGGTTGTTGATATTCAATCGTCTTAACGGCCAGATCAAGTTACATCAATTTGAAATTTTTTTTCGTTTTGATGTAACTCAAACATCATTATCGTGCGACTAGCGCAACAAAACTTCGTTTACACATCCAATTCTGTAGTTTTTACAACATTTTGTTTGAGGCCTGTCAAATTCTCACTAAATAGTACCCGTTATTGGTTTAGACTGATTGAAGATCAGGTTTATACTGATTCTATGGCGCTGGTTGTTTTCGTTAACGCCCCACTCTACTCCGGAATCTTCGTGTTTCCTTTCGTTAGCAGAGCCAGCGAGTTGTTCTCTATACCCTCGTGAACACTATGAATACATTAGAAAAAATTCAAAAAAACCTGGAGAATTTCAGTAAGTCAGAGCGCAAAGTTGCGGAAGTAATTATGGCGTCTCCACAAACTGCAATTCATTCAAGCATTGCAACGCTGGCTAAAATGGCTGACGTTAGTGAGCCCACTGTAAACCGCTTCTGTCGTCGTCTGGACACCAAGGGCTTTCCAGATTTTAAGCTTCACTTGGCACAGAGCCTAGCAAACGGCACCCCTTACGTTAACCGTAATGTGGAAGAAGACGATGG
This sequence comes from Vibrio sp. 1978, assembly GCF_033344345.1. Taxonomy (NCBI): domain Bacteria; kingdom Pseudomonadati; phylum Pseudomonadota; class Gammaproteobacteria; order Vibrionales; family Vibrionaceae; genus Vibrio; species Vibrio sp. 1978. The sequence continues at coordinate 131,831 of NZ_JAWPOP010000003.1, forward strand.
CCCAGACGCGTACACCCATAAGATTTTCGAATCGACGATGGCGTGTTTAGATGTCGCGAAAAATAGCCTAGATCCAATGCAAGTGAACCGTGCGGTCGATTTGCTAACGCAAGCGAAGCGCATTTCATTCTTTGGCCTTGGCGCATCATCTTCTGTTGCCCGAGACGCACAAAACAAGTTTATTCGCTTTAATATTCCAATTACTTGTTTTGAAGATATTGTTATGCAGCGCATGAGTTGTATCAACTGCAGTGATAATGATGTTGTGGTTCTTATTTCTCATACTGGTCGAACAAAGAGTCAGGTAGAAATAGCGAACCTTGCTCGTGAAAATGGCGCAACGGTTATTGCGATTACAGCGAAGGATTCTCCTCTAGAAAAGGCAAGCTCGCTGGCCATCACGCTCGATATTCCAGAAGATACCGACGTTTACATGCCAATGGCAAGCCGAGTTGTACAAATGACAGTGATTGATGTGCTAGCAACTGGCTTCACTCTTCGCCGTGGTACAGGTTTCCGTGAGAACCTAAAACGCGTAAAAGATGCGTTGAAAGACAGTCGCTATGACAAACTAAGCCAGTACTAAGCACTAAAGCTTAGTCAATACTTTATCTAGGGGAGCTCAAGGCTCCCCTTTTGTTTTAATGCTGCTAAGGGAGCAATCACCCTAAGTCGTTGACACTCGATAAGTCCGTTCTTGATTCCAGTACTTCAACAGAACTGACATGTTGTGCACTCTCTGCTACACACTCTCCACTACAATCACAGACTTGCTGCAATATGTGTATCAAACGTTCCTGATTAAGAGGTAAAGGATTCCCTTTGATTGCCATTGATTTAAGCGCATCATTCGCCACTTGCTCAAAAGAGGTTTGGCATACTCCAAATTGAGCCAGTAGCGGTAACGCTAACTTATCTAGCACCATATTTACCCAAAGAATTCCATCGTGTTCGTTAGCATTTACTCGCTCAGTGACTAATTGGGCCAGCTTGCGATAACGACTTATCACATCATTCCTACCCGCGAGTTTAGCGGCGTTAATGTTCTCCTGCATCACGTGCGGAGCTAGGCGAGCCGTAATAACGCTATGGGGGGCGTCTAACTTGCCTCCTAACGCCGATGCTAACCCATGAGCGGCACCTAATTTGGCATTAGTAATCGCCATACCACCAAGCAATGCAGCGAACGATAAATCAGAGCGCGCCTTATGATTATCTTGCTTACAAGCGGCAATCACTGAACGGCTTAAACGGCGTAGCCCCTCTTCGCAGACCATATCAGTAAGAGGGTTTGGCTCACCACACACATACGCTTCCATTAAATGAGTGAACGCATCCATTGCGCCACGTCCAGATGTGTATTGGTCGGTCCCGTAAGTAAGTGTCGGGTCTACAATGGCAACGTCTGCGAGCATATCAGGGCTTCGAAGACTCACTTTCACTTTATCTTGTCCAGATTTCAGCACAGCATTTCTGGTCACTTCTGAACCGGTGCTTGCTGTCGTAGGAATTGCAATAAAATGAAGAGGCTTTGCTTTTAAAGGGACGCTTCTTCCTACCACTTCTACGTAATCGTAAACATTGCCTTGATTGGGAATAATGGCAGCTAAGGCTTTGCCCATATCGATGACGCTGCCACCACCTATCGCAACCACCATATCAGGTTGGAATTTTCTACCGAGCACTGCGGTCTCTTCTACCATCGTGATGTATGGTTCACCAACGATAGCTACGTGCTGGTAACGCATATTTTGAGCTTTAAGATATTGGATAATGGGGGCGGCTCGTTGGGTATCCTGCCCAGTGACCAGCAAAACACTGTAGCCAAATTGGTTAATAACGGATAATGAAGATTGAAGTGCACCTTCACCAAATATAATCCTTGTTGCAGTCATAAACTGAAACATGCACACCCTCCCAAAAGAATATCCCCAAATAACCTCTCGCCCTCTGATTTAACACTTATGTTAGAGTTGAAGTTATTTGCGTATAGCCAAAATAGATTGCTATTTTTTTAAACAAAAAAAATTGACCAATTCCACCTTGCCATCATTAACCCTTTAGAATGTATGTTTTTTATGCGTCACTTCACATACTTCAGAGCCGTAAAATAAGAACACGCGTTTAGTTTTTATTCGATAGATTTCACCTATAGAACCAAGAGGTAATTGCCGCTTTATTTCCGTATCTGGATCGGGCATAGTTACTCCAACAAAAGAAAGCGCACTCAGCCGCTACGTTTTGTACGCTTTCAAAAAAGAATAGATTTAGGAGAAATAAGATTATGTTCGTTGTTATCTTTGGTCGCCCTGCATGTCCTTTCTGTGTTCGTGCAAAAGAGCACGCAGAAACGCTAAAAGCAAAACGTGATGACTTCAACTACCGTTACGTTGATATTCACGCTGAAGGTATTTCTAAAGCAGATCTTGAGAAAACAGTTGGTAAACCAGTTGAAACCGTTCCTCAGATCTTTATCGACCAAGAGCATATCGGTGGCTGCGACGAGTTCGAAGCATACGCGAAAGAGCACCTAGGTCTATTTGACGAGTAATAAAGACTGTTTTCAAAAAAGCCGCTTCATGCGGCTTTTTTATTATTTTTCAGCTGGTTATTACGTTAAGTCAACTAATGGTAAAACCTAAAAAAATTCACTTATCTTTTTGCTATATTTAGTTACAATTCACAGTTCTTAATCTTTTTTGGCACACACTCTACCGAGCCACACAGTGAACATAGACGTCGTATACCTTCTCGAGCAAAACCCTATCCTTCTAATCTTCGTCGTATTAGCCATTGGCCTTGCCATCGGAAAAATTCGATTTGGCAAATTACAATTAGGCAACTCTATTGGCGTTCTTATTACCTCTTTGGTAATGGGCCACCTTGGTTTCTCATTTAATGCAGAAGCTTTAACCATTGGCTTTATGCTGTTTATCTACTGCGTTGGCATTGAAGCTGGACCAAACTTTTTTGGTATATTCTTCAGAGATGGTAAGCATTATTTTATTTTAAGCATGACCGTTCTCGTGTCTGCGGTCAGCTTAACGTATGGCTTGAGTCACTATTTCGGCCTCGATTTTGGCTTATCTGCCGGTATGATGGCAGGCGCATTGACCGCAACGCCAGTACTGGTTGGTGCACAAGATGCTCTTAACTCTGGCCTTGCGACTATACCGCGGAATATGGAATTTTCTCTGGTATTAGAAAATCTATCCGTAGGCTACGCGATGGCTTATCTGGTCGGCTTAATTAGCATGATCATGTTTGCTAAATTGTTGCCAAAACTGCAAAAACAAAACCTTTCTGATTCCGCGCAGCAAATCGCACAAGAGCGTGGCCTTGGAAATTCAAGCCAGAGAAAAGTGTATTTACCCATTATTCGAGCTTACCGAGTGGGCCCAGAGCTAATTGACTGGACTGATGGTAAAAACTTACGAGAACTGGGTATTTATCGTCAAACTGGCTGTTACATTGAACGAATCCGCCGCAATGGTATTCTCGCCCACCCAGATGGTGATGCTATCTTGCAAGAGGGAGATGAAATTGCATTGGTTGGCTTCCCTGACAGCCATGCTCGATTAGACCCTAGCTTCCGTAATGGTAAAGAAGTATTCGACCGTAACTTGCTTGATTTACGCATCGTTGAAGAAGAAATCGTCGTAAAAAGTGACGCTATCGCTGGTAAACGTTTATCGGATTTGAATTTGTCTGAGTTTGGCTGTTTCTTAAACCGCGTAGTTCGCGCTCAGATTGAAATGCCTATGGACTTAGACATTGTGCTCGCTAAAGGGGACGTCCTTCAAGTGAGCGGCGAGAAAAGCCGAGTACATGGACTGGCGGAAAAAATCGGTTTCATCTCGATCCACAGTCAAATGGCCGATTTGCTCGCTTTTTGTAGCTTCTTTATTTTGGGTATTCTGTTTGGCCTCATCACAATGACGTTCGGTCAGGTGTCTTTCAGTTTGGGTAATGCGGTGGGTCTTCTGTTATCCGGTATTACGCTTGGTTTCTTACGAGCAAATCACCCTACTTTCGGTTATGTCCCACAAGGGGCGCTGAATATGGTCAAAGATCTAGGGTTAATGTTCTTTATGGTGGGAATTGGTCTAAGTGCAGGTGGAAAGATGTTCGAGCACCTAACGCAAGTAGGTCCAAAAGTCATTGGTTTGGCATTTATTGTCAGTGTTGTGCCTGTAGTTCTGGCTTACTTAGTTGGCGCACACGTACTCAAGATGAACCGTGCCCTGCTCTTCGGTGCCATTATTGGCGCCCGTACTTGCGCTCCGGCTATGGATGTCGTTAACGACTACGCTAAGTCCACCATCCCAGCCCTTGGTTATGCGGGTACCTATGCGATTGCGAATATTTTAATGACGCTAGCTGGTACGATTCTGATAATACTAAGTTAATACTCACTTTGACTATGAAATACAAAAAGGCGCTCAATGAGCGCCTTTTGTTTATTGGTTATCTAGTCTGTGATTCGATTAGATTTGAATGAAGTCTGCTTCAACTGCTGGATTCACATCCGCTTCGTAATCTACGCCTTCAACGCCGAAACCAAATAGTTTCAAGAACTCTTCTTTGTACTCAACGTAGTCAGTCAGCTCTTTTAGGTTCTCAGTCGTAATTTGAGGCCATAGCTCACGACAGTGCTGCTGAATGTCGTCACGAAGTTCCCAGTCATCCAGACGTAGGCGGTTCATCTCATCAACTTCTGCCGCGCTACCGTCTTCTTTGTATAGACGTTGGCTGAACATACGGTAGATTTGTTCCATACAGCCTTCGTGTACACCTTCTTCGCGCATTTTCTTGAATACCATTGCGATGTACAGTGGCATAACAGGAATTGCAGAACTCGCCTGAGTTACAACAGATTTAAGTACCGCAACATTGGCACTGCCGCCTGTTGCTGCTAACTTGTCGTTTAGCGCTTTCGCTGCACGGTCTAGGTCCATTTTTGCTTTACCTAGTGCACCATCCCAATAAATTGGCCAAGTTAGCTCAGTACCAATGTAGCTGTACGCGACGGTCTTACAACCTTCAGCAAGAACACCAGCATCAGACAACGCATTGATCCAAAGTTCCCAATCTTCACCGCCCATTACCGTGACAGTGTCTTTGATTTCTTCTTCTGTTGCAGGCTCAACGCTAGCTTCGATGATCACATCTTTGTTGGTATCAACAGCCGTTGATGTGTAAGTTTCACCGATAGGTTTAAGAGATGAACGAACTAATTCACCAGTTTCTGGCATTTTACGTACTGGAGATGCCAGTGAGTAAACCACCATATCGATTTGACCTAAGTCTTCTTTGATCAGCTCGATAGTTTTCTGTTTCGCTTCATTTGAGAAAGCGTCGCCGTTTAAGCTTTTTGCGTACAGACCTTCTTCACGCGCTAGCTTTTCAAAAGCAGCGGCATTGTAAAAACCTGCTGTACCTGGCTTCTTCTCAGTACCTTCTTTTTCGAAGAAAACACCGATAGTTGATGCACCGCCACCAAATGCCGCAGCGATACGAGAAGATAGACCGTAGCCACTTGATGCACCAACAACAAGAACACGCTTAGGTGCGTTTTTGATTGGACCTTGCGCTTTGGTGTACGCAATTTGTTCTTTTACGTTAGCTTCACAACCAACAGGGTGCGTTGTAGTACAGATAAATCCACGAATTCTAGGTTTGATGATCATATTCAACTTCCTTTAAAAAACCTTGTTAGGATAAAAGTTTCGTTGGGATTTCGCATCTAATTTCTGTAAAAATGCTCTTAAAAGGCAAGTGGTTGGAGCACTATCCCACCATCCACTCCCCAAGAATACAAAAAAGCACCTCATTGAGGTGCTTTTCTTAACATTAGTTGTCTATTATGCCGCCGGATTCAACTGCGACTTTTTTGGGCTATGAGTTCGCACTTCAGAAAAGTCATGACTAAAGTGGTCAACTTGAATCGCCTTGTAGCGCAATTTATCTGCAGCCATGATTTGATCAATTTCTTGTTCAGTTAACACGCCTGCTTCAAATGCTTGCTGCAAACGATCATGTAGCAGACCTTTACGAGCCACTTTACCATCCTTCGCAGCCTTCATAAGTTTACGCTCCAAAGGTTTAATGTCGTACATTGCAAGGAATGCATTCTCCATTAAGCCTACGCTGTCATCCTCTGATTTTCCGATGTAGCACAGATGCGTGAGGCGATCACGTTGCGCGCCTGGTGTCATCATCGCTTCAGCCAAATTCACACACAGCTCATCACTTGGCTTATTGAAATGATTACCAAGCGGGAACAATAGCCCCTTAAGCACACCGCCAACGTATTTCACAGGGAAGTTGGTGTAAGCCTCATTTAATGACTTAGAAGCGTTATACAAACAGTGTTGAACAGCGTAATGAACGAAGTCTAGATCGCCTTGTTGACGGCCTTCATCTTCATACTTTTTCAAAGCAGCAGATGCCATGTATAGATAGCTTAATCCATCACCCAAACGTGCGGAGATCATTTCTTTACGCTTCAAGTCTCCACCTAAGGTTAACATCGCAAAGTCTGCACTTACTGCAAGTGCACGACTGAGACGAGTAATGTCTTTGTAGTATTGCTGCGTTGGGCCACTCATGTGCGCGTTAACAAATCGAGAACCAGTTAGTGCTGCACCAAATGCACCGAATGTATTACCGAGCGCGTGCTTGATGTGTTTAAAGAGTAAGTTGTCAAATTCTTTCGCACCTTGTTCAGAATCTGGATTCGCCGCGGCTTCCATTTCTTTTAGAACATATGGGTGACATCGAGTCGCACCTTGACCAAAAATCATCAGGTTACGAGTCAGAATATTCGCGCCTTCAACGGTGATAGCAACCGGGATACCAAGGTAATGTTTAGCAAGATAGTTCATTGGGCCATCTTGAATCGCACGACCCGCATGGATATCAAACGAATCATTTAGAATGGTACGCGCGATTTCCGTCATGTGGTACTTGGCAATCGCGGTTACAATCCCAGGTTTTTCTTTCATATCGAGAGAAGTCGTCGTTAGCGTACGCGTCGCTTCTAGTAGGTAAGTAAGACCACCAATGCGCCCCATTGCTTCTGCAACACCTTCAAACTTACCGATCGACATTCCAAACTGTTTACGCACGTAAGCATAAGCACCTGTTGTACGTGTAGTAAGGTGACCAATCGCTGTGCCAAGCGCTGGGAGAGAGATACCACGACCAGCAGAAAGACACTCAACCAGCATACGCCAACCTTTACCTGCGTAATCAGCGCCACCGATCAACCAGTCCATAGGGATGAAGACATCTTCACCACGAGTAGGACCATTCATGAACGCAGACCCCAGAGGATCATGGCGCTCGCCTATCTCGACACCTTCATGGTCAGCGGGAATCAACGCACATGTAATGCCAACCTCTTTCTTGTCACCAAGTAGCCCTTCAGGATCCTGCAGTTTAAATGCTAACCCGAGCACTGTCGCAACTGGCGCAAGCGTGATGTAGCGTTTATTCCAACTAACTCGCACGCCAAGCACTTCTTTGCCTTCATGGGTGCCGTAACAAACCACGCCTTGATCAGGTATGCCACCTGCATCAGAACCTGCTTCAGGGCCAGTTAGGGCGAAACAAGGGATGTCTGTACCATCAGCTAAACGAGGCAACCAGTAATCTTTTTGCTCTTGCGTACCATAGTGCGATAGCAGCTCACCAGGGCCAAGAGAGTTTGGTACCATTACCGATACCGCGGTACTGATACTTCGAGTCGCAATACGAGAAACAATGGTTGAGTTCGCCAAAGCGGAAAATTCACGACCACCATATGCTTTCGAGATGATCAAAGAGAAAAATCGCTCTTTACGTAGGTACTCCCATACTTCAGGCGGTAAATCCCTGTCTTCTTTGACAATCTTCTGGTCATCAAGCATTTCTAGCAGAGTTTCAAGCTCATTATCCATAAATGACTGCTCTTCTGCCGTCAGTGTAGGCGTTGGATAATGATGCAATGTTGTGAAGTTTGGCTTGCCTGTGAATAGTTCGGCATCCCACCATACACTACCCGCTTCCATCGCCTCTTTCTCGGTGCTAGACAGAGGTGGCAATACTTTTTTGAACACTTTAAAAGCCGGGTCACTAATCCATTTTCTTCGTAGAGAGCTCATAGTTCAGATCCTTTTGTTCACGTAACCGCTCGGGGTATAATCTTATTATTGGTTTAACTTTCTTATTTGTCTTATGCCAACTGCTTTGCTGACATTCCTGCTGACAAATATGGAATCAGTAAATCGACGACAGATTTCACATCGACTTCCTTTTCAAACTTACTTTCTGCCAGCTCCGAAAGAGCTTGGCTTGAAGCCATCGTAAATACACAGGTTCCTAACGTGAAGTGCAGTCGCCAAAACAACTGTTCTTCACATAGTTCCGGGTTCGCCTTCATTATCGAGAAAGTGAAAAGGTTCAGTACCTCTTCGTATCTGGTGGTAATGAACCAGCGTAGATGACCTTGAACGTCTGTATAACCGCGGCCAATTAACAACATAAATAGCGCAGTACCATTTGGGCGTACATCATTTAATGTACGTAAAGGTAATCGCAATGACTCAAAGACATCGTCCATGTTGTAGCTATCGCGCGTGTTTAACTCAATTAATGAAGTCTTAATGCTCGGCATTAGTGCTTCTAAATACCTATCTAAAACCGCTCTAACCAGCGTTTTTTTATCGCCAAAGTGATAGTTTACCGATGCTAGGTTAACGTTAGCTTTACCTGTTATCGTTCTTAGCGAAGTATCATTAAAGCCATGTTCAGCAAAGAGTCCTTCTGCGACATCGAGTATTTTTTCTTTTGTTGATGTTCTCGGGGCCATTTTAATCACTCGTATTAAACAACTGTTTGAAAATATACTCCCGAAACTTCAGATTAACAAATGATTAACATCACACTTTAACCAATTGGTCTGACCAGACAATAAAAGGTGTGATCTAATCTTTTGAAATTCAATCGAATACTCCAGTGAAGCTTGTCAGAAGAAAACGATCAAATTTCTCAGTCCATCGCAATTGAAACGCTAACAATAGCCTTGGCGGCTCGGAGTGAGCGACGAGAGAATGAAATACATCTTCGGTTCTAGGGGAGATAAAATGAGAAACACAGAAGTTAGTAACTTCGCCAAGTTGGTAATCCATCTCGATTTTTCTATTACTTTCGGGTGTGTAAGAAGCTAGAAAGCATTAAGTAGAAATTTTTTGAAAAAAAATGGAACTGTTTGGAAAAGGCTCGGTCTGAATATACGTAACAGTTAGGGCATTTGAAGTTTCACTGGCCGTCAAACTTGTTTCCATCTAATTGTTACGTTGCTGCTTTTTTCTTATTAACTCCTATGTTTGTATCCGCCCAGTCAAATTTTCGGCTGGGCTTTTTTTCGCCTGTAGATTTACCAAGCGCCTCTTTCGATGATTTGCCCCAACTCCATAAGCTAGACCTTAGTTGGTCACAAAAGTAACCAGCCTGAAGTGGTTGATGTGCCGATCTGCAGACATAAAAAAGCCTCCCGAATGGGAGGCTTTACTAAACAGTGTGTATCTTACGCTTGCGCTTTCTTAGGCAAAGAAAAGTGCAGTAACGCGTAGCCAAGTAACGCGGCTGTCGTCGAGCCCATTAAGATACCTAGTCGAGCATAGGTATCAAACTCAGGGCTTACATTTCCAAACGCTAAAGAGGAAATGAATATAGACATTGTAAAACCGATACCACACAACACAGATACCGCAAAGATATGCTTGAAGTTAATGCCTTCCGGTAGCTTAGCTACACCCATTTTCACAGCAGCCCAACTAAAGGTGAAGATACCTAGAGGCTTACCAACCAGTAGCCCCAAAGCAATACCTAATGGCAGCATTGAAGTTAGGCCTGACATCGATACGCCTTCTAGCGAAATCCCCGCATTTGCAAATGCGAATAGAGGTAAGATACCAAATGCCACGTATGGATGAAGTGCATGCTCCATGTGCTTAAGTGGGGAATGTTCGCCCTGTTTACCCTTAAGAGGAATAGCAAAGCCGATCACTACGCCTGCAAGTGTTGCGTGAACACCAGATTTAAGTACCGCAAACCATAAGATCGCGCCGACTATCATGTATGGCGTCAGTTTCGTTACTTCCTTCGCATTCAACATGAACAGGACACCAGTCATGATGAAGCCAACAAGCAGCGCCATGCTAGAAAGATCACCTGTGTAAAACAGTGCAATAATAACAACCACGCCTAAATCGTCGATGATAGCGAGAGCTAACAAAAACACTTTAAGGCTTACTGGTACGCGCTTACCTAGTAGCGCCATGATACCTAGAGCAAATGCAATATCCGTCGCAGCTGGAATTGCCCAGCCAGAAACCGCCTCTGGGTCGTTAGCATTAAACGCAACGTAAATAAGAGCAGGGGCTAACATACCACCAACCGCTGCAATCGCAGGGAAAATTGCGGTTTCTTTTGATTTTAGCGCTCCTTCAAGTAGCTCTCGCTTCACTTCAAGGCCAATAAGTAAGAAGAAAACAGCCATTAGGCCGTCATTAATCCAGTGAGAAACTGACATACCGAATACATAAGTATGCAGTACAGATTGATAAGTTTCGCCCAGCGGTGAGTTAGCAATGGTCATCGCAATTGCCGCTGCAATTACGAGAAGAATACCACCTGCTGATTCCATTTTGAAAAAGTCACGAATGACATCGTTCATGGTTTCGTCCTTATATTTATTATCTTAATAAACGATTAACAAAGAGTGATAAGAGTGTATAGCTGTCGAAAACTTTAGAATAATCGCTTCTTCAGAGTATAAACTTCGGTTTTTTCGATGTTAAGTTTACTATACATCGTATTTTCCAACATGACACTCAATTTTGATCGGAGATCGTATTTGTTTTTGTCGCACCAAATATTTATCAAGATGATGAGAAAATCAGCATAACACGGCTTGTACCATCATGATAACCCCGTACTTTTGAGAAAAAGCTACGAAGCTTCGCGCACTAAAAAACCACCCGTAGGGGGTGGTTTTCTTCACAACTCAATAGCCTGTCAGCTGCATAAAGCCCCAAGCCTCATTGGAGCCGGAAGCTAAAGTAGGCCCTTCCCAGTAAGGTATTACAAAGGGTAGCCACATATCTGACTTGATAATGCGGGTAGTCAAATTAATTTGATGCTTCGGAATATTGATAATCCACTGCAAAGGTAACCTTCTTCCATTGGATAAACTGGTCACTTGCATTGGTTTAATACTGATATCATCGTCTGAGAGGTTGATGACTTTACCTGAGCGTGTCGACAACGTGCCAAACACGTGCGGTGTTTGCCCATGGTGACGATAACGGCTAACAGTTAATGCTCGACCATCATCTAAATTGAAAACAAACCAATCCCAGCCTTGTTGCCCCTCACCAATTAAGCCGCTGCCCCACTCTTTTTGCGCCCAAGCAGAACCCGTCACTGAGAATCGCTTACCATTTAAGCTTAAGCTGCCTTTTACTTTTAAAAATGGAGCACTGAAGCTGAAAGAAGCAACAGATTGCAACGCATGTTTAACTTGGAAGCCTTTGTCTCCATTCACCACAAAGGGGCCGCTTGTCATGGTATTGAGCTCAAGTCCAAACGTATCAGTATTCACATTCAAGTTGCCCGGGAAAGGCGTCGCACCGAGTGATCGCCAAGTCCAATTATCAATCCATAACCTGAAAGGACGATTGATCATACCAGCTTGGCCTATCCCACCTCTAGCTACCCGTTGCTCTTTCCATACATGCGAGCCATGACTGACGACAACATGTGAAATGTACAATTGAGGGTTCTGCCAACCGCTGGTTTCTCGCTCGTCCGTCGCAACCCTGAAATAGCTCCATTGAACATTGTAGATCTTGCCTTGCTCATCTTTTAATTTCGCAAAGTAGTGCCACCATTCATGCTGATACTCGGGATGAAAGCGAAAGTCTGAGGGTAAAGAGACATGCTCGTTAGGTAGTACAGGCTCGAAAATCGTTTGATTTTCAAGCGTTAAGATAGAATCAAGTTCGCTTTCTCGTGTTGCTGTCGCCTCTAACCAAAAAGTTGAGTAAAAAGCAGCCCCAGTCAGAAAAGCGAACGTAACAACAATGAGCGTTGAAACCAACAAGCGTTTTTTAGAGCCCATTTTTTTCATTACAACGCGTCCCTTAATGACTTCATCGGTGTACTTTTGATCATTCTAATAACTGGCAATGCGCCAGCAACCATGATGGCAAGCATCGCCCAAGCAATGGTTTGAGCATACTCCCATGGAATCGTTTGAAGCTCTAGAGACCAGCCAAATGATTGCTTAATGATAATATCAACGATCAAATGTGCGAGCGCCAAGCCGAGCGGCACTGCAATAATCGCAGAAATGGCTCCGAAGACGAATAGCTGCAAACCACCTAATACGACAAGTTCTTTTCCGGACACACCCATGCACCTTAATAAGGAAAAATGCCGCTGCCGTGAAAGTTCTCCTGCCAACGTCGCAAAGAATAAACCAAACACGGCAATAATCAGCGTGATATTGCCCAAGGTTCCTGCTATAGCAAAGGTATGATCAAACACTCTCATTGCTTGGCTATAAATATTACCGTTATCAAACACACGATCTTGCGGAAGACGGAATACATTCTCTAAGCGATTTTTCAGCCCTTCTCCATTGACGTTATCTTTTAATACTACGCCAAGACCAACATTACCCGTACCTGCAAATGCATACAGCCAATTCCGGTGCGACATCATCACCTGGTTATATGGGTTTCCATAATCGTAGTAAACGCCTACGACTTGCCAATCACCACCAAGCGGTTCCTGCAAGTTAATGAAATCGCCAGGGCGGATATCCAACTTCAAGGCCATCGACTCGCTGACCATTAAGCTCTTGGTAGCGTGCAGTTGATACCAGTAATTTGGGACACCTAACTTGACGGTAAGTGAGTCTAGCTCACCTTCAGAAGAGCCCGTACTCACAACTTGCAGAGCACCGTGCTCGGTCGGCATATCTTTTTCCCAACGCCACCAAACCGAGTTCACCTCTGGCTGATTCTGGAGCCATGCGCTCATCCGAGCGGCTGAATTGTTGGTCGGATAGATGTACACATCAGCGGCTAATCGCTGATTTAGCCACTTATCGGTTGTATCTCGAAAGCTTCCGACCATTGTTTCTACACCAATGTTTGCCGCCAGCGCTAACATAAACGCCATCGTAGCCACACCGCGATAGCTCATGCTTGCTGCTGCATCAGCAAAAAACCAACGGACACGAACCCAACGCATGGTATAAGAAAAACTTTGGAACATATGCCACATAATAAATGGCATAAACAACGCCACACTAACCAACATCAGCGCAATAATAGCAAAGCCGGTTTCTTGTGTTTTCGGGGCCTGATATACCGCTATTGCAGCGACACAAAACGCACACGCCGCAAGTGCCTGCCAAGAGAACTCTCTTCCAGCAAATCGCATTAGCGACAGTCGAGAAGAGAGGCGGATTGGTTGTGACTTCAGCAAACGGATTAATGGCCACAGACACGATATCAACGCACCCATCGCTGCCATGATTAGACTGTATAAGCTAGATTGCCATGACCATCCTATGGTTAAGCCTACGTTGGCATCATACAAATCACTCAGGCTCGAAGACACTGCTGGGATAAGCTCATTTGCTAAGATCAAGCCAAAAAAGTTACCACACGCCCACGCAATAAAGACGAGCAAAGACAACTCTAGCAATAAGGCTTGCGCTAACTGTGTTCCGTTAACACCAGTCTGTCTCAAAATACCTACCAAACGTTGTCGCTGGATGAAAGACAGAGACATCGCTTGATAAAAAATAAACAACCCGACCAAAAACGACAGCATTCCCATCGCGGTGAGATTCATATGGAATGCGTTAGTTAGCGACTCAAGCTCAGTACGCGTATTCCTAACAAGCGTCATTCCGTTTGGCAGCATGTTTTTCAGTGCTATTAGCTTTTCCTCTGGCATTTCGCCACAAGAAATCGCAGACAAACCTGAGCTCCGCTTGAGCATACGCAACAACGATATATCAGTAACCAGCCGAGTACCCGAAAGCATCTTGTCCTTATCTACTTGAATAGGCCCAAGACGGCTTCCGTCATTCATCTCAATGAAGTCCCCATCCTGCCAACTCATGTAAGCGGCCAAATCTTGACTAACAAGAATAGGATAAGGAGGCTTCATTAGTGATAAAACAGGCATCTCACCTAGCGATTTTCCTTGTTGTAGTGGGATCATCGCGACAGGATCTATCCCCACCAACATCAGGCTCATATCGGTCTTGGCATCTAGATGAAGCACGTCAAACGGTGCACATTGGTTAAACCCAGCTCGACGTAACTGAATATAGAAACCTTGAGGAATTTTATTGGCAGAGTGCTTCGTTCGGATTCGGTATGGCAAAGGATTAGAGAAAAGTTTTTCCCCAGTTGCATAACTTTGTTTTGCATGCTGGTTGATAGAAGTAACACCAACAAGGAGGGACACGCCTAAAGTTAATCCCAGCCAGACAAGAATAATTTGTAGAGGGTAACGACGGTAATGACCGAGTAGTGCCTTAACTACGGGCCATAACATGTAGCTGCCCTCCTTGAAGTCGAATCTTTCCTTCCATATGGGCGGCCACTTTTTCACTGTGCGTCACTAACAGCAAAGTACACTCCAATTGGCGAGCGAGACTCGTTAATAAGCGCATTACTGCTTCTGCGTTTCGCTCGTCTAGGCTACCAGTTGGCTCATCAGCAAGCAGGATTTTAGGTTCCATATAAAGGGCGCGAGCAATCGCCGCACGTTGTTGCTGACCACCAGACGCCTCTTCCGGATAACGTCCTAGCAATGGCATTAAGTCCAAAGCAGAAAGAATTTGACGCCACAACTCTTTATCTTCCGGCAGACCTTTTAACTGACGACAAAAACGAATATTGTCGGCAATATTAAGTGTAGGAAGCAGGTTGAATTGTTGGAAGATATTACCAATATTGTTGCGGCGATAAAGGGTTCTTAAATGCTCCGGTGCTTCATGCATAGCAAAATTTGGAAACTGCACTTCACCAGAGTCAGCAGTATCTAATCCGGCGATTAAATTCAGCAGAGTACTTTTACCCGAACCACTTTCTCCCATCAGAGCAACTTGGTCGCCTTGCTGCAATGTTAATTCTGCCCCTTGTAATACAGGGTGAAACTCTCCCCCGTCTACATAGCCTTTACATAGGTCTGACAGTTTTAACATTGATTATGCCGCTCGGATGGTGTTTAAAAATTGGGATCAGAATCTACACTAAAATCCTGTTAGTAGAAAGTATTTTGAATGCTTGATCACACTATGGAAGTACAAATGCAACTCGATTCACTTTCTGTTGCTAATTTTGTTGACGTTTTGAGCAGATTTTTGCAGCCAAAATAAACTCTGTTCCTTCTTACTGGCCAATCAGGTTTTTCATCCATTTTCGGCTAACCATTCTTGGCAAGCAAATCGCCCACTTCACAACTTCTTCCGTCAAAAAGAGTAAGTAAACCCATTGTGGATCCCAATTGAGATAAATCGCTGCAAATGCTGCGAGTGGAATCCCGATCACCCACTGCGCCAAGATGTCTTGATACAAACAAAACTTAACATCACCGCCCGCGCGTAATACACCAACAATCGCCATCATCGGCACCGAGCGTAGCACGACACCCAACGCAAGAATCACCATAAACTGTTCAGCTAGCTCGCGAGTGTCTGTTGTCAGTGCACTAAACGCATTAAGGATCCATTGATTTGACACTATCAACAAGACGGCGACCACAAATGCGATAAGCACATTCAAAATGACCGTAGCCCATGCTTGATAATAAACGGGTTCAAAATTACGAGCGCCGAGCTGGTTCCCGACTAGAACTGCAGCCGCATTCGATAAACCAATCATCATCGCCAATGCGATCGACTCAACAGGTGTCATTACGGAAAGTGCCGCCAAACCTTGTACACCTGCTTGCCCCATGATGGCGTGATAAGCAAACAGCCCACCAGCCCACGCCAAGAAGTTAAATGTGGTTGGCAAAGAGAGGCTCAAGAAACGCGTAATTTTATCTAAGACCAATCCTGCGCGTATATCATCCCAACCAAATGCGATTATGTGTTTTTTCAACCATAGATAACCAAACAAGCAACCTACTTCGATCGCGCCACTGATTACCGTTGCGATCGCTGCTCCCGTAATACCCAGAGCAGGAAAGCCTAATTGACCAAAAATTAAAACCCAGTTAAGAAACACATTAGATAAAATGCCTATACCACTAAAAAAAGTGCTTAGGCCTGGTTGGTGCATCGCCCTTAGGCCCACCGACATACTGGCCACACATGCAACAGCAAACATGCTAACCGACGAAATAATGAGATAGCTGGCCCCTAGCTCAATCACTTCTTGTGAATCGGTAGTCAAACTCATGATGGGCTGTGGAAAAACAACAAACAAAGCAACAGCAATCGCAGCAAACATCATTGCGATCATCCATGTTAAAGCGGTACTGCGACGCACCCCAACTTTATCGCCAGCCCCCCAATATTGAGCGGTTAACAACGCACCGCCCGTTGTCACCCCAACTAACATGATGGTGGTGACGAAAGTCGCGCGCGCAGCAACTCCAACAGCGGCAATTTCAGCTTCACCAAGTTGACCAAGCATAAGAACATCGACGAGGCTTCTGCTAGAAAACATCATGCTTTGCAGTGTAATTGGTAACGCGATTGCAAATAAACGACGTAAGAATGCTTTATCTGCGTGTATTGAGAGTTGAGAAAGAAAAGTCACAAGCGCTCCAACGACAACTTATTGATAGAATGGGGAAAGTGTCTCATGATTATACTCTGTGGTGTTTATTCCACCAACGATAAAAGGACAGATAATGAAAAAGGTGTTGGTGCTAGGCGCCTCGGGTTACATTGGCTCTCAACTTCTTCCGTTACTTTTAGATAAAGGTTACGCCGTCACAGCAGCGGCGCGACATATTGATTATTTAGAGTCAAGAACTCAGCCTCACCCTAATTTAACGTTAAGGTATCTCGACTTGGCTGACGCAGAGACCACGAAGGCTGTAGTGAACGATTTTGATTTAGTCTTTTTTCTCGTGCACGGGATGGCTCAAGGTGATGACTTTGTTGAGTACGAACTAAACCTTGCTTTGAACTTCAAATATGCGTTGGAACAAAGCTCCGTCGAGCATGTTGTATATTTGAGTGCCATTCAACCTCAAACCGGAAACTCTCGCCATTTAGCCGCTCGTAAAGCCACGGGAAAAATAATTCGACAGTCTGGTGTTCCAGTAACTGAATTGCGTGCTGGCGTTATCATCGGTCCCGGCTCTGCCGCTTTCGAAATCATGCGTGACTTTGTCTACAACTTACCTATTTTGATCGCGCCTAAATGGGTCGACTCAAAAGCGAACCCTATCGCCTTGCCCAATCTCAACCACTATTTGTTGAAGTTAGCAGAAGCTCCCTATCCAGAAGAAAGTGAAATTTATGAAGTTGGAGGGCCAGATACACTTAGCTACCGCGAGCAGTTCAAAGTCATTTGCCGAATCACGAACAAGCCGTATCGGCTGTGGTCGACCCCGCTACTTACTCCGAAAATGGCATCGTACTGGCTAGGTTTAGTTACCTCAGTGCCAACTAGTATCGGTAAAGCATTACTTGCGGGCTTAGAGCACAACTACATTGCAGACTCCAAAGCGATTGAAGAACGATTTCCTCAAACGCTGATCAGCTACGAGCAAGCGGTAACTGATACCATTCAAGATGAAGGCACATTTGTACGCAGTAATGTCTGGGGGTTTGAACCCGCAGCGCTTCGTCGATGGCAACCAGGATATGGCTATTACCCAAAACAAGCTGGAGCGAGCATTAAAACTCATGCCTCCGCTGCGGCATTATGGAAAGTGGCGCAAAAGATCGGGAGTCGCGAAAAAGGCTATTACTTTGCCAACATCTTGTGGCGTACACGTGAATGGCTCGATATCTTTTTTGGTGGCGGAAAACCGATTCGCGTTTCTCCTCCTGGACCAGAGCTTAAAGTCGGTGATTTTATTGACTCTTGGAAAGTGATTCGCTGCGATAATAATCAGTTTCTTTCACTGTTTTTTGGTATGAAAGGCCCAGGCCTTGGGCGTTTAGAAATTACCATCAAAGATCTCGGTGACGAACGAGAGCTGGATATTACCGCCTGGTGGCACCCGCAAGGGTTTCTTGGGCTGCTTTATTGGTTTGCAATGATGCCAGCCCATCTTTTCATATTTAAAGGCATGGTCAAAGCCATCGCGAAAGAAGCAAACCGTTTAGAAAACAAAAAGCCCCAATAACAGGGGCTTCTAAACACTCAAAATGTCACTTTAGTCAGCTTTGAACGAGAGTGGAATTTCGGCTAACTGGTTGCCTTCGTTTGCTGGAAAAATAAGGTACTCGCCATGGTATTTCACCATCGATTTGTAGTCTGTTACCTTATGTACCATAAAGCCCGCTTGCGCTGCTTTCTCAACAAACTCAGCATGATTGCCACGTACAAACCAACTCATTGGCTTTACGAGCAACTCGCCATCAAAACAGCTTTCGCATTGGTCTGCACATAACGCTAAAGAGTTTTGACCTTCAGTGAAGATTTGTACTTTGCCGCACCCAATCAGTTGCTCAGACGTCGAGACTTCCCAGCCTGCTTGCTCCATCAAATCAAGAAAAGACTCAATATCTGAATCTTTGAACACTTTGGAGTCTTCACCTTCAGGGAAGAATTGCGCATAAAAAGCAGAAATACGCTTGAAGATAAACAACAAACCAGCATCGTTCCCCTTTGAGCGACCTGCTTTTTGCCAACGCGTTAAGTCATCGCCTACCGTACGTCCGAAACGTTGTGATTTTAGCGCCTTTGTTACCCAACGCACTAAATAATGGTTATTCGCAACAGGGGCATTGGCTAACTTACCTGAGCGATGCTCTTGATCTAACTCTTCAAGTGCTGAGTTAACCAAGTTTTGAATTTCTTTGGTGTAATTCGACATTACGCCTTTCTTCCTAAAGTCCAATAAAACAGTGCTGAAAGCACAGAACAAGCAAACATTACGATGATCATCGGCCAAGCAACATTCCCGGGCAGTGATGCCACCAGCGCACCAACCAATGAACCGATACCGAATCTTAATGTCCCCGCTAGAGACGACGCCGTACCCGCCATTGATGGGTAACCACTTAAAAGCAGCGCCATCGCGTTACTACCTATCGTCGACAATGTACCGATAAACAGCACAACAAAAGGTACAATGCCCCATAATCCGAAGTCCATTAACCAACTTACGAATAAACCAATCCCCGCCAAAAGTTGCACGAACAACCCAAAACGAAGCATGGCATGGGAACCAACTTTCTTCACCAAGCGACCATTAATACTGGTCATGATGATCATCGCCACAATGTTCAAACCAAATAGGTAACCAAAGTGGTCTGGTCGAACACCATATAAATCAATATAAACAAACGAACCCGCCGTCAAAAATGCAAACATTCCGGAAAATGAAAACGCACCTGAGAGCATCAAACCGATCGCTTCAGGATTGGAGCATAATCTGGCGTAGTTTCTCAGCGTCGTGCGGAAACGAAGAGGCTGACGATTTTCAGGCTGTAACGTTTCAGGGATTTTCCAAAGTACGAGAAAAATCACAACTACAGCGAAAATAGCTAGTACCCAAAAAATGGAACGCCAACCAAACCAAATCGCGAGATGGCCACCGATCATCGGTGCCACCAACGGCGCAATAGTAATGACCAGAGTAACGAAGGACATTGCGCGTGCAAAGTCTTCACGGTCAAACATGTCACGCACGACGGCTTGGATAATGACCGCCGCTGCCGCGCCAGCAAAACCTTGTGCCGTACGTACATAGGTCAGCGCATCAATGCCATTTGTTGTCGCACTCACAACGGCAGCCAAGCCGAAGAAAAGTACGCCTAAAATCAACACAGGTCTGCGACCAAAGCTATCGGCGAGCGGCCCGTGAATTAACTGGCCGATCGCAAAACCCGCGGTATAAGCCGTCAACGTAATCTGAACCGCGCCAGGCGCGACCCCCAAATCTTTCGCAATTGTCGGCATCGCAGGCAAATACATATCGATCGCCAAAGGCGTCAAAGCACCAATCGCTCCTAGTACCAGAAACAATAGAAAACTGATTTGGGATTGCGGAGCACTTTGAGCTTTTTCTGTCATTCTTTTACCTCTTGTTGGAGCCCTACCGTCAATACTTGCAGAACAAAGTGAAAATAACGGACAGTTCTCATATCGCTGAATGTAGAAGCCAAAAACCTGTTCTATCCAACGTTCGAGAATCATAAGGGCAAATATGTACCAAGGAGTGACCTTGACGAACTCGACATAGAAAAGCATGTGAAAGCGAAATGTGTTTATGGGAAACAAACACAATGCAGTAAAAATGATGGCGTTGACACCATCATTCCATTCACCGTAGCCGAAGGCTTTGCAATAAGAGTATGCATGCCTCAGCTAAATGCAAAGGCGTATCACTGAGATGAGTAAGCACACCGGAATTGTCTAGGCACTAATTTTGGTAGGAAAATTTATTTTGAGCCAATTCCTACCAAAAGACTAGTTCCTATTAGGAACTAAAGAATTTCCCATGCCGACAATTAATTCCAAATAGAATCGATTTCTTCTTGCGTGAGGTAGCGATAATCACCTGGTTCTAGTGCCTCATCAAGTTCGATAGAACCAATACGCTCACGATGTAAGTACTCAACTTTATTTCCTAACGCCGCGAACATACGTTTCACTTGGTGATACTTACCTTCCACGATAGTTAACAATACTTCATTCTCGGCCTCGTTCACGATTTCCAAACGAGCAGGCAATGTTGCTTCTGATTCATTGCGCAAAATGATGCCTTGTTCGAGCTTTTCCGCATAATCAGGCTGAATAGCATCGACGAGCCAAACACGGTACGTTTTCTCACACTTATGCTTAGGTGAGGTAATACGGTGAGACCACTTACCATCATCCGTAATCAACACTAAACCAGTTGTGTCGACATCTAATCGGCCCGCAAAGTGAAGGTTTTCAATTTTAGGCTCATCAAGCAATGCGAATGCAGTTTGGTTGTAGCCATCTTCATGTGAACAAACAAAGTCAGCAGGCTTATACAACATAATGTAACGAGGACCAGGAGCACCAATAACACGGTCTTCCCACATCACTTCCGCACCTTTAGGTACTTTAAATGCACCACTTTTTTGAACCTCACCGTCAACAGTGATGTCTCCACTTTTGATGATCTTTGTTGCCTGTTTGCGTGTTGCACCCAGAGCGTCACACAAATATTTATCTAAACGCATGAATACCTCATTGAATTATACCCAAGTGATCTCTAAATCTTGGTTTAAAGGTCACTTGGGTATAAAAGTCAGGTATTATAGCGTTCCTCGTTCGAATAGTTGAGCAATTTCACATATTTTCATGTACACACTTCGTCCTTATCAAGCCGACTCGGTTAAAGCCGTTATTCATTACTTTCGTAAACACTCGACACCAGCAGTGATCGTGCTGCCAACCGGTGCAGGAAAAAGCTTGGTGATCGCAGAACTTGCTCGCCTTGCGAAAGGACGAGTGTTAGTCCTCGCCCACGTAAAAGAACTGGTCGAGCAAAACCACGCAAAGTATGAAGGTTATGGTTTAAAAGGTTCCATCTTCTCAGCAGGATTGGGACGAAAAGAAACTGACCAGCAAGTCGTGTTTGCTTCGGTTCAATCGGTCGTACGTAACTTAGATTCGTTCAAAAACCAGTTTTCTCTGCTCGTTATTGATGAGTGCCATCGTGTGCCAGATGACAAAAACAGCAGCTACCAAAAAGTTATTACTCACTTACGAGAACTGAACCCTGGCATTAAGGTGCTAGGACTAACTGCAACGCCCTATCGTTTAGGAATGGGCTGGATTTATCAGTATCACACCCGAGGTCAAGTGCGAACCGAAGAGCCTCGATTCTTCCGCGATTGTATTTTCGAACTGCCGATCCGTTACTTGCTCGACGAAAACTTCCTCACTCCAGCCCGCATGATGGATGCGCCCGTTTTGTCTTACGACTTCTCTCAGCTGAAGCCCGCTAACACCGGACGCTACAAAGAAGCAGAAATGGACATGGTGATCGATAAAGCCAAACGTGCGACTCCACAAATTGTTGAGCAAATCATGCAATATGCGAAAGAGCGTCAAGGTGTCATGATCTTCGCTGCAACTGTTCGACACGCACAGGAGATACACAGTTTATTGCCAGAAGGCGAAACTGAAATCGTCATTGGTGATACACCTACGCCGGAGCGCGATGCGATCATCCAAGCGTTCAAGAATCGTCAAATAAAATACTTAGTCAATGTTTCGGTACTGACAACCGGGTTTGATGCGCCGCATGTCGATTTAATCGCGATTTTGCGACCAACAGAGTCAGTCAGTCTGTACCAACAGATAGTAGGACGAGGATTACGCTTATCAGACGGAAAATCAGAATGTTTAGTGCTTGATTACGCAGGCAACAGCTACGATTTATACCAACCTGAAGTCGGTGATCCCAAACCAGACTCTGACAGTGAAATTATCACGATTCCTTGCCCGGCTTGCGGATTCAATAACAACTTCTGGGGTAAGTTGGATAGTAACGGTTTCTTGGTTGAACATTTTGGCAGACGTTGCCAAGGTTACTTTGAAGATGAAGACACAGGCGAACGTGAACACTGTGGCTACCGTTTTCGTGCCAAATACTGCGGTGAATGTGGTGCAGACAACGATATCGCTGCACGAATTTGTCATGAGTGTGATGCGACGCTCGTAGACCCAGATAAAAAGCTAAAAGAAGCCCTTAATCTCAAAGATGCATTAATCTTTGAATGCACAGAAATGGACCTATCTGTATTTAAGTCCAGTGATGGTAAATCTCAGCTAAAGGTGACGTATTCTGGTGAACCATACCAAGGCGAAGGCAATGCGTTAGTTCATGAGTTTTGGTCATTGAGTACCAAAAAACAAAAACAAACGTTTAAAGATCAGTTCGTACGCCCCCACTTAGCAGACAAGCATCGCCCTTTTGAAGAGGCTTCACCGACACGCGTTGTCGCTAATCAACATCGTTTCCGTTTGCCTCAGTTTGTTATTGCTAGAAAATCTGGTCGCTTTTGGAAGCTGCGAGATAAAATTTTTGAAGATGAGTTGAAATAACATCCACAACACATGGCAAAACTTAATTAGCTGATTCACTCTCTGTTCATCTATATCCGATATACTGCGGCTAACGCTCCAGAAAAGGTTTGACTATGTATAAAGCAACGACTTCTCTACATTCTGCGTTACTTTTCGGCCTTATTGCGACATTCATGTGTGCACCAAGTTTTGCCAAGCATGACAACGAGTACACATCACAAAATGGCCACGCCATCGTGCAAGATGTCGAAAAGCCAGGAACACGCATCGAATTCGATGAAGATCAAGATGAGGTCTATCGCGCGGTTCAACAAGGATATATACGACCATTTTCGGAACTTTACGCCGCAGTAGAAAACGACCTATACGGCCGAATCATCAAGGTCGAGCTTGAAGAAGATGATGATGCTTGGGTGTATGAATTGAAAATTCTGTACAACAACAGCGTCCTGAAAGTTGAGTACGACGCCGCCACGCTAGAAATGCTTGAGATCAAAGGTCGCAGCTTTAACAAAGCGTTAAAGCCGCAAAACAACTAAACTTGTCTAATGCGTCATCCAGACACGATGCGTAGCTTACTTCGATAAAAATCCAAACATAATAAGAATCATCAATATGAAAATACTTGTTGTTGAAGATGATCCTCGTTTAGGCGAGCAAATCATCGAAACATTAGAAAGTACCGGCTGGGTACCAGAATTGTCCCAAGATGGCATAGACGCTCTGTATCGCGCGACTTCGGAAGAATGGGACGCCATTGTTCTTGACCTCGGCTTGCCAAAACTGGATGGTCTTACCGTCCTAAAAGGCATCAGAGATGAAAACATTAATACTCCTGTCGTGATTCTAAGCGCTCGCGACACCCTAACGCAGCGAGTTGAAGGCTTAAACGCAGGTGCAGACGATTACCTAACTAAACCATTTGAAATGGTTGAGCTTATCGCTCGTATTCGTGCACAGCTTCGAAGAGCCTCTGGTAATGCCTCTCCTGTGATGCAAATTGGCGACTTGAGCTTGGATACACGCACTTCTAAAGTCATGTGGCAAGGTCAAGCGATAAGCTTGACGGCGCTAGAGTATAAAGTGGTCGCTTACTTTATGCATAACCCGGAAAAAGTGATTTCTCGAACCGAACTCGTCGAGCACATTTACAAACAAGACTTTGATCGTGACTCCAACACAATCGAAGTTTTTATCGGCCGAATTCGCAAAAAAATCGCACCAAAGATCATCAAAACTGTCCGAGGGTTGGGATACCAATTAAATGCCGAATAGAAACAGGCTACCGTTGAACGCAATAAAACGACTGAGTATCAAAAGTCGCCTCGTTTTAGCGGCGATCGTTTGGTTAACGGCAATGATCCTCGCCGCTGGTGTGACGATACCGACGCAGGTCTACAACTATATGGTTGATGACACTCGCTCACAGCTCAGCATTTTTATGGATGAAGTCGCAGCACAGTTAGAAGTCGATAACACCGGGCATCTTTCACTCGCAGCTCAGCTATCAGACCCTCGATTTAACCGACCTTACAGTGGTTTGTATTGGAGTGCCTCTACAGAGGCAAGCCTCGAACGTTCTCGTTCGTTGTGGGACAAAAAAATCGAATACAAAGGTTTGGATAAAGATGCGTATGGAGCAAGAGGCGAAAAACTAATTACGCTAGAAAAAGCACTGTATCTTCCTGATTACGATGGTCCTATTCACATTATTATTGGTATTGACGAAGAGCCCATTAAAAATACCCTTCAAACGTTAATCGGCCAACTTTGGCTTATTTTGGGTTTATTATTCGCGGGCGTACTTACCGTCATTTTACTGCAAATTGCTTGGTCATTGAGTCCGCTTACAAAGCTACAAAAAGAATTAGCCGAGCTGAAGTCTGGTAATAAAAAGAGTCTAGAAGAAACCTACCCAAAAGAGATTTCTCCTCTAATCTTCGACCTCAACGCTCTGCTGTTCCATTACCAAGAATTACTAGAGAGAGCTCGCAATCATGCAGGTAACCTATCTCATGCACTTAAAACGCCACTTTCTGTTCTAAAAAATGAAGTTCAGACGTTAGAACCTGAGGCACAATCCCGTCTCCGAGCTCCAATCAATCAAATACAAGACCATATCGATTACCATTTGGGTCGTGCCCGTATGGCCGGATCGATGAACATATTATCAGTGAAGTCGAACCCAGCAGATCGTGTGGATGCTATCTCAATGGCGTTTGATAAAGTGTATGCGAGCCGAAGCATTACCTTAATTAATGAACTTGATTCAGAGCTGAATGTAGCAGTAGAGCAGACCGATCTCGATGAAATGCTAGGTAACTTGCTAGAAAATGGCTATAAGTGGGCCAACAGCATGATTCGTGTGCACTCCTCTCAGGATAAGGAAAATATACACATCATTATTGAAGATGATGGGCCAGGCATCCCTAAAGAGAAACTGAGTCAAGTAATCAAGAGAGGAGTTAGATTGGATGAAACAACCCCTGGCTCAGGTCTTGGTCTAAACATAGTCAGTGAAATGGCACACAGTTACCGAGGTCAATTAACATTGGATACAAGCGCTTTAGGTGGATTAAAAGCATCTTTAGTCTTACATCTCAGCCGAACATAAAGCATATAACACATAAACTTTGTTTTTCGGACCATGATCAGTAAACCGATGAAAATGAAGTCGATGTGAACAAAATCCAAGCAAAGCGTTAAAAGGGATAGCCTTCCACCCCGCTAAATCATACCTTTTGTTGATTTGGATACGATTTGGGTTGCCCATTTATAAGTGGAATGATAGTATCCGCGCTCGCTTGAACAGTTCCTGTTTCAAGCTTTACCACGAACAACAAGGTCGCATTGTTGATTGTGAACATTTGATTTTTACTAATTTGAGAGTAAATACTATGAAATTCGAAGCAGTAGTACGTACTGAACTAGGTAAAGGTGCGAGCCGCCGCCTACGTCACGCTGGCAAATTCCCTGCAGTTGTATACGGCGGTGAAGAAGCAGCAGTAGCTATCGTTCTTAACCACGACGACATCGTAAACCAAATGGACAAGCCTGAATTCTACGAAGGCATCGTTCTAGTTATCGATGGCAAAGAAGTTAAAGTTAAGCCACAAGACGTTCAACGTCACGCGTTCAAGCCAAAAGTTGAACACATGGACTTCATCCGTATCTAATTCCCTACCAAGGAATTAATCGGATTAAATCCAAACCTTTTGCATAAAAGATAATCGGACTTACCAACCGAGACATCTAAAAAATTTCAAAACCCCGGAGTCTTACCACCTCCGGGGTTTTACTATATTTGGCATATAGCATTTGATTTATGAGCGGGCAATATACTTCACTAAAGTGAGATCGGTCAGCGTCATACTCTCAATCACTTCCGACTCTTCCTCTCCAGTACGCACAAAACCACACTTCTTGTAAAAGTTAAGCCCCTGTTGATTAGTATCCAGTGCTTTCAAACTGATCTGCATAACTGACGTAGAGAGCAAACGTGTCTCTAACTCATCTAACAGTGCACTTCCTGCTCCTTGCCCATAATGTAGCGGCGTAACGTAGCAACATGTCACTAATGCCGTTTTATCTTCGCTGGTGTGGTTAGGTAACTCGTAACTTAAAAAGCCAACAATTTCTCCTTGCCTCTCAACTACGATCAATTGGGCCAGTTGCTCCGTCATCACTCGTGCCCACATCCTTTCTCGACGCTCAATCGTAAACTGCTCTATGTAGCTCTTTGGCATTAATCCTTTATACGCCACCTGCCAAGAATCAACGTGTATCTTGGCGATTTGGGCTGCTTCCTTTTTGAGTGCGTCCCTTACTGTGTATCTCATAAGCATCCTTTATTAGCGTTCACCACTTACAAATTCTTTTAACCCTACCCTTTAAACCAAAGCTCAAAGATAACGGCTACAGTCGCAACGCTTTACATTAATCCATTTCATTTTCATTAATTAAATGATAGTTCACATCATAATATTCGAAGAAGAACGATCCATTATTTACTTTTCATTTTGACTCATTAGGTTGAATCTATTTGTTTAAACACTCGAGTGTCAAATGCGGAATAAGCACGATAAGGTATCGGATGAGGATAAATAAACGATGCTTAAAGCATAACGTTTCTAAACGATCGCAATTATAGTAAAGAGATAAATACAATTTTTGATAGAGTTTGGCAGAATAAAGCCATGATCAAATGAGTTTAAGCTCTGTGCTGTTCATTATGCATACAAACCGCCACCCCTCATCATCAGAGCGAAAATTTATAACGATTTGTGTCATACCTATTAGGAAAAACATAAACTTGGCAAAATAATCACCAAAATCAGCGTAATACTTCGTAAAAATGCGCATTGATTCACACAAACAACACACATTCAATTAACTACCTCACAAAAAATAGAGCTAGCGATATAAAATAAATACTAAATACCAATTCTGTTTATTTATAGACGTAGTTTGCAGGCTTATTAATTCATTTCTCCGATAGAAGTATAAATAAGAGATAGATCACTAAAGTTTCACATTAATTCCGTATATTTCACGCCGTAACAATAACAAAATCACAAAGAAAGGATCCCTTATGAAGTTTTCCAAATCTCTTTTGGTAGTGGCAGTGGGCGCTGCGCTAGCAGGATGCGGCTCAGACAGCGACAATTCTCCAGTAACCTGCGAGACTGCAGATTCTTGTACTAAGTTCACCGTTCTCCACACTAACGATAACCATGGTCGCTTTTGGCATAACAGCGACGGCGAATACGGCATGGCTGCACGTCACACTTTAATCGAATCTATCCGCGCAGAAGTCGAAGCAAAAGGCGGTGAAACCATTCTGCTATCTGGCGGTGATATTAATACCGGTGTACCAGAATCAGACATGCAAGATGCGGTTCCAGACTTCGTAGGGATGAACCTACTTGGTTACGATGCAATGGCTGTCGGTAACCACGAATTTGATAACTCACTAGATATTCTCGATATGCAAGCCGAGCTAGCTGACTTCCCTATGCTGGCTGCGAATATCTATAAAAAAGATACAAACGAGCGTTACTTCGACCCTTACAAAGTATTTACTATCAACGGCCTTAAGATCGCTGTTATTGGTCTAACAACGCAAGACACTGCGAAGCTAGTCAATCCAGACAACGTATCAAACATCCACTTCGAAGACCCTCAAGTAGAAATCAAAAAGGTACTGAAGGAAATCGAAGAGAACGAAAAGGTAGACCTAGTATTTGCAACGACGCACATGGGTCACTACGAAGATGGTAAAAACGGTAGTGAAGCACCAGGTGACGTGAAACTCGCTCGCTCTCTTGAAGAAGGACAGCTAAACGCTATCATCGGTGGTCACTCACAAAACCCTGTATGTATGGAACCAGGTACCAATGAGTATGCTGATTTCAAACCTGGGGATGATTGTGCCCCAGACCAACAAAAAGGCACTTGGATTATGCAAGCGCATGAGTGGGGTAAATATGTGGGTCGTGCAGACTTCGAATACTACGACGGCAAGCTTCACTTAGCGAATTACGCACTGATTCCTGTAAACCTTCTAGACGAAAACGATGAAGTTATCGGTGAACGAATTCAACAAGATGCAACGGTAAAAGCGTTACTACTGCCATACCAACAACAAGGTCAAGAGTTATTAGATGAGAAGATTTCTAATACGACGGGTAAGTTAGAAGGTGATCGTAACGTAGTTCGCTCTCAACAAACTAACCTAGGTCACCTACTCGGCGAGGCATACCGTACTTACAAAACGGTAAATGCTGACTTTGGTGTGATGAACTCTGGCGGCGTGCGTGATTCAATCCAAGATGGTGATATCACTTACCGTGACGTACTAACGGTTCAGCCATTTGGTAACTTCGTGACTAAAGCAACTATGACAGGTAAAGAAGTTAAAGAATACTTAGATGTGGTTGCGACGAAATCTGCAGGCTCTGGTGCTTACGCTCAACTAGATAACATCACTTTAGATGTAAATTGTGATGCTGGCTCAGTAACCATTACCGATATTAACAATAAAGGCTTCGATCTAGACGCAACGTACACATTCTCTGTAATCAGCTTCAGTGCTGCTGGTGGCGATAACTATCCAATCATCGATGTTCAATCTACACAGCTAACCGATGCATATGTTTTGCGCGAGTTCTTCGTAAACAACCAACAAATCTCTGCGGATAACTACAACAAGAACTTAGAGAACATCAAGTACTTCAGTAATGGCCAACCAGTAAAAGGCTGTCCTGCATCTGGTAGCTAATACTCAACACCTTACCCCTGGCACTAAGAGCTTTTACAAGCAATTTCGTCAGGGCTTTCCTCAAAACCGAAGCTTTGTGCTTCGGTTTTTTATTTTCGATAAATTACTGAAAACTCGCCACCTTCACAATATGTTCAAAAATTGTTCATTTGTGTTATTGACGCCCCTGTGTTGGGCTTCTATGTTTGATAAGGTCTTTTAAATATGCAGGTTCATCGGCTAAATTTCGCGAAACATTTTTAATCGCACAGTCAATGATTCTGAGAAAGATGTGAATGGCGTTACAAACACTGCTCTCAAACAATTTGTCTTTGGACTTCAAACGATGGTGATGTGCCTCCACGCGCACACTAATGAGCAGCGATCTGGACGTCAATGTGTTCAAACTGCTGCCATCGAGTTCTGGAGGTCAAAAATGAAACGAGCCAGCAATAGCTACAGACTCCAAATGATCAAAGAAGTAGTTACCCGTAGAGAGCGTGAAGCTTGTACGGATCCTATGGCGAGATACATTCATCAACTCATGGATGAACGCCCAACAAGTAAATTAGATGTTGAATTCAATCATCGATTTTCAGGAAATCACTTCGACGAACAAGCGGGAGGCTGGGTTAGCGACCGTTGGTCGATGAAATAACGCCAATTACCGCTTTATAGGGAAAATGGATAAGAGATTCCCGGTTCTTAAAGGACACCTTGCAGGACCGGGAATATGTCAAAGCCTAAGCAGAACCGAAAGCGAAGGCGTAACACCACAGACTGAACAAGAGTTCTAGAATAAGTCTTGTTGAGGCGATGACTCATCTTGAAGCTGTTCTGGCTTCGTCTTCCCCGCCAACATCTTTCTTCTGTACCTTTGACGACACAACTTAATAACGTGCAACTGCTGAGCGGGGGTTAAGTTAAGCCAATTAAACCTTTCCTCTCTCTTTCTCATACATCCCTTGCAATACCCTTTTTCATCGGAGGTACATACTCCAACACAAGGGCTTGGGACAGTAAAAAACTCCAGTTGCTCCATACTAAAACCGCTCTTTCCATATTAGGGCGTATTGGCCTAGTTTAAATAATGAGAAGATTAGTCAGCAACAAAATCTGCTATATACTTCGTTATGTCAAAAACATACGAAACCATAACCTTATGCTGACAAAAACAGTGTTTTATTACTTATACTTACCGCGTATATAAAAACGGAGTCTATAAAATGAAGCTTAGCCTAAAAACGTTAGTTACAGCAATCTCTCTCCCTGTTCTTATGACTGCTTGTGCTAGCAACGGTGATGATGTGAAAGAAATAACGGCTCAAGATTTGCAGCACCACAACTGGGAACTTGTTCAAGTTGATGGCAAAAATATCGTTCTAGACGAACACCAAAAAGCTGCTCGCCTAGAAATCGGTGAAAATCTAACCGCAAACGGCAACGCAGGTTGTAACAACTTCTTCGGTCAAGCCGAGCTGAAAAACAACCAACTACGCATCGAAAAAATGGGCATGACCATGAAGATGTGTATGGAAGATCAAATGAAGATCGAAAACGCAATGACACAAACACTATCTAACTGGAGCGATATCACGCTAACTAAAGATGGTCTTGTTCTGAAAAGTGCCGATCACGAATTGACGTTTACACTACGTGACTGGGTAAACTAATCCCAACTAAGTAAACCAAATAGTATTTTGAAAGCAGCCAGACGGCTGCTTTTTTATATCGATGAATCGTTAGTCATGCATGCTAAAGTCATTTAAATGGCCAACTTTCTTTCTCTTTTCGCCCTCAATTCCATGCTTTAGACATCAATTTTGCTCTGTAAAACAACCTATTCATATCTCTGGGGACAATAATTTTCAATTACTTGAAAGAATATCCTCAAACAAACGGTCCGCTCCTAAATGACACCAAATTTGTCCTTTCTTCGTTTTGCTTCACATTGAGAGTAATTCTTTGAATCAATAAGTGATTCCGTTTGGGATTGGCATTGATAATAGAGAGAGATGAATTACTATCCTTGTAACAGAGCGGAACGACTTGCGAAAACATCAATAGAAACGAAAGCAAGCACCAAAAGACATAACACGGAATAGATATGAAAAAGCTACTCAGCAGCATTGGCATTTTAGCCACGACTTTTGCGACACCTTCTTTTGCCGATTCATCAGTGAATAGCGAATGGCAAAAAATCGAACAGCAAGCCGACGGGCAATCCGTCTACTTTCATGCTTGGGGCGGGAGCCAAGAAATTAATCGCTACATACAGTGGGCGAGTAGAGAGCTAAAATCACGTTATAACGTGACGCTAAACCACGTTAAAGTAACTGATATTTCTGAGACCACTACTCGACTTATCGCAGAAAAAGCGGCAGGCAAAAACAGCGGTGGTAGTGTTGATATGGTTTGGATCAATGGCGAAAACTTCAAATCAATGAAGGATAACCAATTGCTATTTGGTCCTTTTGTCGAAGGTTTGCCAAGCTGGCAATATGTGGATAAATCTCTACCAATTGATGTGGACTTCTCCGAGCCAACAGAAGGTCTAGAAGCACCTTGGGGAGTAGGACAATTAGTGTTTATCCATGACGAGCAAACCCTCCATAACCCTCCAAAATCATTCTCAGAAATGCTGAGCTATGCAAAAGCGTTCCCGAATCGCCTGACTTACCCTCGACCACCAGAGTTTCATGGCACAAGCTTTATCAAAGCATTACTCATTGAACTGTCTAACAACGCCCCTGAGCTGCAACAACCAGTTACCGATGACACGTTTGAACAAGTCACTCAACCGCTGTGGTCTTATCTAGATGAGTTCCATAAAGTCGCTTGGCGCGGTGGTAAGCAGTTTCCAGGCGGTACAGCAGAAACCCTTCAGCTACTAGATGATGGTCAGACTGACCTGGCGATTACCTTTAACCCGAACGCGGTTTTCTCTGCGCAGTCGAGCGGTAATCTTGCAGAGAGCACCAAAGCGTACGCAATGGACGCAGGAGCACTCTCAAATATCCACTTTTTAGCGATTCCTTGGAACGCAAATGCCAGTGCTGGTGCACAAGTTGCGATAAACTTTTTATTGAGCCCTGAAGCACAGTCTCGCAAAGGTAACCTAAACATCTGGGGCGACCCTTCGGTACTAAGCAACCAATACCTAACTGGTTCGGCCAAAAACACTCAACAATTCAAATCTATCGCTGAGCCACATCCAAGTTGGCAAGCGGCGTTGGAAAAAGAATGGTTGAAACGCTACGGGAATTAGTAAGAATCCATGTTAAGAGCGCTGTATTTAGTCATTATCGCAGTTTGTATTTTGCCTACCATTCCGGGACTACTTGGAGTGGTGGTCTCTGCGCTCGGTTATGTACCTCCTATCGGTCTACACCACTTTTCTTTTGATGGCTTCAATGCCGTCTTTGATTGGGAAGGTGTTTGGACATCCATCGGGCTTACTTTCTACTCCGCCATTTTCAGTAGCTACTTGGCTTGCTTCATCGCATTTGCAATTCTACAAGCCTCTTGGGGCAGTAAGTTTTGGCGAAAAATTGAAGTTAGCCTTTCCCCACTTCTCGCGATGCCGCACGTCGCGTTTGCAATTGGCTTTGCGTTCTTGTTTGCCCCAACTGGTATGGGCGTTCGTGTTCTCAACCAACTGTTTGGTTACGACCCGAATGCACAAACGGTGAATGACTTAGCATTGCTGATTAAGGACCCACATGCACTCGGTTTGGTCATCATGCTTGCGATTAAAGAAGTGCCGTTTTTATTGTTGATGAGTATTCCGATCCTTCAGCAATTGAAAGTCGATAAGGTTGAAAAAGTCAGTCACTCGATGGGCTACAGTTCCGCGCAAGCGTGGTGGAAATGCGTATTTCCGCAATGGTTAGCAAAACTTCGTTTCCCAATGCTGGCGGTATTGGCTTACAGTTTGTCCGTTGTCGATGTCGCCCTGATTATTGGCCCTACCAACCCACCCACGTTTGCGGTTTTGGTATGGCAATGGTTTAACGATCCAGATTTATCGCTCCTACCAAGAGCGGCCGCTGGCGCAGTAATACTGTTTGCGTTCGCAAGCCTTTTGATTGGATTTGCACGCTTAATGGAATGGTGTATTACCAAAGGGTTCAAACGCTGGCAGTACTCTGGTCGAAACGGGTTTCGTTTACCCGGTAAAACCCTATTTTCACTGGTCGCGCTACTTGCACTTCTAATGATTCCACTCATGGTGCTGTGGAGCTTTGCCCAACGTTGGCGCTTTCCAGATTTGCTCCCAAGCCGTTACAGCCTGCGTTTTTGGGAATACGAATGGCACAGTATTCTAGGGACTCTAGAACAAAGTATGTCAATCGCCCTAATCAGCGCGACTGTCGCGCTAGTTCTTGCTTTAATAGCACATGAGTATCGTCTCCGTTATCGCTGGCAGGTGCCCGGTTACATCATCGCCATCCCAATGCTGATTCCTCAGCTATCCGTGCTATTCGGTATGCAAGTAGTGACGCTGTACTTAAACAGTAATGCGTATTTCTTTTGGGTATGTTGGGCGCATGTATTCTTTGCGTTCCCATTTATTTACCTCTCGCTAGACGGTCCGTGGCGCAGCTTCGATAACGGCTTAACTCGCGTCGCACTCAGCTTGGGTAAATCACCGATGCAAGCTTGGTTAAAAGTGAAACTGCCAATCCTCCTGCCTGCAATTGCATTCGCGTGGGCTGTCGGTATTAGTGTCAGCCTGGCGCAATACCTACCAACATTGGTGCTAGGGGCTGGGCGCATTAGCACCATCACAACCGAAGCCGTTGCACTATCCAGTGGTTTTGACCGACGTGTCACCGCTATTTACGCCATTTGGCAAGCTCTGCTGCCATTCTTGTTCTTTTCTTTTGCGATACTGCTTAGCCACTTGCACAGGAAGTATCGCCGCTTGTCTATAAAAGGTTTACTACTGAATGAGTCTTTGTCTCGAAAACCTCGCCATCCGTAAAACCAATGGCGACGCGCTTTTTTCAGCGTTCAACATGACCGTAGAAAAAGGTGAAATCGTTACCCTGATGGGGCCTAGCGGTTGTGGTAAATCCACTTTGTTGGATGCCATTGCCGGGCACCTATCCGCCGAGTTCAACTACTCTGGATCCATTACGCTTGATAACGAAAAGTTGGATGCCCTCCCTGCCCATAAGCGTCAGGTCGGTATTCTATTCCAAGAAGATTTGCTCTTCCCTCATTTAACGGTGTGGGAGAACCTTGCCTTCGCGCTACCAAACTCAATCAAAGGTGAAGAGCGTAAAGCTCACGCTATGCAAGCACTGAAGAACATTTCATTGACCAAACTAGCAGAGTCCTTTCCTGACCAAATTTCGGGAGGGCAACGTGCCCGTATCTCATTGACTCGTATGCTGCTAGCAAAGCCGAAAGTTGCGCTACTTGATGAGCCCTATAGCAAGCTGGATAAAGACCTGCGCGTGCAATTTCGCAATTGGGTGCTCGAACAATTGCAGCAAGCGAACATCCCTACTTTGATGGTAACGCACGATGAAGACGATATTCCTGATGGCAGCCGCTGCCTAAACTGGCCGTGGGAGAAAAATCATGCTTGATAGCCTGAGTATAAAGCTCATCCGCAAACCGCTGGCACTCAGTGCGACATATCTCGATAAATGTGGTATCACTGCAAATCAGACGACAGTATTTGGTTTTGTGCTTGGCTGTTTTGCCCTGCCTGCTTTGATCGCCGAACAGTACTTGTTGGCGTTGCTGTTTATTTTGCTGAACAGAATCTGTGATGGGTTAGACGGTGCACTGGCAAGGATTCAAGGCATTACCGATGCGGGTGGTTTTCTTGATATCAGCTTAGATTTTTTGTTCTATTCGTTGATTCCTTTTGGCTTTGTGCTTGCCAACCCAGAGCACAATGCCGTTGCAGGCGCATTTTTGATTTTTTCCTTCATCGGCACTGGTAGTAGCTTTTTAGCTTTTGCCATCATGGCAGGAAAACAAGGCATCGATAATCCGGTATATAAAAACAAATCGCTTTACTACATGAGCGGCTTAACCGAAGGTACAGAAACCATTGGCTGTTTGGTTTTATTTTGTTTGCTACCGCAACACTTTGCCGTCATAGCATATATCTTTGGCGCGGCATGCTGGTTTACCACTTTTACACGTATTTATTCAGGGTTTCATACGCTTAACGATCATTAATACTGCTTAGACAATCGCGTTTCCTTAAGGGACAGGCCGCTAAGCCACTGTTTTATAAAGCACCAAAACGCAGGTTAAATTGGGGTATATACTCTTTGAATGAAGAAACCATTCGGAGGCTATATGAAAAAACAGATCAATTTAGGCATGTTGCTCACCATTACTTGTGCGCTCGTGCTTGGCGGCTGTAGCTCACCTAACCCGTACGGAGATGCATACGGCTCATCCGACACTCGCAAAGTTCAGCAGGTTTACTACGGCACAGTAGAAAAAGTAGAACCCGTAACCATTGATGCCTCTACCCAATCCAATGCCATTGGCACCATCGCTGGTGCTGCCGTGGGCGGGATCTTAGGCTCAAAAGTTGGGGGCGGTTCTGGCTCGGATATCGCTGCCATTGGTGGTGGTCTATTGGGTGGCTATGCAGGCAGCAAAGCGGCTGAAGCAACCGCGAAAAGAAATGGCGTGAATCTGACCATTCGTTTAGAGGACGGAAAGATTATCTCTATTGTTCAAGAAGCAAATCCAAACATGATTTTCCAACCAGGCCAAGCGGTCCAAATCAATGTTTCTGGTAATGACGCCAGAGTCGTTCCTCGTTAATTCGGACGAACCAAACCTTTGGCCTGCTTTAATTTAAACACCTAACCCGCGCAAGCTTACATCACTGGCTTGTTAACTTGCGCGTTTCTTTTCGTATCAAACTTGATCGTCGTCAATGGAACATCAATCTCCCATACCTTTCGATGTTCAAATGACATCAAGTTGCTAGCATGAGCCCATTCCAGATAACTTTGGGCTTGTTATGACACCGACTGTTGACCACGTACTCCTTAATATCGCGCTAAACCTCAGCTCTAATCGCTCTCATGAGCAGCAATATCAAAACCTCATTGATGGGGTCGCGCAAGTATTCCCATGTGATGCGAGCTGCCTGTTTATCTTCGATGAGGATGGGTTTCTAACTCCTGTCGCGGTAAAAGGCTTATCCAGCTCGGTCTTAGGTCGTCGCTATTTCCCCAAAGCGCACCCTCGCTTAGATGCCATTATTCATAGCCGTGAACCGGTGCGTTTCGATGCCGATTGTTCACTGCCGGATCCTTTCGACGGCACACTATTAACTGAAGACCAATGCATTGATGTTCACGATTGCATGGGCTTTAGCTTGTATGTCGAAGGCCAACTTGTTGGCGCACTAACGATGGATGCACTAACGGTGGGCGCGTTTGATGGCATCGATCCTGTCGCTATCGAAACCTTTGCGGCTTTGACCGCTGCGACATTGCGTAACATTGCTCAGTTAAAAGCGCTCAAAGCGCAAAACCAGAAGCAAAAAAGCGTCACTCAAACCCTTATCCAGCAAGCCCGTTCTCAACATGGCGAAATGGTGGGTTTGAGTCCACAGGTCAACCAGTTACGAAACAACATTGCGACTGTTGCTCAATCAGATTACGCAGTACTTATCACAGGAGAGACCGGTACTGGTAAAGAACTGGTCGCGCACTCGGTACACGCGCAATCTCATCGTAGCGATAAGCCGATGATTTACGTCAACTGTGCGGCCCTGCCTGAAGGTCTGGCTGAGAGTGAACTGTTTGGCCATGTCAAAGGCGCATTTACAGGTGCTAATAGCCACCGTGCCGGTAAGTTTGAACTGGCAGACGGTGGAACGATTTTCCTTGATGAAGTGGGCGAACTGCCTATGATTTTGCAAGCAAAATTGCTGCGCGTAATTCAGCAAGGCGAGCTGCAACGTGTGGGTAGCGATCAGCATTTGATGGTCAATGTGCGCATCATCGCCGCGACCAATCGACAATTAGAAAAAGAGGTCGAAGCTGGCACGTTTCGAGCAGACCTTTTCCACCGTTTAAACGTATTCCCAATCCAAGTCCCCCCACTTCGTGCCCGTGACGGTGATATTCCCGTTTTAGCCGGATATCTGTTAGAAAAGGTACGCCAACAATTTAATGCGTCCAATCTTCACGTTCACCCTAAAGTGTTGACTCAACTGGAGTCTTTACCTTGGTACGGAAACGTACGCGAGCTCGAACACACTTTAACTCGCGCGGCTTTACACGCCATTCAACAAGGTGCAAGCACGATCATGCTTAACCATTTTGACACCTCATTGGCTCTCGGTGATGTAAAAAACACATCGCATTATTTACCCAAAGAAAGCCAACCAATGCGAGAACTGATAGAAAGCTATCAACGTGATTTAATTGAACATGCTTTAAGCCAAACTGGTGGCGTTTGGGCAAAAGCAGCGGAGTTTTTGCAAATGGATCGCGGGAACTTATATCGGATGGGTAAAAAGCTCGGGATCAATAAATAACCAACCACAAGAAGCCGATGTAATTAAGACATCACCCCCGTTGTCTTAATTACATCAATCATTCACCTAAAAACAATAAAATCCTATATAAATCAACAAAATAAAAATTGGCACACATTCTGCTCTCTAGCGGTCAACATCACGACTATTAAAACAATCACTGGAGAACCCAATATGTTCTGTATTCAATGTGAACAGACAATTCAAACCCCTGCTGTTAAAGGTTGTTCTTTTGCACAAGGTATGTGTGGTAAAACTTCTGAAGTATCTGACCTGCAAGACGTGTTGGTTTACACACTGCAAGGGGTTTCTTTTTGGGCATCAAAAGCACTTGAATTCAACATCATTAACGATGAAATCAACCAATGGGCACCAAAAGCATTTTTCTCTACATTGACGAACGTAAACTTTGACCCTGAACGTGTCCTAGAGCTAACTTCTCAAGCAGCAACGTACAAAGCATTGCTAAAAGAGCAAGTGATATCGGCAGCAACGCTTGCTGATACCGAAGTTGCAGACATCCCTGTTGTTGCTCACTTTGAGCTACCAAATAGCGCAGAAGCGATCTTAGCTTTTGCTCCTCAAGTTGCCGTTAACCGTGGTAAAGACCAAGTACATGAAGATGTGATTGGCCTGCGTCTACTTTGCCTATACGGCCTTAAAGGTGCAGCCGCGTACATGGAGCACGCACGTGTTCTTGAGCAAACCAACAACGATATCTATGCCGAATACCATGAAATCATGGCGTGGTTGGGCACAGACCCTGAAGATCTCGGCGAACTACTTGATTGCTCAATGCGCATCGGCCTGATGAACTACAAAGTGATGGAAATGCTCGACCAAGGTGAAACAATGACCTTCGGCCATCCAGAACCAACCACGGTGAACGTCAAGCCAGTAAAAGGTAAATGTATTCTTGTTTCTGGCCATGATTTGCATGACCTAGAAAAAATCCTGCAACAGACCGAAGGCAAAGGCATTAACGTTTACACCAATGGTGAAATGCTGCCTGCACACGGCTACCCTGAGCTGAAGAAATACTCTCACCTTGTCGGTAACTACGGCAGCGCATGGCAAAACCAGCAGAAAGAATTCGCCAACTTCCCTGGTGCAATCGTAATGACGTCAAACTGCTTGTTGAATCCAAATGTGGGTCAATACGCAGACCGTTTATTCACTCGTAGTATTGTTGGCTGGCCTGGTGTGGCTCACATCGAAGGCGATGATTTTAGCCAAGTGATTGAATGTGCTCTAGCGCAAGACGGTTTCCAACACGATGAAATCGAACACCACATCACGGTTGGTTTTGGTCGCAATGCACTGATGAACGCCGCCCCTGCGGTTATCGACCAAGTGAAGCAAGGCAACATCAAACACTTCTTCCTAGTCGGCGGTTGTGATGGTGATAAAGCGGAACGCAGCTACTACACCGATTTTACGGCTGAAGCGCCAGAAAACACGCTAATCCTGACCTTGGCGTGTGGTAAGTTCCGCTTCAACAAGAATACGTTCGGAGATATCAACGGCATCCCTCGCCTATTGGATGTGGGCCAATGTAACGATGCTTACTCTGCAATCCAGCTTGCACTTGCACTGGCGAAAGAGTTTGACTGTGACATCAATGAACTGCCACTCACGCTTGTGCTTTCTTGGTTCGAGCAAAAAGCGATCGTTATCTTGCTAACGCTATTTGCATTGGGCGTGAAAGGCATTTACACAGGCCCTACTGCACCAGCATTCCTAACGCCAAACCTAATCGCCATCATCCAAGAGAAGTTCGATATGCGCAGTATTGGCAATGTTCAGGATGATCTAAAAGCCATCCTAGCAGCCTAATAAACCTGCTTGTTACGCGCCTCCTTACGCGGAGGCGCTATCTATTTCGAACCAAAAATAGCCACAACCAAAGAGATCGTTATGTTTTTTGAATGGCAAGGTAACCAACCCGTCACACTCCGTTGCATCGACAAATACTTCGAAACACACGACACCGTCAGCATCAAATTGGCCGAACTAACCGAATCACTTCTGTTTCAGTTTAAGCCTGGCCAGTTTATTAACTTGGGCGTCGAAATTGATGGAAAAATGGAGTTTCGTTCCTATTCAATCAGCTCGATCAATGAAGACGATCACCTTCAACTCACCATCAAACGAGTATCTGGCGGTAAAGTATCGAACTACATCGTTGACTCGCTGCTGCTCGGTGATACTGTTCAAGCATTACCACCAGCAGGCGAATTTAACTGCATCGACCATCCACCCGTGTTACGTGATGGCGAAACAAAAGCCTTGCTTATCAGTGCAGGTTGCGGCGTCACGCCCGTATTTTCGATGGCAAAACACTGGCTGAGTAATCAAGATGAAAACGAAAACGATGTGGACATCGCATTTCTTCATATCGCACGCAGCCCAGAAGAGACGATTTACTACGATCAGCTAGAAACGTTAGACGCCGTATATCCCAACTTCCATTTAAAGCTGTTGCTGAAAAACCGTGAAGGAACGTCACACCCACAAGGTCGTTTGAATGCCGACTGGATTAAAGAGCTTGTTCCTGATTTCAAGCAACGCACCGTTTACCTGTGTGGTCCAAGCCAGTTTATGCAAGATGTTCACGGCTATTTGAATGATCTTGGTTTTGACATGACGAACTTCTACCAAGAGAGTTTTACGCCAGCGACTGGCGCAGAATCATCGGTCTCCGATGAGACGGTTAACGTTTTTGTTCCTGATTTTGCTCAAAGCATCGATGCGCAAAAAGGTCAGGTACTGGCCGATGTGCTCGAAGGCGCAGGTTTACCATTAATCGTCGCTTGTCGAAGCGGAATTTGTGGCTCGTGCAAATGCAAGGTTCGTAAAGGCAACGTTTCTTCCACTAGCCTAGAAACATTGACGCCAGAAGAAATTGAACAAGGCTATGTGCTCGCCTGCTCATCAATCATCGAAGCGGATCTTGAAGTGCAGATCGGTTAATGCTGCTGGTATCGATCTTTTATTGTTTCCCGTCATTCCGACGAGCCTAGGCGAGGTCAGGAATCTAATATCAGCGTGTTAGGAATAACTCACTCTGATAATAGACTCTGAATCACACTCGCGTCTCGCTATTCAGATTAACGGGGTATCGTGGAAATGCCAGCCGTACTCAAACGGCTGGTATTATAGATAGGCACAACTTTCGTTTCGTCGTCATTGCTTCTCGCTAAACAGCAACACTTTCAATGCTGCTTCGCTGTCTACGTCCATAAACTCTGGTGGGTTATCCAGACGCTCACGGAATGTCAACTCTGGCGCTTCTTCTTTCATGCTTTCAATCAAGAAGTCGCTTGTCACAGATGGTAAGTTCACACATGCCATCACTTGACCGCCTTCTGCCAACAAATCCGGCAATCGACGTAGAATCTTTTTGTAGTCTTTAGTCAGCGCAAAGCTGCCTTTCTGGAATGAAGGCGGATCGATAATGATCAAGTCATACTGACCAGATTTCTTAATCTTACCCCACGATTTAAAGATATCGTGCCCCATAAAGCTTACCTGGTTGATGTTATGACCATTTAGCTTGTGGTTCTCACGACCTTTAGACAGCGACGCTTTTGCCATGTCGACGTTAACCACTTTATCTGCGCCACCCGCAATGGCAGCGACAGAAAAGCCACAGGTGTAAGCAAACAAGTTAAGCACGTTTTTATGCTTCGCATTTTCCCGTACCCAATCGCGACCGTAGCGCATGTCCAAAAACAGACCGAAGTTTTGATTGCGGCCAATATCCAATTGGTATTTCAAACCGCTTTCTTCAACGACAGGGCGAGCGTCTAATTCACCGACAAGCACTTCTGAAGGCGCACCATCGGCATAACGGTGCTGAAGAACCATAGTGCGACCTTGCTTGTCTGCCCACAGTGGTGATTGTGCCAACGCATTGAGGCCGCTTTTCAGCTCAGCGAGAAACGCGTCGTCGACTTCTTTAAACAAGTTGATAATCAACTGACCTTGTAACCAATCACAGGTGATTTGCTCTAGGCCCTCAAAACGACGGCCACGACCATGAAACAGTCGACGAATTTCGTTAGGAGCTTGCGCGAGCTCGGTTTCTAGATGCTGAAAGAACAGCGGAAGTTGTGATGCTTGCATCGAGTTCTCTTATTAGTTTTCTTTGTGACGGTTATTTGATCGTAGGCCAGTTCAGTTCCCAAGGGGAAAGCCAAGTATCCAAACCCTGGGAGACGGTTTCACTGCGCCATTTGCAACCTAGCACTTGGTATTCTCGTGGGTCGCAAACAAAGCGATATTGCTCATCTCGGTATTGGAAGCAAAGTGAAAATGCATGCAGATAACCGCGATCAGCCTCATTGCCTGCATTGTAAATCGGGTCGCCAACAATACCTGAGCCAACCGATTTTAATGCCACGCGGATTTGATGCGTTTTACCAGTGTGTGGCTTACATAAAAATAGGCGCTCTCCGGGCTCTGCCGTAAGAGAGAAAAACTGGGTGACGGCTGGGTTATTTTTGCTGTTGACCAGCTTCCATGATGAACGGCGCGAACGCTCCATATCACCAACGACCAAACCTTGTTTCTTTTTCGGCTTTTTAGAGCCAATCGCTAGGTAGAACTTTTCTACTTGGCGGTCAGCAAAAGCTTGCGATAACGTACTGGCCGCTTTGGCGTTGCGTCCGAGGAGCAGAATACCCGATGTCATTTTATCCAAGCGATGGATAAGATAGAGCTGCTCATCACCACTCTGCTTAGCCACTTCTTGCAGCAGCATTGTGTCGCCATCGTCTTTATGAACAGAGACGTAGGGATGCTTATTGATGATCAGAAAATCGGGATGGGTATGTAGAATATCGAACATAAAAAACTGGCTCCACGTTTGGAGCCAGCAGTATACATAAGTTACCGGACAAAGC
This sequence comes from Vibrio sp. 1978, assembly GCF_033344345.1. NCBI lineage: Bacteria > Pseudomonadati > Pseudomonadota > Gammaproteobacteria > Vibrionales > Vibrionaceae > Vibrio > Vibrio sp. 1978. The sequence goes on from NZ_JAWPOP010000003.1 coordinate 174,818, forward strand.
TATCGAGGCATGCCCCAAGGTCTTTGCTAAAGCTTCTTCGAGAAAATGCCAGCAAGGCCAATGATTGCGATACCCAGCAGCATGATTTCACCTTTGCCACTATCAAAGCCAGACTTAATCCCCATGAAGGCAACAATAGCAATCGCAACAGGAATCAGGTATTTAACTAGGTTGTACCACAATCCAAATAGCGGGAAGGATACTTCGCCGTCATTAGTGATCTCTTTTTCTAGCTCAGCACGGCTTAGGCGCCATCCTGCAAAGATACAAACCAACATACCACCAACCGCTAAGAAGATTTTGTCCGTTAGTAAGTCAAAGATATCAAAGGCACCGGTACCAAACAGCGTTGGTCCCATTCCACCTAACGATAGTGACGCAAAAATACATAATGCCGCCATAACTGCACTTGCAGACAGAACAGCGTTAGAGCGCTTCATGCCTTTCTCGTCGATTAGGTAAGACACGACAACTTCCAATAGTGATACTGAAGAAGTTAATGCCGCCACCGTCAAACCGATGAAAAATAGCAATGCGAATAGCAACCCAATCACACCGCCCATTTCAGCAAATAGCTGAGGAACGACAACGAATACAAGACCAGGGCCTGCTGCAGGCTCCATGCCAAAGGCAAACATTGCTGGGAACATAGCAACACCAGCAAGAATCGCGACACCTGTATCCATCGCAGTAACCATACCGGTTGTTTGAACTAGGTTCTCTTTCTTCTTCAGGTAAGAACCGTACGTCATCATACAACCCATACCTAAGCTAAGTGAGAAGAACGCCTGCCCTAGTGCAGCAAGAACTACGTTGCTGTCGACTTTAGAAAAGTCCGGCATGAATAAGAACTCAAGGCCCGCCATTGCACCTGGCAGCATCAAGCCTTTAACAGAAACAACGATTAGGATTAAGAACAGAAGCGGCATCAGAACCTTACCAGCTTTCTCAATACCACCCGAGATCCCTTTCATCACAATCATGACGTTAAGGAACAGGTAAACACCCATCCACATTAAAGGTTGAATCGGATCTGAGATGAAACCGCCAAAGCTGTCGCCAATTGCTTCTGGCGCGCTGAGTAGACCACCACCCACTTTAAAGATGTAGGCCAATGCCCAACCACCAACCACAGGGTAGAAGCCCATGATCAAAAGACCACTGAAGACTCCCATAACGCCAGTGAACGTCCAGCGTCGGTCAGTTGTTTTGAATGCACCTACGGCAGAAAGACCTGTCTTACGACCAATAGCGAACTCTGTCAGCATCACGCTAAAGCCGATAAAAATTACAAAGATAAGATAGATAGCAACGAATGCACCGCCGCCACTCTCACCTGCTGTGTAAGGGAATTTCCATATATTGCCTAAACCGACAGCGGAACCCGCTGCTGCCATTACGAAGCCTAGTTTAGACCCCCACGTATCACGTGGTGCTGCTGTATTAGTTGTAGCCACGCTTTTTCTCCAAAATTAGTTTGTTGTGTATGCATAGAGATAGGCGTCTAAAAAGTTTATGTAAAAATTATTGTACACTTATAAAATAAGCGTTCGACGCACTATGTCTAGAAAGTAAAGCAGCTCCCCTTTAAAATTGGAACCCCAAAAAAGTACATTTATCGCACAAGTGTCGAGTTACGCAGGTTAAATGCTGCTTTTTTGTTCAAAAGTTAAAGAATGACCTTATTTTTCACATTAAAATAACAGAATCAGCTGTTATGAAATTCGTTCCTCATATAAGGTCAATCCCATGTCTAAATGGGAAATCTATTCCCCCAACCCACTTTTATGCTTAATATCCTAGAAGGGCATATTACTCTGAGCGTATATGGACAAGTTTTATCACTTTCTTACTTTAGCTGGCATCGGGCTATATTGGTTATTGGTCGCAGGTGTGACCATTCGTGTCGTTTTAAAGCGCCGTGCAGTGAGCGTGTCTTTAGCTTGGCTAATGATCATTTATATCCTTCCCGTTCTGGGTGTCGCGTGTTATTTCCTCTTCGGTGAACTGAACTTAGGCAGAAAACGGGCCGAACGCGCAAAAGAGATGTTTACACCATTCGAGAAGTGGTTCAGTCAGCTTAACGACTGTAACGCGCACAACCCAGAAACGATGGGAAGGCACATCTACCGAATTGATGAACTATGTAACAACCGCCTTGGTCTTCCCGCATTGAGCGGTAATACATTGTCGCTGCAACAGTCACCTAATGAGATTTTGCATTCCATTATTGAAGACATCGAAAACGCGCAGAGCAGTATTCGAATGGTATTCTACATTTGGCATCCAGGTGGTTTGGCTGACTCTGTCGCTTCTGCACTTATCCGAGCGGCTAAACGCGGCGTAGATGTCAAGCTATTGCTCGATTCAGCAGGTAGCCCGCGTTTTTTCAGAAGTCCTTGGTATCGAATGATGCAGGATGCTGGAATTGAAGTTATTCAAGCGTTAGAAGTGAAGATGTGGCGTATTTTCTTACGTCGTCTTGATCTTCGCCAGCATCGCAAGATCATCGTAATTGATGATGAAATTGCTTATACAGGTTCAATGAACTTGGTTGACCCGGCTTACTTCAAGCAAAATAGTGGCGTTGGGCATTGGGTGGATATCATGGTTCGTATTACAGGACCAACGGTAAACGTATTGAGTGCCATCCACTGTTGGGATTGGGAAGTCGAAACTGGCGAACGTCATTTACCAAGACTACCTGAATGCAAGATCGATGAGAGTGAATTCCAACACCCTATTCAGGTTGTGCCTTCTGGCCCAGGTATGCCGGAATATCTGATCTATCAAGTATTAACATTGGCAATAAACCAAGCCAATCGCTCGGTACGAATCACAACACCATATTTCGTGCCCAATGCTGATTTACTCGAAACGTTAAAGATGACAGCACAACGAGGCATTGACGTTGAACTCGTTATTCCACATAAAAATGACTCTATGATGGTGCAATGGGCGTCACGCGCTTTTTATAGTGAGCTCTTGAGTTCAGGGGTCAAGATTTATGAGTTTTATGGTGGTTTGCTGCATACAAAATCTGTCGTAATTGACGACCAATTCTGTTTAGTTGGCACCGTAAACATGGATATGCGCAGCTTGTGGCTGAACTTCGAAGTGACCCTCGCCGTTGACGACGAAGAGTTCACCAAGCAAATGTCTTGGTTACAAGATAGCTATATTAAGCAATCTCACACTGTTGTATTGGAAGAATGGGAGAAAAGGAGCCTATTTTCTCGGTTCTTAGAGCGAGTGTTCTATCTCTTCAATCCACTCCTCTAATACCTCAAATACACAGGCTAAAAAACCTCCAGCGCTACATGCATCCTGCTGGAGGTTTGTTCTTTTAGCTCCCTATCTACACGATACCTCTCGACATCATTACCTGTTCATCTTGGCTGTTATTGGCTGATAGTTGACTTTTCCCTTGCATAACCTACGTCGTCCATGTTTTAAATATTCCAAACCGCAATATTTAAGACAGGGAACTTTTATGTCAGAGGGAAAAAAAACCAAACTCATTACCGCTGGCCGCGATAAAAAGTGGACAAATGGTGTTGTAAACCCACCCGTTCAACGCGCTTCAACTGTGGTATTCAATACCGTTGCAGAAAAGAACCAAGCCACCATTAATCGTGCAAACAAAACGTTGTTTTATGGTCGCCGAGGCACCAACACGCACTTTGCTTTCCAAGACGCAATGGTTGAGATTGAAGGTGGAGCTGGTTGCGCGCTTTACCCTTGTGGAACGGCAGCAATTTCAAATGTCATCCTCTCTTTCGTTGAAACTGGCGATCACATTCTAATGGTGGACACTTGTTACGAACCAACTCGTGACTTTTGTAACACCATCATGAAAAAGATGGGCATCGAAACCACCTATTATGACCCAATGATCGGTGAAGGTATCCGAGACTTGATTCAGCCGAATACCAAAGTCCTTTTCTTGGAATCTCCTGGTTCAATAACCATGGAAGTCCAAGATGTACCTACATTAGCGCGCATTGCCCACGAGCAAGATATCATTGTGATGCTTGACAACACATGGGGAGCTGGCGTGAACTTCTCTCCTTTCGAGCATGGCGTAGACATTTCCATTCAAGCGGCGACTAAGTATATCGTTGGACATTCAGATGTCATGCTAGGTACTGCTGTGGCTTCTGAAAAGTATTGGGATCAGCTTCGTGAACAAAGCTACCTGATGGGTCAGTGCGTTTCTCCTGACGACGCATACCTAGGTCTTCGAGGTATTCGCACGTTGGATGTTCGCCTAAGACAGCACGCAGAAAGCAGTTTAAAAGTCGCTCAGTGGCTCGCTTCTCGCCCAGAAGTTGATCATGTCCGCCATCCAGCTTTAGAAACAAGCCCTGGCCATGAGTTTTTCAAACGAGACTTCACAGGTGGAAACGGCTTGTTTTCATTTGTTCTCAAAACGTCTTATCCAAAAGCGACGACGGCTCTGCTTGATGGTATGAAACACTTCAGTATGGGTTACTCTTGGGGCGGTTATGAAAGCCTCATTCTAGCTAACGAACCTAAGAGCTTTAACAGCCTGAGAACCGTAGCTCACCCACACTTTGAAGGTACTTTGGTTCGTATTCATATTGGCTTAGAAGACGTAAATGACTTGATCGCTGATTTAGAGGCTGGTTTTGCGCGTTATAATGCCTTAATGCTTGAAAAAGAAGCCTCCCTATAACAATGATTGAATCGCCCTGCATTGCGGGGCGTTTTTATAACCCTCTGACTTAATTAGAATTAACTAACATTCGCCCGAACCATTAATTAATGTTAATCATTTGTGTTGTTTTTCAATTGAGCAGTCACAGAATGAAATAATGTGCCATAAATAGGCTTTTCAAATTTAGAGTTTCTCTCCTACTTTTTATCATTCATAAGAGGTCATACCACAAGGAGATAGTTTTGAAACTCAAATTTATAGCGCTAATGCTTTTTACCTTAGTTACCGTCCCAATAACCTCCGTATACGCTGCAACAGGTTATACCCAAACCAAGTATCCGATTGTCTTGGTTCACGGTTTGTTTGGTTTTGATACCCTGGCAGGCGTTGATTACTTTTTCGGAATACCACATTCCTTAACAAAAGATGGCGCTAAAGTTTATGTTGCACAGGTATCCGCGACCAATAGCAGCGAAGTTCGAGGGGAGCAACTGCTTGCTCAAGTAGAAACCTTACTTGCAGCAACAGGCGCAGAGAAAGTCAATCTCATTGGTCACAGTCATGGTGGTCCAACAACGCGCTATGTTGCCTCTGTCCGTCCTGACCTAGTCGCATCAGTTACGAGTATAGGTGGCGTTAATAAAGGGTCTAAAGTGGCAGATTTAGTTCGTGGCACCGTATCTGAGGGTTCGGGTAGTGAGCAGCTCGCGGTAAAACTGGCGCAAGGCTTAACTACTCTTATTAATCTTCTATCAGGTGGTTCTGATCTCGACCAAGACCCTTTAGCCTCACTAGCAGCATTAACCACGGAAGGATCATTAGCGTTTAACCAACGCTACCCGGAGGGAGTCCCTACCAGTGAATGTGGTAATGGCGACTTGCTAGCTTCAAATGGCGTTTATTACTACTCATGGACCGGATCATCCACTTTTACAAACGTTTTCGATCCGACTGACGCTGCCATGATGGTACTTGGCTTAGCCTTTGATGGGCCGAATGATGGCTTAGTTGGTGCGTGCAGCACACATTTAGGCAAAGTCATACGTGATGATTATCAAATGAACCATTTGGATGAAATTAACGGTCTACTCGGTATTCATCATCTTTTTGAAACCGATCCAGTCACGCTTTATCGCCAACATGCAAATCGTCTCAAACTTCAAGGTTTATAAGAGGTCATCACAATGAAGAAAGTCGCTCTCACCACTTTTATCCTGCTCTCGATATTTGGCGTGGGAGCGCTTTCTCTGTTGCAAAGCGACAAACAACAAGAGATAACCTCTAACCATTCGCCATCTCAGCAAGATATAGCCGCCGATGTCTCTTCCCCAAAAGACTTCTTCGAATATTCTCTTAGCCGGCTGGGCGAAGAAGATCTCGATACGATCAAAGCGGAAGTCAATGATGACACTTTAGCAAAGCAAACTCTGAATATTGATGCCACACTTTTTCAAGCCTACCTTTCCTACAAGCAAGCACTCACTGCATTAGAGCCTTTTGAGCACAACCACCTAACGCTTGAACAGTTAACCATGCTGAATGAAGCAACACTGAACTTACAGCTTCAATACTTTAACGAGGTGCAGATAACCCAATTGTTTGACGAAGAAAACCGACTTCGCCAACTTGCTTTAGAAAAGCTGACGATTAAAACACAGGCATCGGATATCGAGAGTCAAGCACACCTTCTCAATCAAGCGTTATCAGAACAACCGGATTACATACGAGAAAGTGAACGCAATAACGCATTAGCAGAGCAGCTCGAGCAAGCTTCTCAGCTTGATTCACAAGATAAGTACATCGCCCGTGTTGCTCTGGTAGGAGATGCCGGAGCGCAGAGGCTGCAAAAGCTTGATGAGCAAAGAGCATCATTTGAGACTCAACTCGCCACTTACTTAAAGCAGCGTCAAAATATTCTGAATAGAGATTTTCTAGGGCAAGACGAAAAACAGGCAGAAATCATTGCTTTAAGAAAACAAAGCTTCAATGCCACTCAATGGCGTCGAATCGAAGCTTTGGAACGTATTCATGATAGCCAGAACTAACAACATTAGCTTAATCGCCAAACGTTACTTATTCTGCTTTTTAGGACATCCAACGATATGGTCATCCACCATGCCGACGGCTTGCATGAAAGCATAACAGATGGTTTCACCGACAAACTTGAAGCCTTTCTTTTTTAGGAATTTACTCATGGCTTTGGATTGCTCTGTCGAAGCTGGTACGTCACTCATATGTTGCCATTGATTGACGATTGGTTCACCGTCCACGAACTGCCACAACGCGTCTGATAAACTCCCGTATTCAGCAATTAACGCTTTGGCCGCTTTGGCATTACTGAATACCGAGTTAATCTTTCCGCGATGTCTCACAACATCGAAGTTTTCCACGATGTATTCAGCGCGTTCTTCATTTCTTTGTTCCAACGCATCTAGATCGTAATTCTCGAACGCTTCTCTGTAACCTTCGCGCTTTTTAAGGATGGTGATCCAACTAAGACCAGCTTGCGCACCTTCCAAAGTAATAAATTCAAACAGGACTTGGTCGTCATATACTGGCACGCCCCATTCGGAATCATGATATTCGCGCTCTAATGGGTGATTCATCGCCCACGCACACGTTTTTTGTTCTGTCATTATTCTTCCTTAAAAAGCGCCTCTAACTGATGAGCTAGAGGCGCGATATTTTTCATCGTTATATCAGTAGCACTAAGCCTGTTTCGGTACTGCCACTTTATGGAACAAACGATACAACACTGGCACGACAATCAGTGTCAGGACTGTCGCAAAACCCAAACCAAACATAATCGTAACCGCCATTGGTTTGAAGAAAATATCTGGCAACAGTGGGATCATACCAAGGATCGTCGTGATAGCAGCCATACAAACGGGACGGACGCGACTTACCGCAGCATCAACGACCGCGTCATAAGCCTCTTTACCGGACTTCATTTCAATTTCAATTTGGTCAAGTAATACGATGCCATTTTTGAGCACCATTCCCGATAAGCTTAAGAAGCCGAGCAATGCCATAAAGCCAAACGGCGTGTTGAGTGCCAACAAACCGGTGGTGACACCAATTAACGCCAGCGGCACGGTAAGCCAAACAATGAGTGGTTCTTTGATAGAGTTAAATAGGAATACAGTGATCAAGAACATGAACAAGTACCCCATTGGCATGGTAGTAAACAGTGACTCTTGAGCATCACCTGAAGATTCGTATTCACCACCCCACTCTAAGGAATAACCTGGTGGTAATTGAATCGCTTCGATTTGGGGCTGTAAGCGTTTTTGCAACGTCGATGCGGTTTCTTCACCTAGAATATCAGGGTCTGCCATCACAGTGAGCATACGCTTACGGTTCTTACGCACAATAATAGGATCCTCCCAACGCATGTCGTAACCCATTGTGACCTGTTGAAGTGGAATAAACTCACTCTGTGCTGGACTCCATATTTTCATGCCTTCGATGTTACGAATATCAATGCGCTCATCTTCTGGTAAACGAGCCACGATAGGCATGAGCGTCGTGCCGTCTCGGTACAAGCCTATCGTCATTCCAGAGAATGACATGGACAAGAAATCATCGACGTCCGATTTGGTAATGCCATAGCGACGTGCCTGACTCTCGTTAAACTGAGGTTCAAGAACTTGGGTTCGTTCACGCCAATCATGCCTGATATTTGTTGCCTGAGGGTCGGCGTACATGATGTCCTTGACCTGAGCGGCTATCGTACGAAGGACGGTTGGATCTGAGCCAATAATACGCGCTTCAATTTTTGCACCACCACCAGGGCCTAACTCAATCTGTTTGAGCTTGTAATTGATTTCTGGATAGTTGGCTTTTAAATACTCTCGAAACTTCGCCATTAATGGTTTCAACGCTTCGTAATTTTCCATACGAGTGGTTATCTCACCATAAGCCGCATAACTTTTCTCTGGCGCGTACGTTAACATGAAGCGCTGTAAGCCTTTACCCGCGGTCGTCGTGATATGGTCAACATGCTCTTGCTTAGCTAACCAACTTTCTAACTCTTTAAGCGTTGTGTTGGTTGCTCGAATATCAGTTCCTTCTGGCATCCATACATCTAACTGAAAAATCGGCGTTGTCGAAGATGGGAAAAACGCTTGCTTCACAAAGGTGAACCCGTAAACACTTGCCGCTAATCCCGCAATCAGCACCACAACGGTAAACCAAGCACGACGCATACAAAACTGAAGAAACTTTTTATAAATAACGAAAATAACCCCGTTATATGGATCATTTTCTTCCCCTTCACCTTGTTTAATCTTCTGGCCTTTAAAGAAGATGTCAGCAAAGAATGGTGTCAACGAGATAGCGGTAAACCAGCTCAACATTAAAGAGATCAGCAGAACCGTAAATAAAGTGCCACAGTATTCGCCCGTCGAGTCTTCAGACAGTCCAATTGGCGCAAATGCAGTTACCGCAATCACAGTTGCCCCAAGTAATGGCCATTTTGTTTGGGTAACAATGTCGGTCGCTGCTTGGAGTCGAGTTCGCCCTTTTTGAGTACCAATCAAAATCCCCTCAACCACAACGATGGCATTGTCCACCAGCATACCTAACGCGATAACCAAGGCACCTAATGAAATCCGCTGTAAATCTATCGCGAGATACTTCATGAAAATGAACGTACCCAGCACCGTCAGCAGCAAGATTAAACCGATTAGTAGCCCAGAACGTAGCCCCATAAAGAACAGAAGTACGATAATGACGATACCGACAGCTTGAGCCAAGCTCACAACAAAACCGCTAACCGATTTATCCACTTCTTTCGGCTGACTGTAAATTTCCGAAATTTCGATACCGACAGGTTGCTGGTACTTTAGCTCGGCAAGGCGATGATCAAATGCTTTTCCGACTTCAACGACGTTGACGCCTTCAGCAAAAGAAACGCCGACGTTTAGTGCAAGACTTCCGTTAAAATTAATAATATTACTCGGTACTTCTACATACCCGCGTTTTATTTCCGCCACATCTTTCAAGAAAATGAGCCCCTGAGCGCCCGACTCAGTAATCAACAAATCACCCAGCTCCTCCACACTCTGGAACTCGCCAGTCGGCTGAATTCTGATGTACTCGTCACCAATTCTGATCGCCCCTGCGTCAGAAACCACGTTTTGCGTCGAAAGAAGATTAAACACGGTATCCGGAGCAAGACCTATACTGCTCAGCTTTTTCATCGATACTTCGATGAAAACTTGCTCTTGCTGTTGCCCGGATACCGAAACTTTACTCACACCATCAACCAGTTCGAGCTCTCGGCGTAAGTAATCGACGTAATCCAGTAGCTCTTTATAGCTATAACCGTCGCCAGTCACCGCTAACAAAATCCCGTAAACATCACCAAAATCATCGATCACTTGAGGTTCATTCACACCTGGAGGCAACGTCCCTTTAAGGTCGTTCACTTTACGGCGCAACTCATCCCAAATTTGTGGTAGATCATCAGGGCCATAATTGTTCTTCATCGTGACCGTGATTTGAGATAATCCCCGGCTAGAAATCGAATTTACTTCATCAACATAAGTAAGCTGCTGAATCGCTTTTTCGATTGGATACGTCACTTCTTCTTCGACTTGTTGCGGTGTCGCACCAGGGTAAGAGGTCACTACCATCGCATCTTTAATAGTAAAAGCAGGGTCCTCAAGACGCCCTAAACCAAAGAATGCGGCGATACCACCAATCAAAAATATCAGTGCGACCATCCAACTGATGACGCGATTTCGGATGAAGTACGCAGCAATACCGGTCACATCATCATCACTTTGAGGCACTGATTTATTAAGATCGCTCATAGACCGACCTCCTGCGTAGCCATTTCCTGTATCACTTCCACTTTCATGCCATCCCTTAATCGAGAAACACCGGCAATCACGACTTTGTCTTTGAGCATGAGACCATCAAGGATTTGAATGGACGTTTTAGATGCCTTACCTGCTCGCACCTGTTTGCGCGATACCGTATTGTCGTCATTCAGTACCCAAACAAATTTGTTTTCGCGCCCCAGCTCGTCACCATCCGCATTAAAAATGGCTTCGATAGGAACATTAATTCCTAGGTTGAGATCAAGCCCAACATTCTCGTCTTTAGAAGTTACCTCAACAGCCATACCATCTAGGATGTACTCTTCTTCCGGCATAGGAAGCGACAGTGTGACAGTAAACGTACCTGTTGTTGGGTCGGGTTCGGTTGTAAATTCTTTTACCGTCGCGTTATATTCGTTACCACTGGGCACGCGCACTAATGCTTTGATCGCGGTAAGCCTTTCTTCCGTTGGCGGTTGGTTCACATAGAGGCGGTCAGGAAGCTGAATCAACACTTCGACTCGCTCCAAGCTGTGAATATTAACGATATGCTGTCCGACTTGAACATTTTCGAATTGGTCGATATTAACTCGCGAAATAATCCCATCCACGGGCGCTTTTAAGGCAGTAAATGATAGACGAAGTTTGGCTAACTGAAGCTCAGCTAAGGCGATTTGTCGTTGTGCTGCAATTTCATCAAACTGAGACTTAGCTAATAGGCCTTTATCAACCAAAGGGCGTGAGCGGCGATACTGACTGTCGACAACAGAAAAACGCGCACTCGCATTATCTACATCCAACTCATAGTCAGTGGGATCTAGTGTTGCAATAACATCACCCTTCGTGACTTTGTCGCCCTCTTTTACCATGATGCTGCTGACTTCTCCTGCCACTCTAAAGCTCAAATGAGAGCGATCCGCTGCATTCGCAACCGCAGGGAAGTACAAGTTGTCGTCCACCTTGTTTCCCGCTAATGACGTAACCCTAACTCGTGGCGTTTCGAGCTCTTTTTCTGGCGCCTTATCCCCACAGCCGACGAGAAAAAGCGTTGAAAGTAAAGTCGCTAGAGAGATGATTCCTTTCATATTACAACCCTCTTTCCTTAATCCACGCTCTTACCTTAATTCCGGGTTCAATTACACTGACACCCGAGATAATGATTTGGTCGCCATCGTTAAGCCCAGCTAACACTTGATTTTTGTCATTCATCTCAATTGCGGCTTTGGACACAATGCCTTGCTCATCGACACGCCAAACGTATGTTTTGCCGTTCTCTACTAGCAGCGCAGAGTTAGGAATCTTTGTCGCTCCTGCACTTTTGGACAGGAGGTAAGCATTGCCAGACATTCCCGGCAAAAGGCCTATTTCTGCTGGCCGTTCCATGACCATCGTGACTTTGTAACTGCCCGTTTTAGGATCGGCTTCTGTATCGATTTCCTGAAAGGTTAAATCAAAGGCTCGCTCGGGGAACGCATCAAATATCATTCTGGCAGAGACATCGCTCCCCTGCGTGTAACGATTTAGAAGATAGTCTGGGATTTGGAATATCACTTTGAGGAGTTGGTTGGACTGAATATTCATCACCCCTTCTTTCGCGGCAACATATTCATGGTTTTCTGCTGGAATGTACGAAATGGTGCCATCATATGGCGCGACAAGTTTGGTATACCTTAAGTTTGCCTTTGCTTGATTCCATTGAGCTTTTGCCGAGTTGTGATTCGCTTTTGCCTCATCAAAATCTTGCTCAGATACTACTTGGTCTTTACGTAGCTTTTGGTATCGCTTGTATTGCACATCTGCGAGCAAAAAATTTGCCCGAGCTTGCTGTTCGAGCAGAGAATATTCATCTGGGTTTAATGACGCCAAAACATCACCTTTACTGACGACTTGACCTTCATTCACTTCTATCGTTTGAAGAAGCCCAGGAACTCGAAATGTCAGTACTGCTCTATCGCCAGCTTCCGTCGTGGCAGGAAAATGTCGCTCAAACTGGGCATTGCCAACAGATACTGTAAATAGCTTCGCAGGGCGCGATTCAGGTTCAGGAACAGGAGGAAGTTCTTTACCGCACCCCGACAAGACAGCCGAGATGGCAATAGGAATGAGCAATTTTCTCATTACATTCATCCATAAAAATTGGGGGATTATTTTTAAAGTAGATGAATTTTGAACGAACTTCCAGAGCAGAAAAGATTAATAGTGCTTTAAAATTAGTAATTTGTGATAAAAAAGCAGGCTTTATGCCTGCTTCAGTTAAATCTTCTTTGGATACAAAATGCCTAGAGCTTACTGAATTCTCTGTTCACCCTATATGTATCAGACGTAACATAAGCTTCCATGTTACGAATTTTGCCATCAAGACGGTCAAAATCCCTTTCCAACACACTGAGCAGTTGATCAGGGCTTTGCCCTTTCTGCCAAGGCTTACTTTTGAGCGTATGCTCTTGCTGAGCTCTGATATTTTCAGAATACGTTACTGGTTGCTTTTCTAACATAAACGCCATCGCGATGTACGCTAACAATACCAAAAACGTACCACCTAACAGCGCTGCAGAAATCACTACAATACGAATCAACCAAACTTCTGCACCAAAGTAGTTGGCAATTCCGGCGCAAACACCGGAGATTTTGCCATTTACTGGATCACGATACAGTTCTCGATTATTCATACTTTCGTCTCCATGTTGGTGACTCAGCATCCAAGATGCGCTCCAATGTATCAACTCGGGACTGCATCGCTTCCGCTTTTTCAGATAGTACCTGAAGGCGCTCTAAATCTTGGCTCGACAGTGCACTATCTGTTTTGCGTTTGCTGCGATAGTGTAAGAAGAGCCATAGTGGAGCGACAAAGATTAAAAAGACAATCACTGGTCCTGCTATAAAAAATGCCGACATAAATGGCTCCTTTCTTATTTATCTTTCGATGACATCTGTTCTTTCAGTTTTGCCAACTCTTTTTCAATTTCGTCTTGTGCCTGCAACTCTGCAAACTCTTGTTCTAGCGATTTAGCATTACCAGTTTGAGCATACAGGTCTGCTTCCGCTTCCATTTCATCCACTTTACGTGAGTACTGCTCAAATTTCGCCATCGCTTCATTAGTACGGCTAGTGTGCAGGTGTTTTTGCACATCACGACGGTTAGATGCAGTTTGGTTACGAATTGCTAGTGCTTGCTGTTTTGCGCGCGTTTCAGCAATTTTGCTTTCCAACTTACCAATCTCGCCAGTAAGCTTATCGATCGTTTCTTCCACTAAGGTTTGCTCAGTGTGGAGGCCCTTAATCACTTGCTCTAGCTTTTGCTTTTCAATTAACGCTGCACGAGCTAGATCTTCACGCTCTTTAACTAATGCTAAGCTCGCTTTTTGGCCCCATTCGCCAATTTGCTCTTCTAACGTTTCAACCTTACGAGCCAACTCTTTCTTGTCTGCAATCGCTTTAGCCGAGTTAGTACGCACTTCAACAAGTGTGTCTTCCATTTCTTGAATGATAAGACGGATCATTTTTTCAGGATCTTCCGCCTTGTCCAGTAATGCACTGATGTTTGAGTTAACGATATCTGCAAATCGAGAAAAAATACCCATAACGGAACTCCTCTTTTTTCCTATTAAAACTCGACAAGGTGGTGATTAACCTTGTGTCTCCCTGAATATATAACAAGTAACGTGCCAACTTATAATTTTCTTTTAAATCAGATTGTTATTCATTTTGTTGTCGTTACACACTATTGTGCTATGATGTTTTTCACCAACTGTTGGTGAAATTTACCAACTCTATCTCTAAATCATGGCTCGGCTGTTAAATAAGAAGGACTTTATGAAGCAAAACCTGATTGGTGAATCACCTGCTTTTCTCGCTGTACTAGATAAAGTATCACAACTTGCACCCATTGAGCGCCCTGTCCTCATCATTGGTGAACGAGGTACGGGTAAAGAACTCATCGCTCAGCGTTTGCATTATTTATCAAGACGTTGGGATAAACCACTACTATCACTCAACTGTGCGACATTAAGCGAAGGGCTAATAGATTCCGAATTGTTTGGACATGAATCCGGCTCCTTCACGGGCTCTAAAGGTAAACATAAAGGGCGTTTCGAGCGTGCCGAGGGCGGTACTTTGTTTCTTGACGAACTGGCAACCGCACCACTTTTAGTTCAAGAAAAGCTATTACGTGTCATTGAATATGGTGAATATGAGCGAGTTGGCGGTCATACCGCTCTCAATGCGGATGTTCGACTTGTTTGTGCAACCAATGCCGACCTACCAAAATTGGCAGAGCAAGGTGATTTTCGTGCAGATCTGCTCGACAGGCTAGCCTTCGATGTCATTATGTTGCCGCCTCTTCGCGAGCGCAAAGAAGACATTCTCTCTTTAGCAGAGCACTACGCGATGAAAATGTGTCGTGAACTGCAACTGGAATACTTTGTCGGTTTTACCCCAAAAGCGCAGCAGTCGCTTATTGAATATGAATGGCCCGGTAACGTCCGCGAACTAAAAAACGTGATTGAACGTGCGATTTACCAACATGGTCTGAATGCTCACCCAATTGATGAACTGGTTTTCAATCCCTTTGAAACGGTTTGGCACAGCGCGCTTGGCCATAGTGCAAAACAAGCAGAACAACAAGAAGAGGAAGCATCAAGCAACACCATCCAATTCCCTCTAGACTATAAACAATGGCAAGAGGAACAAGATATCCATTTACTCAATCGTGCATTGGAAGAAGCCAAGTTTAATCAACGACAAGCAGCCGAGCTACTTGGCTTGAGCTATCACCAATTACGAGGGATGGTTAGAAAATATGGTTTGGTCGGACAAAGCTAACTTGACCGAGAGAACTCAATCAATACACGAGCTCTTGACTGCGCTCTAATTCGCATGCATTTATGGCATAACACCTTACAGTGTATGGATTTTATGTTTGGAGCGAGTTCACAAAGGTGATAAATTAGCGAGATCATTTTCGCTTGTTAGCTTTGAAAGAGTAAGATCAAACGAAACGAGCAAGATCCAATGAACATTTCATATTATGAATGCTTTTATAAGATTATCGCTGAGCCTTATTGGGATTAGCCTACTTACCGCTTGTGGCGATGAAATTGACCACAATGATATTCGCAAAGCTGGCTTTGTGTTTTGCGGACAGGGTAAGCCGACCACGTTTAACCCTCAGCTTATTGATAGCGGTATTACCGCAGAGGCTCTGAGCCCACAGCTGTACGATACGCTGCTCACGCTCGATCCTAAATCACATCAGCCCGTGGCAAGCATCGCCGAGAGTTGGTCAGTAAATGAATCAGGGACGGAATACACGTTTAAGCTTAAACGTGGTGTTCAATTCCAAACCACGCCTTGGTTCGCACCCACTCGCCCATTGAATGCAAAAGATGTGGTATTTAGCTTCAAGCGAATCATCGATGTAGACCATCCTTTTCACCAAGTAGGTGGTGGTTTTTATCCATGGTTTGCAGGGTTAGATTTTCAAAACCTACTCCAAGACGTGGTTGCAATAGATGAGCATACGGTAAGGTTTACGTTATCTCAGCCAAACTTTTCTTTCTTGGCCAATATTGCCACCAGCCATGCGGTTATCTTGTCTGCGGAGTACGGACAGCAATTGGCAGCAAAAGATCATAAAGAAGAAATCGACCAACTTCCTATCGGTACCGGCCCTTATCAAATAAAAGAGTACCAAGTGAACGATTTGATTCGATTAGAGCGTCATTCTAATTACTGGAAGTCACCAGCAAAAATGGAACAAGTGGTGTTCGATATCTCTCACAGAGGCACGGGTACATTAGCTAAACTTTTAAGAAACGAGTGTGACGTACTCTCTTCACCTATTTCGAGCCAAATACCTGTCATTCAAGAAAATGACAACCTTGAGCTGACGGCTACACCAGCTAACAACGTTTCCTTTATTGCGATAAACACAGAAACCACCGCGCTGAGTGATGCTCGAGTTCGCCAAGCTCTTAACTTAGCGATCAACCGTCAAAATATTTTAGATTCGGTTTACTACGGAACTGGCTCCCAAGCTTATACCTTGCTACCACCTAATTCATGGGCTTATCAAAAAGACAGTGTAAAAATTCGTTATGACCGGAATTATGCATTGGCACTACTTCGAGATGCAGGCTACGAAGACGGCCTAGAATTGACCATGTGGATACCACTTGAACCACGTGCTTTTAACCCAAGCCCTCGCAAGACCGCGGAGCTAATCCAAGCGAATTTTGCCGATATTGGGGTTAAATTAACGCTACTTACCGATGATAGGTTTGAACGTGTGGATTTGGAGAACATCAACGATATCGATTTACTTTTAACAGGTTGGATTGGTGATACCGGGGATCCTGACAACTTTTTCCGCCCTTTATTATCTTGCGAGTCTGACCGCGTTGGCCTTAACGTGTCCATGTGGTGTAACGATGACTTCGATTTCTTGCTCGATTTGGCGTTAGAAACTCAAGAACCGCGTTACCGTTTGAACCTATATCGCCAAGCACAGAACATTTTGAATCAAGAGTTCCCGGTTATTCCTCTGGCGCATGGCGTGCAGTTCCGTGTGCACGACAAATCGCTGACAGGCTTCAAATCAAGCCCTTTCAATGCCCAACCGTTTGATAGAGTTGAGAGAATTCACTGATGTTTTGGTATACCGTTCGACGCTTTAACCTATTTATCATCACTTTGATGATCCTTACATTAGTGGGTTTTTCTCTGCTTCGCCTTGACCCTCTCTCGCACTGGGCAAACGTTGATTTTTGGTCTGGCTGGCAAACTTACTTGATCAACCTTTCTCAACTCGATTTTGGCATAAGTAAAAACGGCAATGCGATTTACGACGAGCTCGCCGTTGTATTCCCAGCCACTTTGGAATTGTGTTTCTTTGCCTTTTTGGTGTCCCTTTTGATCGGCATTCCACTTGGAACCGTGGCTGGGATGAAGCAAGGTAAATGGCTCGATACCAGCATTTCATTCATGTCAATGTCTGGTTATTCCGCCCCAATCTTTTGGGTAGCTCTGTTACTTATCATGGTCTTTTCATTGGAATACCAACTCTTTCCCGTTGCGGGACGGTATGATTTACTTTACGAAATTGATCATGTAACCGGGTTTGCCATTATCGACGCATTCATGGCGAAAGGCGAATACCCCGCTCACGCACTGCAAAGCGTTATTGAGCATATGGTACTGCCATGTTTGGTGCTCGCTTTGGCTCCAACCACCCAGGTTGTCGGACTAATGCGCTCCTCGGTAGCGGAAGTGATGAGCCAAAACTACATCCGTGCAGCGAGAATCAAAGGTCTTTCTAACCGCGAAATCGTAACTCAACATGTATTGCGGAATGCGATACCGCCTATCATTCCCAAAGTTGGTGTTCAACTTTCGAGTATGATTACCTTAGCTATCATCACGGAGTCTATTTTTAACTGGCCAGGTATTGGTCGTTGGCTTTTAGATGCGCTAGCAAGCCAAGACTATGCATCTATCCAAGCTGGCGTGATGGTACTTGCGACTTTGGTTCTTACCGCTAACATTCTCTCGGATTTGATTGGCGCGATGATTAACCCTTTAGTTCGAAAGGAATGGTATGCTAACAAATAACGTTTATCAGGAAGAACGCATTCCAACTCAGTTTGAGCGATTTTGGCGAAGCTACCGTGCCAACGGACTAGCCATGTTTGGCTTGTGGTGCTTGGTGTTTATCGTCCTTATTACCATTTTTGCCCCCCTACTTGCACCATTTGACGCCCAAGCACAGTCAGGTGAGTTGCTTGTGCCGCCATCATGGGCCCCAGCAGGAACGGTTGATTACTTTTTGGGGACCGATGACTTAGGTAGAGATATTCTTTCGCGCCTGATTATGGGCTCTCAGCTAACATTTGGCGCTGCTGTCGCCATCACCGCAATTGCTGCCGTTGTAGGCTGTTTAATTGGCGTATTGGCAGGTATGACGAAAGGCTTACTTTCGAGTACTCTCAACCACTTGCTCGATACCGTCATGTCGATCCCGTCGCTCTTATTAGCAATCATTTTTGTGGCATTTCTAGGCTTTGGTGGGTTCAATATTTTACTCGCAATCTGCTTGGCTTTGATTCCGCGTTTTATTCGCTCCGTTTATATCGCAGTCCACACCGAAGTTGAAAAAGACTACATAATGGCAGCACGCCTTGATGGCGCTAATGATTTCTACTTACTGTGGAGTTCAATTCTTCCTAACATTCTGACGGTCATTGCCGCTGAAATCACACTCGCGCTCTCTGCTGCGATTTTAGATATTACGGCACTGGGTTTTCTTGGCCTAGGCGCACAGGCACCAAGCACCGAGTGGGGAGCAATATTAGGTGACTCTGTCGAGCTTATTTATATTGCACCTTGGACAGTGACCCTACCCGGCCTGACCATCATGTTTACTGTTATTACCCTAAACTTAGTAGGTGAAGGTGTACGTCAAGCGCTTAATGCGGGGATCGAATAATGCCGTTGTTAGATATTCGACATTTGACCATTGAGATCGAAACACCTCAAGGGTTGGTCAAAGCCGTTGACCGAATGAGCCTAACTTTGAACGAAGGCGAAATTCGTGGTCTTGTAGGTGAGTCTGGTTCAGGGAAAAGCTTAGTTGCAAAAGCGATTGTCGGGGTAAGTAAAGATAACTGGCGCATCACCGCAGACCGTATGCGCCTTGGCAATATTGACTTGCTTCAGCTTACACCAAAAGAGCGTCGGCGCGTCATTGCTCGTGATATTGCGATGATTTTCCAAGAGCCTTCAACTTGTCTTGACCCTTCAGAGGAAGTCGGGCGTCAATTGATTGAATCCATTCCATCTCGCGCATTTGAAGGGAAATGGTGGGAGCGATTTAAATGGCGTAAAAAACAGGCCATCGCGCTTTTGCATAAAGTGGGTATTAAAGATCACAAGCGTTTAATGGGTAGCTACCCTTATGAACTGACTGATGGTGAGTGTCAAAAAGTCATGATTGCCATGGCGATAGCGACCAAACCAAAGTTGCTGATCGCAGATGAGCCAACCAACGACTTAGACCCGATTACTCAATCGCAAATTTTGCGTCTGTTGAGCCGCATGAACCAACTTAATAACACAACCATTTTGCTTATCGGCCACGACTTAGCGACCATAACACAGTGGGCAGGGCGTATTACGGTAATGTATTGTGGTCAGTCGGTGGAGTCTGCCGATACCAGTAAAATCATTGCGGCACCCAAGCACCCGTACACCGATGCCTTGCTTAAAGCGATGCCTGACTTTAATGATTGGGTACCACACAAGCAAAAACTCCAATCCCTACCGGGCTCGATTCCGCCATTGCAGCATCTGCCTATCGGTTGTCGCCTCGGACCACGTTGCCCGTATGCGCAGAAACAATGTGTAGAAATTCCACACACCAGACGAATTAAGAATCATAAATTTAACTGTCACTTTCCATTGAACACGGAGAAAAAGTCATGAGTGCGTTACTTGAAGTCGATAATTTATCGAAGCAATTTGTTACGCGCTCCCGTCTGTTCAAACGTCAGGTTAATGAGGCAGTTAAACCGGTAAGCTTTACTTTAGAGCCAGGACAAACTATTGGTTTTATTGGTCAAAACGGGTCAGGAAAATCCACACTAGCTCGTATGCTTGCTGGCGTTGTTGAACCAAGCTCCGGAGAGATCCGTGTGAATGGCGAACGATTGGAGCACAAAGATTACGCGACACGCTGCAAGCTCATCCGCATGATTTTCCAAGATCCAAACACATCGTTAAACCCACGAATCCAGATTGGTCGTATTTTAGAAGGTCCGCTAAAGCGAAATACCAACATGCCGCCAGATGCACGCATGCAGCGTGTAAAGAACACCCTGCTCCGCGTAGGATTGCTGCCTGAGCACGCCTATTTTTATCCACAAATGCTAGCTGCCGGTCAAAAACAGCGCGTGTGTTTGGCTCGTGCACTTATTCTTCAACCTTCCATCATTGTCGCTGATGAGGCGTTAAACGGTTTGGATATGGCAATGCGCTCGCAGATCATTAACTTATTCCTCGAGTTGCAAGAAGAGATGGGATTGTCATTTGTGTACGTGTCTCAGCATATTGGCATTGTTAAGCATATTACTGATAAAGTGATGGTGATGCATGAAGGTGAAGTGGTCGAGTTTGGCGAGACCAACCAAGTATTGACTCATCCCGAGCATCCTATTACTCAACGACTAGTCGAAAGCCACTTTTATAAAGCGCCAAGCCATCAAACAAAATAGCTTATCAAAGATGTAATCGTGCAATAAAGAAGCCTGCTTTAACGCAGGCTTCTTTATTGCATGGGTACTAATCAAAAAACTAACGGCGGCTCGCTTGTTTGCGCAGTTCAAAATCAAACTCGTCAGGAAACAATACGACCCCTTCTTCATTTTGATTTGGGAATACAACAATCGATAGCTCGTCATCCTCTAGACCAGAGGTCCAACGGCTGTGCCACTTGTTTAAAGAGATCGCCTCAGGCTCGCAATCTTCCCAATCACCATTCGCCCATTGCAAAGCAAATTCTTCGTTTGGCCATACTGGTACACAATCATCATCTTCTGTATTTAACATGACACAGCCATGTTCGTCTTTCAGAATCCAAACCTTACGATTCGCCACAATCTCTTTTACGCAGTACTTTAAACGTTGCTCTTCGTTGTAGCGATTAATGGTATCCATCTGCTCTTGGGTCAGTTGCTCAGACATATTCGTCTCCTATTTCCCATAGAAAAATGCCCGCAGCTAGGCGGGCATTTAAAGTATATGCTAGAAAATTAAGCTAGCTCAGTTTGAAGCCAAGGCCAACCTTGCTTCTTACGGCTTAGCGTGTTTTCCATCATTAGCATGCCGTCTTTTTCGTGCTTAACAAGCTTCTCAGCCCACTCACCTTTGTATAGAAGACGAGTTTGAGCAGTCGTGATGTCTGTTAGCATTACAGCAGCGAACGCTAGGTTATCTTTCTCACAACGAGATTCTAGGTCTGCTTCTAGTGCTTCGATCATACCGTCAACTTGCTCAAGAGTTGCAAGTTCAACCTGACCAACCACTACGTCACGACCGTTGAATGGGTAACCTTTAAGGTCTTTCTCAACAAGCTCAGCCGCTGATAGACCTTCGATGTTTGTTTTAGCAATTAGAAGATCTTTAGTGAACGCGTCAACATCTTGTACGTCTGCGATTGCCGCTAGTTCAGCAACGGCATCTTTGTCTTTTTGTGTACAAGTTGGAGAAGCAAAACCTACTGTGTCAGATAGAATTGCTGACATCATTAGCTTAGCAATTTGTGGAGTAATCGCGTGACCTTCAATCTTGAACATGTTGAATAGAACAGTGTTGGTACAACCAACAGGCCAGATCCATGCTTCCATTGGGTTTACTGTCATCACGTCACCTAGACGGTGGTGGTCAACAATACCCGCAATTTCAGCTTCTGCGATATCGTCTGGTGCTTGTGCTAGATCTGAGTAATCTACTAGCCAAACGGTCTCACCCGCAACTGATGTGCGAAGCTCAGGAACTTCAGCGCCAGCAACTTCTAGGATGTGCTGAGTTTCACGGTTGATTTCGCCTTGGCGAATTGGCATAGCTTCAACGCCACGCGCTTTTAGAAGTTCAGTTGCAACGAGTGCACTACAAATACTGTCACTGTCTGGGTTCTTATGACCTACAACTAGAATCATGTTTCTTCCTATTCAAGTCAATTTTATACGCCGCCTAATACAGTTAATTAGGGCGTGTTTGCTCACAAAGGCCGATACTTTACCTGATTTCAGAGAGTTTGACACGAAGAAAAGTTCACAATGCTATTGCGAATAAATCTCATTTACATATAATGACAATTATTCCTATTTGCATTTGAGTAAACGATGAACGCGACCCAATTATTACACTCTGCACAACAGTTGTTTCAGCCTACTCAGTTTCGTTTAGCTTATAAGCGATTGCTGATCCCTATCGTCATGCTCATTTTGCTAGGCAATGAAAATACACGTGACGTAGCCGTACAGACGCTATCCGACTCATTCTGGGCAGTGTCATGCTATGTTGCTGCCACATTGGCTATTTATCATTATCTTTCAAACTTTATGTCGAAAACCAATCGAATTACCGAGCTATATCATCGCTCGCGTAATCATCAGGTTTTCTTTGCTTCTTTATTGGGTGCTTTGCCTGGCTGTGGTGGCGCTATTGTTGTGACAACGCAATTTATTAGTGGCCGAGTGGGATTTGGTGCGATTGTCGCGGTACTTACTTCAACAATGGGTGACGCTGCCTTTTTACTTCTTGCCGCCAAACCAAGTGTTGGATTAGGCGTGGTTGGATTAGGCATTATCGTGGGTACTCTTTCAGGGTTAGTCGTTAATGCTTTTCATGCTGATAACTTTCTGCGACCAGAACCAAAAGAAGCACCTCAGACACATGCTTGTTGCCAACACCAGACAGACCGACACACGCCTCTTGAACAACGTGCAATCAATCTACAAGGCGCATTTTGGAAATGGCTTATTGTGCCTGCTAGTGTCGTTGCTGTGTTAATGTCTTTCCAAATAGATATTAATCAGTTGCTATCTTTGAAAGCCAACACCATTGAATGGCTGGGCGCTATCTTCGCGGTGATCACAATGTCGTTGTGGGCTATGACAAAAGAGCTCGGCGATTATCAGTCAACGGTCTCTGAAGATGAAAAAATTGTGGACTCGCATCCAATTCAAAAAGCGGCTCAAGACACAAACTTCGTCAGTGCTTGGGTGATCGTCGCTTTTCTGGCGTTTGAACTGACGACCTATTTTTCTGGAATCGACCTCGTAGAAACCTTTTCTCATTGGGGGATATGGATGCCATTAGCTGGCTTAGCCATTGGTATGCTACCTGGTTGTGGTCCGCAAATTTTAGTCACTAGCCTGTACATCTCTGGTGCAGCGCCACTTTCGGCGCAATTGGCAAATGCGATTTCTAACGATGGTGACGCCCTATTCCCCGCCATTGCTATGGCACCGAAAGCTGCTTTGGTCGCGACTATTTATTCGTCCATTCCTGCGTTTATTTTTGGATACGGGTATTACTTTTTATTCGAGTTCTAACGCCCAGAGCATCAAAACGAGAAAGGAGCCGCAATAGGCTCCTTTCTTGATCTTGGTATTAGGCGATTTACTTCACGTTATGCTGTAACGATCGCTTTCGCATTGAGCCCTTTATCCACGCTCACCATTAACAACTGGCAAGGTTCTTGGTTTAGCTTTTCCCCTGTCCAGTAATCATACCAGTCCACCGGTTGATCAGACGTCAGCGTAAATTCCATCGCTCCGTAACTCGCATAATTAAACAAACAATGGAGGTCATTCTTCGTCGTTAGTTTTAAAAACGCGTGATTTAAACTCAAAGCGGTAAACTTTGCAGATTGCTGGTTACGTTGTTGACGTAACATGAGCTTAGCCAGTGTCTTCTTAGCAAACGGCGTAATCTCAGGGAGTGGGTCGCCAGACAGCAGCAAACCACCACTCGCTAATAACACCGTGCGATGAAATTCATACTCTTCTCTGGATGCAGATTGATTAGCTAATGAAGTGAATGTCGCGCAATCCGGGTCAATTTGCCACAGTTTTCGGTGCTGCCAACTACGGTAAAAGGTTTCTCTGGCTATCTGCTCGAATCGACGACTATGACGCTCTACATCGTCAGAAACACGCATTGCATCCACAAGCCCCAGAGATGGCCACATTGGCGCGTTGCAACCTAAAAGCCACGCATCACCAGCGCCTTTGGCAATCGCTTCCATTCCTAAGCGATACGCCTCAACGCCTGTAATACCAGATTGTTTACGAACACCTTTTAAGGTGCCCCAATAGTTCGCGTCTAGCTTGAACAACTCAACGCCCCACTCTTGTCTCATGACAGAGACTACATTCGTCAGATGGTCTTGTACTTCTGGGTTTGAGGTATCGAGTATGTACCAAGGCGTGCATCGCCAACCACCGTATGTGACATCTTCTGCTTTAAGTAAGCCACCATCCTTGTGGCGAACAAACCACTCTGGATGCTGTTTGAAGATCTCCGACTCAGGCTGTGCAATGAAAGGCGCCATCCAAATTGCCGGCTTTTTTCCTTTTGCACGGATGTTATGAATGAGCTCTTTTACGCCACCAGAAAACTTATCTGATGGGGTTAACCAATCGCCCATAAAGGCTTGATAGCCATCATCCAGAAGTACCCACTCAAGGTCTTCGAGCTTATCTTGCATGCAATCAACGTTCTGCATGATGTTTTGCTCTGTCACGTCTGCGTAGTACGCGTACCACGAACACCAACCAACAGGCGTATCTTGTGTCACACCTTGGCGAACAGGATGATGCTTTGCAATCATCTCGCCATAGGTTTGATAAAGCTCGGATAGCGATTGACCACAGAGTACCGCCACGGATTCAAGTTGATTACTTTCCCAATCCGCCACTTGAGTCAACTCACCATCAATTGCGGCTGATAAAACCCAATGCCCATCACGCAGTACAACATCAAAATAGCCAGCAAAGCGATGACATGATGTGAAGCCAAATAATGTGTAGCCCGCTGAACCTTCCACCACTAAATAGTTGTAATAACGCTTAGGGGCATCTTTAGGGTAGATTCGATAAGAAGGATTATTGTCTGGACAGCGACCAATATCAACGGGGTGATTGATCGTTCCCGCCGTTTGCGCCAACATTTGAAAACCATCCCCAATTACGTTGGCCTCGTGCTCGTACAAAAACGGCATTTCGAGCAACACTTCACGGTCGGTAAAGGTTTTATTGTGGAGACCAGCAAAAGAAAAATGTAATTGATTACCCTCGACTTCAACTTGGAAGTCATTGTTATTCACAGTGATCTCAGTGTGATTTGCCAATTGAATGCTCTGAGCCATAAAGAGTCTACTCACTTAATTATTATTGTTTAGCTTGGCGCATTATCTCCTGCTTGTCTCACCCAATTCGTTACCATCATCACGAATACCAGTCTCGTTTAACGTTATGAAGTTACTATTGAGACAACGCTCACTGAAATTTTGATAAAAAAATACCAGCCCTGAGGCTGGTATTTCGATTTATGCAAACTGCACTAATTAAGCAACTTCGATCGGACCACCAAATGAAGTGACTGGCGGCACTTTACCTGTGAACTTCTCGAAGTCTACGATACATGTGTTCGCAGAAGTCGCCTGTGCAAGCTCAGAAGAACCGATGTCTTGCGTTAGCGTGTTAGGATCACCGTAGGTACAGATTGCGCCCTCTTTCTCGTTTAGAGGACCGTACCATGCACCTTCTTCGATACGAATAACGCCACGTGGGTAGCTGTCAGTCAAAACAGCGCCAGCTAACAGCTGACCACGACCGTTGAATACACGTACCAAATCGCCATCTTTGATACCTTTTGCTTTGGCATCCGCTGGGTTGATGTAAACCGGCTCACGACCTTGTACCGCGTAAGTCGCGCGGAACTCTTCAGACTCACACATCTGAGAGTGCAGACGCTTATCAGGGTGGCAAGACTGCAACCAGAATGGGTATTTATCTGAACCAGGACCACCGTGTGAACGCTCTGATTTTTCGAACCACATTGGGTGCTCTTGACAGTGTTCGTAACCGTAACGGCCGATCTTACGAGACGTGATCTCGATGAAGCCAGACGGCGTACCTAGTGGATTCAGCTCAGGGTCTTTACGGAAGTCCGCATGACGAACCCAAGGTTTACCTTCACCGAAGTCTAGTACGCTCTTCTCCCAGAACTCGTTGAATTCTGGCATTTCAAACTTACCTTCGTTCGCTTTTTTACAATCGTTGTAAAGGCTTTCGATCCATTCCATCTCGCTCATACCACGAGTGTATTCTTCGCGGCGACCAAAACGCTGAGTTAGTTCACTCATGATTTGGAAGTCAGGCTTAGATTGGAACAATGGATCAACTAGGCGATGCATCGCAATCAGACCTTTGTTCGAGTATGAACCGTATACGTCGATGTCGTTACGTTCCCATTGCGTACACGCCGGTAGAACGATATCTGAGAAACGACATGTCGCAGTCCAAGCAAACTCGATCGTTACAACCGTTTGAAGCTTGCGGAACGCTTTCTTCATGCGGTTACGATCTTGATGGTGGTGCCATGGGTTACAACCCGAGATAACCATCATCTTGAAGTCTGGCAGTTTCACTTTACCGCCGTTGTAGTTGATCTCTTTGCCAGGCTCTAGCAGACAGTCGATCCAACGTGCAACAGGGATAGTACGACTGTAACCGTTAAAGTCGTTGTTGTCCCACTTCGGTTTCATACCTTGGTCAAGGTTACGAGGGAAACCACCAGGGCCCGCGAAACCAGTAGAAGGCACACCGATACTTGAGTAATGGTGACCGTAAGAGATACCACCGCCAGGTAGACCGATTTGACCAACCATTGCAGCAACCACAGCCGCTGCCCAGTATGGCTGCTCACCGTGCTCTTGACGCTGGATACACCAACCCATCAGGATCTGTGTACGACCGCTGACTAGCATGCGTGCGAATTCACGGATCTTGTCCGCTTTCACGCCACAAATCGCTGCTGCCCATTCAGGCGTCTTCTCTACTTTGTCTTTTGTCTTACCTTGAACGTATTGAATGAACTCTTCAAAGCCGAGACAGTAAGTATCAATGAACTTCTTATCGTACAGGTTTTCGTTGTACAACACGTGTGCCACAGCGAGCATGAACGCTACGTCTGTCAGCGGGTTGATGTACAAGTGATCGTTCTCTAAGTAGCGCTGAGTTTTGTTCTTCACTGGGTCTACAGATAGAACGTTGATCTCACCTTTCGCCACTTTTTCTTTTAGTTGTGCAAGGTACTTAAACGACTCATGCGTTTCACAGTTCCAACCTACTTGAAGGTTTTTCACTGGGTCGTTAGCCCAAAGAACGATGTTGTCAGAGTTTTCTAGGATCTCAGACCAAGACGTACCTTGTGCGTACACTTCGGTTGAACCTAGCACGTACGGCATAATGGTTTGACCTGCACCCGTCGAGTAGTCACCTACTTTAGTGATGAAGTTGCCGTGCATACCTACTGCACGTTGCATGTGCGCTGTACAGTTGTTAAATGAACCCGTTTGGTTCCAACCTGTTTGACCTGCATGCAGCGCCCATGGGCCGTAGTCTTTTTGAATACGTTCTAGTTCGCGATAAAACAAATCTAGCGCTTCATCCCAAGTTACTCGGATGAAACGGTTGTTACCACGAGTATCCGCGCTGTATTTGTGTTTCTTCAACCAATCTAGACGAACCATTGGGTAACGCACACGTGAAGGGCTGTAGATAATACCCTTGATGCCGTTCAACATTTCTGTTGGGTTTTTGTCTAGCTCTAGCGGCTTGATCTCTTGAACTTTACCCGCGTAGATGTGGGCGCGGAACGCGCCCCAGTGAGAACCGGTTACTTTCCAAGTACCTGTCGTCTCAACGGCATTTGCAGAGGCGGACGCCAATAAGCTAGGACCAATTACTGACGCTGCACTTGTGGTTGCTACACCTTTAAGAAAACTTCTTCGTGTAATAGCCATTTAAAATTACTCCAATCCGACGCTTATTAGTGGTGACCTTCAGCATAATCTGAAGAGTGTTTCTGTAGATACTTCAAGATCAGTGCTTCACTGTCTGTATCTAGGTTAACGAACGCCAACATACCGTCGAACATACCTGGCCAGGTGTTCGCGTCGAAGTGCGCTTCCGCAGGTTGAGTGTGACATACAGAACAATTGGTCTTGTAGGCTTCACGAGATTTTTCCCAAACAGGATTGATGTCGTTCAGCATAGACTCTTTCTTAATCCATACTTTCGCCGCTACTTTTTCCCAAGGAAGGCCTGTTAACTCATCCACTTTTTTCTCACCAGTCGTCACAATGTTGCTGTCTGTTGCTGCTTCTTTCATCAGAGACGCAGTCGCAATGTTCTTACCGAAGTCTTCTTGAATTACACGACCAAAACCTTTTGCTTTGCGCCAACCGTCAATTTCGATCTCAACAAACTCGCCTTTGTCTTCAAGAACTTTAACGGTCGATGCAGGATTAAGAAGACCAGCTTCTTTACTGCCTTGCGCATCAAAGTAAATTGGTAGGTGACGAACGCTCACGAGTTGCTGACCAACGCCGTAATCAGTGTTAGAAGTCATACCCTCTAGATCACCCACGATACCGCCAATGCTTTCCATGCCTGCTGGTAGGTTGTGCGCAATACCCTTGTGACAGTCAACACAGCTTTGATCTTTCTCAGCGGCTTGCTTCATTTGGATACGAGCCGTAGGAGACATTTGCTCGAAATCCATCGATTCGTAGTTGTGACAGTTTTTACACTCCAGAGATTTGTTTGCCGAGAAACGATCCCATTCGTGTTTAGCAAGTTCGATACGACGCTCTTCGAACACACCCGGTTCGTCGTAGTTGCCAAATACTTGTGCAAATACTTCTTTAGAAGCTTGCATCTTACGAGCGATCTTATCTGTCCAGTTATGTGGAACGTGACAATCAGGGCAGGTAGCACGAACACCAGAGTGGTTTTTCCAGTGCACCGTTTCTTGTAGCTCAACGTACACGTTGTCACGCATTGTGTGACAACTAATACAGAATTCTTCTGTGTTGGTTGCTTCTAGAGCGGTGTTAAAGCCACCCCAAAAGATAACACCAGCAATAAAGCCGCCCATAGTCAGCACACCTAGGCTGATATGTACAGCTGGGCGCGTCATGGTACGCCACAGTTTAATGATTAATGATTTCATTATTTGCTCTCTTAAAATCTTTTCAAAAGTGTGGTTATGAGCTCACTGGCTTACATGCCGTGCGCGCCTGGAGGTCCAAAGAAGAAGACTTGCAACATCCAAACGATGAACCCGTAGCCGCCAACAAAGGCCACACTCAGAATTGGGAAGAGAACAACTGCAATGAAGAGGAACGACTTCCACTCCAGGGAGCGTTTTTCACCACTCTCAATTTTATTAACATCACTCATACATTTGCCTATTTTGTATCTAGTGTTATTGAAAAGCCCGCGTAACCAAGCTTAAGTTTTTTACAATCTCTAATGGAAAATGTTAGACCATACTAATAGTAGGGTTCAATCAAATAAGCGACCTCAGACCTTGTAATTCAACACTTTTTTGAGCTCATCCAGAGATATGATGGATTGATGTTATTTATTAAAAAACATGAACAGATGTGACAAAATAAGTCTTTTAAGGAGTTGTTAAATAACCAACATTTAAGAAACATCGATCACATTTAAATCGTAATTACCATGCCATAAATCGACTTAAAAACTCCGAAAAAGATAACCGTTTGTAAACAAAATGCTGCGTATTAATGTCGAAAATAGCACTCAAGATTTACTTTAAGAACAGCAAAAAGTGCACGTAGTGGTTCATATAAAGGGGAGGCTTAGATACAATTATTCGCGTATTTTCAAGGAGCGATTATGGACAACGTGGTGGATATAAGCTGGGTCAAACTGGCACTGTTTGGTTTGATTTTATTGGTCCCCTTCTTTATCAATGCCCGCTACAAATTAGGGATAGCAAAAGACACCATAATCAGTGTTATCCGAATGACACTTCAGCTCATATTGATTGGCGTGTATTTAGAATATCTTTTTCAATTAAACAGCTTACTTGTCAATATACTTTGGCTTGCCATCATGCTACTGATTGGTGCCAGCTCAATTGCGGGAAAAGCTCGCTTACCTAAAAAGCCACTTATGCTTCCGCTACTAACGGGCCTTACCTGTGGTCTAATACCACTTCTGATAGCAATTACAGCAGGCTTAGTGCAACCATCCCCTATTTACAATGCGCAGTACATGATCCCACTTGCTGGTATGTTATTGGGTAACAGCTTGAGTAGTAATATCATCGCTCTTCAGAATTTGTTTACGGCTTTTGAGCAGAGACAAGCAGAATATGAGGCTGCAATCTCACTTGGAGCCTCTCCTCGCTACGCATCCTTCCCCTTCATTCAGGAGGCTCTTAGAAAGTCCCTTGCCCCGACTTTAGCTTCTATGGCCACTACAGGGCTGGTTACCTTACCGGGTATGATGACCGGTCAAATTCTAGGTGGCGCGAGCCCGATGGTTGCGATTAAATACCAGTTAGTAATTATGCTGGCTATTTTCGTCATGTTGAGTGCCTCCGTAACCATAACGTTAGAAATGACATTGCGCTGGGTACAAACCAAAGAAGGCCGAATAAAGATAAAAATCGAGCAACCCGAATCGACCAAAACTCATGGTTAGCTGGCGCTTGTGGGTAAAGACCGTTAAACAACTTATATTGCCAAGTCGAACATACTTATAACTGAATAACTCAACTATTCTTCGAGCACTCATCAAGACGCTTTCAGATGAAAAGTCAGGCAGAATTCTTTTTGATATAAGCCTCTAATTTTATGAAATTTTCTTTGCAAGTTTAGATACGCACGACCTTTGATACAGGTTATCCACAGAAAATGTGGATAAGCCCCCAAAACCCATACGCAACCAGAAACATAGCAACATAAGTGATCAATCGAATCGTCATGCATTGATCACGTGACTGACATGTTCTAATTTTAAAGTAAAGGCAGTGACCACAAACTTGGAGAGACGTACATGGATGTCTTAATGATCAAAGAAAATTACGATGAACTCCTGTCCGATGCACCTCTGGATTGGCTCGTTCAAGAACCAAAGGAAGTAACTTCTCATTGGCTCCCAACCGATTTTGGCATCAACGAAGAGTTGATTTAACATGACTCGACTTATTTGACATTTGCAGAGACAAATAAAAAGAAAGGCGAACCATCTGGTTCGCCTTTCTTGTGATCTTCTAAACTTATCGCAAATGGTTATCTTCATCGCGTAGATAAATCATCCAATACCACATGCCAACAAATACGCCACCACCAATAATGTTTCCTATCGTAACAGGAATTAGGTTGTTTACGATGAACCCCATCATGTTTAAGTCCGCGTAGTTTGCAATATCTGCCCCTGTCATTTGCCAAAACGCTTCTGGCGCAAAGTACTTAATACCAATCGCCATAGGTACTTGGAACATGTTCGCAATACAGTGCTCAAAACCTGCCGACACGAACATAGCCACAGGCAAAATCATGACCGCTATTTTATCTGTCAATGTTCGCCCACTAAACGTCATCCAAACTGCAATACAAACTAATACGTTACACATAATGCCAAGCGCAACAGCAGCAAAGAAACCATGATGTAATTTGTGTTGGGAGATCGCCATCGCGTTAAGACCAACTTGGCCATGATCAAACATATATTGCTTGGTAACTAGCATACAGGCCACGAGCAAAATGGCCCCAACCATATTGCCAAAGTAAACCACCAACCAGTTTTTGATAAGTGCTTGCCAAGAGATTTTTCCACTCGCACGCGCAACTAGTGTCAGCACAGAGCTAGTGAAAAGCTCGCCGCCAGTAACCACCACCAAAATCAAACCAAGGCTAAATGCCAGACCACCAATGAGTCGTGTAATGCCCCAAGGCAGCTCGCCTGCGCCTGTCGTTACCGTGGTATAGAAGATGAAAGCAATACCAATATGAAGCCCCGCAGAAATGGCGAGCAGAAAAGATTTGATTGGAGCTTTCGTTGCTTTGCCTACCCCCACTTCAGCCGCGCGTTCCGCAGCTTGTGGCGGTAATAGTGAGTCAAACTGATTAAAGTTCATTCTGGTGTAACATTTAGAAACATTTAAAGAGGCGCGGATAATCGCTCTATTTCCCTATTTTTTCAAGTGCTGTTTGGCGTGTTTACTAAAATCGTTGTTATTGGGAGATCAAGCAATAAATAGCGCCTATCATTCGCTACCGTAAGTATCATTGATACTTAACAAGTATTCGGCCTTTCGAACAAAGATCCTGCGTTATATCAGCCTGATAGCGCCATACTTAACACTTCTTGTCGTTGAATGTTGCCCAACGCTACTTTTCAGACTAGCTTGGTAAAAAAAGCGCAAAGGAATCATTTATGAAATATTCAGCTGAACATATCGCCGAATTGAATCTACTTCTTCAGTTCGACCTAAGTAGTGCTGCAACTGGTATTAAAGTTCATACAGACGCGTCAGAAGAAATGCAGGCAGCCGTTGCTCGTCTATATAAGAAGCAACTTTGTACACAGCCTGACGGTGGTTATCTAACAGACGAAGGCATTGAAGTTGCAGAACATGCAGATAAGATTTTGAGAGTTCTGTCTGTGTAATTTGAACAAAAAACGCCACCGAACTCGGTGGCGTTTTTTAGTCCTATATTTTTCCTGTCGATGCCTGTGGCAATAATCGCTTTTTCATTTTGCTAAATGGTTGAACCTTGTCATACAACCAGTTAAAACCAGTGGCATAAAATAGGAAGAAAACGAGGAAGCCGGCTTCCAGCATCAGAGCTTGAAGAAGCGTAATTTCTAAGAACCAGGCAATCACAGGTAGAGAGATAAAGATTAATCCTCCCTCGAAACCAATAGTGTGTCCAAGCCGCATCGCTAAACTTCGCTCAGCTCGATTGTCACCAAACCACTTATCAAAATACAAGTTGTAGATGTAGTTCCATATCACGGTATACATGCTCAACCCGACCCCAACCAACGCGAGATCACTAGAACCCTTTCCAGTGATCAATGAAGCCGCTGGTACAATAATCGCGAGTGCGATTAACTCAAAAAGTACTGCATGAAAAATTCGTTCGTTACGAGTCATATTTCTCTGTCCAAATAGTTCTACTCAATGCTTAGAATTTTATCTATCATTTAGATAACCAAAAGTTAGATACCATCGGTTTAAGCGATATGTTTACCATCGAACAACTGCAAGCTTTCATTGCTACATCAGAAGCAGGATCATTTTCAGGAGCAGCTAGAAAACTGGGGCGAGCTCAATCTGTAGTGAGCCAGCACATCATGAATATGGAGATCGACTGTGGTGTTGAGCTTTTCGATCGATCAGGCAGGTACCCTAAATTAACTGAGAATGGCCTCGCTCTCGTACCCTATGCACAAGCAACAATCAGCCAACTCGACCGCCTAAACAATAGGGCATCGCAGCTCTTTTCCACGCCAACGAACAAATTAGCCTTAGCTATTGATGAAGGGATTCCTCTGACTCGCTTGCCGGATGTGCTAAAGAAGTTAGAGCAACGCTTTCCACACTTACAAGTTGAATGCTTAACGGCATCAAGCCCTGATATCATTGAATTGGTTAAGTCGGAACGCGCCACGACTGGGATTATTTTGAGTGATTTACAAATGCCAAGGCACATCGATTTCACCAATCTTGGCAATATTGCATTTGATGTCTATGTCTCTTCAACGCATCCTTTAGCAAAGCAGCAAATCACTCACATTGATCAACTAAAACAACATCGTCAATTGGTCATACGATCCAAAAGTGCAGAGCCATGTGGTCTCAATCAAGCATTTAGCCCAGATATCTGGTACGCTGATAACTACTATATTTTGTTGGAATTGGCGAATAAAGGGTTTGGTTGGTGCTTTCTACCACAGCATTTAGTCGCGTATTCACCTAATACATTAAAAAAAGTTGGGGATGATTTCACAAAACTGGCTTGGCAAGTCAATGTTGACCTTATTCAGCACCAGAAATGGCATTCAGATCCCCTCCATCAACAAGCCAAAGCAGAACTGCTCAACCTATTCGGGCAGACATAAGTAAGTAGGAAGACCCAAATGGCAAATACATTGATCGTAGGTGCAGGCTGGCTCGGAACTCCGCTAGCAGAAACATTGATGAAAGATGGACACTATGTTGTCGTCACTCGTCGTAGCCAAACTCGATTAAAAGAGTTACCCACCTCATTAACTCACTCCGCATTGTTCGATTTCAATCAATTGAACGCCACAGCACGGCTAGATGAGCTGCTCAAACAGCATCAAATTACGCACGTTATCGGTGCTTTTCCTCCAGGATTTCGTAAAGGACGCGGTCAAGAATATGCACAGCAATGGCAAATACTTGCCAACGCAGCTAAGCAAAACAACGTTGAAAAACTTCTCATGATCAGCTCTACCACGGTTTACCCTAACCTTGCTTCCGATATGGAAGAAGCTGACGCGTCACTCTCTTTAGCAGCCGAAAGCCCTTATTTCTCTGACAATGCACGTATTATGCTTCAAGCAGAGCAGCATGTTATCGACTCGAATATTAACTTTGTTATTCTACGTTGTAGCGGATTAATCGGGCCAGATAGACACCCATCTCGCTTTGCAGCAAGGCTTCAACAAGTTAGTCGTAAAGCACCAGCTAATATGCTTCATCAAGATGATGCTGTCTCGGCTGCGAAATTTGCCTTAGGCAATTTAAGCAACCAAGTCATTAACGTTACTACACCTCATACTGTCAGCAAGGCTGAGTTCTACCAAGCTGCCATAAACAAAATCG
The DNA here is from genome assembly GCF_033344345.1 of Vibrio sp. 1978. Taxonomy (NCBI): domain Bacteria; kingdom Pseudomonadati; phylum Pseudomonadota; class Gammaproteobacteria; order Vibrionales; family Vibrionaceae; genus Vibrio; species Vibrio sp. 1978. The sequence goes on from NZ_JAWPOP010000003.1 coordinate 209,789, forward strand.
GAAGTGAGATACCTCTTCCACCCGTCACAGAGCAAGCTGACAAGCGTATTCTTGCTGACAAACTACTCTCACTTGGTTATCGATTTCACTTCAATTCAACTTTGGATGCGCTATGAGGCTCTATAGACATATAGAAACGCTTTGGGATTACATGCAACTCAAACATGAACTGAAACCTGCGGACTGTTTGTTTGTGATGTGCAGTAATGATGTGCGTGTAGCGGAGCACGCTGCCAAGCTCTACCACCAAAAGTTGGCACCTTTGATTGTATTTTCAGGGGGTGAAGGTCGCTTCACAGATGGACTGTTTGAAAAAAGCGAGGCAGAAACCTTTGCCGAGATTGCAAAGTTGTCGGGCGTTCCAAGTGAAGCAATTTTGCTCGAGACTAAATCCACAAACAGTGGAGAAAACGTTCGCTTTACTGAGCAACGATTAAAAGAGGAAGGAAAACAGTGTTCCTCGTTTATTCTGGTACAAAAACCGTTTATGGAGCGTAGAGCAATCGCGACATTTGAAAAACAGTGGCAGTCACCCTACACTCAGCTCCAAGTAAGCTCTGCGGCTCTTCCATTTTTTGAGTACATTAATGAAGACATGCCATTAATGATGGTGCTAGAAGCACTAATGGAAGATTTCTCTCGCGTGAAAAGCTATCCAGAGAAAGGATTTCAAACCGAGCAGAACATCCCTCAGCAAGTCGAATCTTCTTACCAGGCTTTACTCGAGCGATTTGGTTTTGACTTAGTCTAGCTTTTTCTAACCGACAAACAAAAAGCCACCAAGTACGGTGGCTTTTCTATATCAATACGGCTTATTTACCGAGCGCTTCTTTGTAATGTTGGCGGCATACGGAGACATACTTATCGTTACCGCCGATCGCAACTTGATCGCCTTCTTTAATTGCCACGCCGTGTTCATCGGTACGAATAACCATATTCGCTTTGCGGCCGCAATGGCAGATTGTTTTGAGCTCAACCAGCTTGTCTGCCCAAGATAATAGATACTTACTGCCTTCAAAAAGTTCGCCTAGAAAATCGGTGCGAAGGCCGTAACACAATACTGGAATATGCAACTTATCAACGACTTCAGTAAGTTGATAAACTTGTTCTTTCGACAAGAACTGACACTCATCAACAAGAATACAGTGACGTTTTTCAACCTCATTCAGATCTGCGATCTCTTGATACAAATTGGTATCCTGACGAAATAAATGTGCGTCAGATTGAAGACCAATACGAGAGCTCACTTTACCGACACCAAAACGATCATCTAGCGCAGCCGTAAAAATAACTGGCGTCATGCCGCGTTCTTGATAGTTGAAAGAGGATTGAAGAAGCGTTGTTGATTTACCCGCATTCATTGCTGAGTAATAGAAATACATCTGAGCCACAGAGCATTACCTAAAGTTAAAGTTTTAATTTATGGAAATGGAAAATAAAAGGGCTGAATTATCAGCCCTTTAAAAATGAAAATTCAATTACTTACGACGCCACGTTGTGCCTTCTGGACCATCTTCCAGAACAATGCCCATTTCGGTCAGCTTGTCACGAGCCATATCTGCATTCGCCCAATCTTTCGCAGCGCGAGAGTCATTACGCAGCTTGATCAGAGCTTCAATTTCAGCCACTTCATCATCGTTACCCGCATCACCTTTTAGGAAGGCTTCAGGATCTTGGTGAAGAATACCGATCACGTCAGCTAGTTCACGCATTAGCGCACCGAGTTCGCTCGCTTTCTCTAGGTTTTCTGTCTTCAGACGGTTAACTTCTCGCGCCATGTCGAACAGTACTGAGTAAGCTTCTGGTGTGTTGAAGTCATCGTTCATCGCTGCAGTGAAGCGAGATACGTATTCTTCACCACCAGCAGGCGCAGCGTTTAGGTCTAAACCACGTAGAGATGTGTACAGGCGCTCAAGCGAAGCACGTGCTTGGTTTAGGTTATCTTCGCTGTAGTTTAACTGGCTACGGTAGTGACCAGACATTAGGAAGTAACGCACTGTTTCAGCATCGTAGTGACCAAGAACGTCACGGATAGTAAAGAAGTTACCTAGAGATTTAGACATCTTCTCACGGTCTACCATTACCATGCCGCTGTGCATCCATGTGTTCACGTATTGTGTATCGTGTGCACAGCATGATTGTGCGATTTCATTTTCATGGTGTGGGAACTGAAGGTCAGAACCACCGCCGTGAATGTCGAAGTGGTTACCTAGGATTGAAGAGTTCATTGCTGAACACTCAATGTGCCAACCTGGACGACCAGGACCCCATGGTGACTCCCACGTTGGTTCACCCGGCTTTGACATCTTCCAAAGTACAAAGTCTAGAGGGCTGCGTTTTGCTGTTTCGATATCAACGCGCGCGCCAGCTTGAAGCTGATCAAGGTCTTGCTTAGAAAGCTTGCCGTATTCGTTGAATTTACCTACTTCAAACATTACGTCACCGTTATCTGCAACGTATGCAAAACCGCGCTCGATTAGCTTCTCAACCAATTCGATGATTTCAGCAATAAACTGTGTCGCACGAGGTTCAACGTCCGGACGTTTCATGTTCAGCGCATCAAAATCAGCGTGCATTTCACCAATCAAACGCTCAGTCAATGAATCGCAAGACTCACCATTTTCTGCGGCACGTTTGATGATCTTATCGTCGATATCTGTGATGTTACGTACAAACGTCAGATCGTAGCCCAAGTAGCGAAGGTAACGTGATACAACGTCAAAAGAGACGAAAGTACGACCGTGACCAATGTGACAGAGATCGTAGATGGTAACTCCACAGACATACATACCGACTTTGCCAGCTGTAATTGGTTTGAATTCCTCTTTCTGTCTTGTGAGTGTGTTATATATCTTTAACATGATCTCTATCTATGATTGTGAATGAATAAAAGAAGATGAGTATATCAACTCCAACCTAGTTAGGTAATAGCAATTAACCGATAAAACGATAATCGGCTAAACTTCAAGCACAAAACGAAGAATTTCCTCTTCCTGAGTTTTTAAAGCACTAGAACTTAGGCTAGAATCTCGGGCTCAACACAACACAGTAAAGGAAAGTAGCATGATCACCCTTCACACTAATTTTGGTGACATCAAGATTCAACTAAACGAAGAGAAAGCGCCAGAGACAAGCGCAAACTTCCTTCAGTACTGCCGCGACGGTTTCTACGACAACACGCTTTTCCACCGTGTTATTGACGGCTTCATGATCCAAGGTGGTGGTATGGAGTCTGGTCTACGTGAAAAAGCGACTCGTGCACCTATCAAGAACGAAGCAAACAACGGCCTAAGCAACAAAGTGGGTACACTTGCTATGGCACGTACTATGGAGCCGCATTCAGCAAGCTCTCAGTTCTTCATCAACGTAAACAACAACACATTCCTAGACTTCCGTAGCGAAAGCCTAGATGGTTGGGGTTACTGTGTGTTCGGTGAAGTAATCGAAGGCATGGACATCGTAAATAAGATCAAAGGCGTTAGCACTGGTTCTTACGGCATGCACCAAGACGTACCTCTAGAAGACGTAGTAATCACTGGTACAACAATTGAAGAGTAATTCTTAGGAATTATTTTTAAAAGATAAGTTAATGGGGAGGCATAGCTTCCCCTTATTTCTATGACGACATTATTTATTTCCGATCTTCACCTTACCCCATCACGTCCTGATATCACGGAATGTTTTGTGACGTTCATGCGAACAGAAGCAACAAAAGCTGATGCACTTTATGTACTCGGCGATCTGTTTGAGTTCTGGATTGGTGACGATGACAACACCCCTTTTGCAGACCAAATCCGTGCAGAATTTAAAGCACTGACGGATGCGGGTGTGCCAACTTTTTTCATCCAAGGCAATCGAGATTTTTTACTCGGCAAACGCTTTTGCAAAGAAACCGGTATGACATTACTCGACGATGTCTGCACGATTGATCTTTATGGTCAAAAAGCCGTAATCCTACATGGCGATACGCTCTGCATTGACGATGTGAAATACCAAGAGTTTAGAAAAACCGTTCACAAGCCATGGCTACAATGGTTGTTTAACCGTATTCCTTGGTTCATTAAGAAGAAAATTGTCTCAAAAGTTCAATCCGATATTCGTGATGATAAAATGAGCAAGTCATTAGATATCATGGACGTTAACCAAAATGAGGTCGAGAAAGTGATGTCTCAGAACTGCGTCAACATAATGATTCATGGTCACACACATCGCCCGAACACACATTTTTTTGACGTCGATGGCATTAAAAAGACCCGAATTGTTTTAGGGGATTGGTATACGCAAGGCTCAGTTTTAAAAGTAAATTCTGATAGTTTTGACCTGCAAACGAGACCGTTCATACAGAATTTGCGTTAAGCATGTAGAGCGTGTAGAAGATTCACGCTCAAGTCGTAGATATTTTGTAAAAAATCGCTATTATCATAATACTAAGTTAAACAGAACGAAGTACCTAATTGAAGTATTCTTACGTAGCTCGCCAACCGATTCTGGATAGAGAAAAACGAACCATAGGTTACGAACTCCTCTTTCGAGACGGCCCTAAAAATACCTTCCCTGAAGTAGAACCAGAGCTGGCTACTAGTCGACTGCTATCCGATCATTTTTTGTCGACGCATTACAACACATTAGGAAACAAACTTGGCTTTGTTAACTTTCCGCATCAAAGCTTGGTGAACTTGGTCCCAACTTTGTTTCCTAAAGAATCTCTCGTCATTGAAGTCCTTGAAGACTGCCAACCGACAGAAGAACTGTTAGAAGCCATCAAGCACCTTCATGAGTGCGGGTACAAAATTGCTCTGGATGATTTTGTTCCGACGAAAGCTTGGAAGCGTTTTCTTCCATACGTTTCCATGATCAAGTTTGATATTAGACTTGTGCCGATCAAGAAAGCTGCCATTTTTATTCAGGCGTTGAGCCCATTTAAAATCGACTTTCTTGCGGAAAAGGTAGAGACCTATGAAGAGTTTGAGCAAGCTCTAGAAGCCGGTTTTAACTATTTTCAAGGGTATTTTTTTAGCAAACCTGAGATGATCCAGAAAAAACGGTTGAACCCCGCGTTTCTTACCGTCATCCAACTTTGTAAAGAGATTGCAGATAAGCCCATCGACTTCAATGAGGTTGAACGTCTGTTTTCGATTGATGTGACGCTGTCATACAAGCTGCTTACTTACGTAAATTCAGGATATACATTAACGACTAAGATCAAATCGTTCAGACAGGCGCTTATTTATCTGGGTGAAGAGCGACTACGACGCTTTATTTCCTTAGTTGCAATTGCCTCCGTTCAAGAAGATAAACCTGACTCTCTTTACTCTTTAGCGATTCAGCGTGCACGAATGTGTGAACTGCTACTTAGTCAAATGAACACTAGGTATGACCCTGGGCAGGCTTTTTTGACAGGCATGTTTTCTTTGCTCGGATCTTTGCTCGATCAACCGCTCTCGGATGTCATTGAAGATATCCCCGTTGACGAAGATATAAAACTCGCATTAACCAGTCGAAAAGGCGTACTTGGTCACTTACTTTCGATGACGATCGCCTACGAACAAGCGGACTGGGAGTTAGCCGAGCGATATTGCACCGTTCTTAAATTAACCGAACCTCAATTAGCAGACGCTTTTAATCAATCGACGGAATGGGCTCAAGAACTGCTGTCTCAAACGCCCTAAACGGCTATAATGCCCCAAAGAATACCTGCGACCTCACTTATGTGGGGTTGTTTGTTTTTACCGCTTAATTAATCGAGATTTCATTTTATGGCTTCTTCTTGTCCTTGCGGCTCTAACCGCACCTACCAACAGTGTTGTGAAATTGCCCACAATAACCACGCTGACGTCACCACTCCGGAGCAGCTAATGCGTTCTCGTTACAGCGCGCATGTGTTAGGTCTAGTGGATTACGTGGTGAACACATACCACCCAAGCTGTAATGCAGAAGAGCAACGTGAAGGCATTGCCCAATCTATCGACAGCGATTGGTGCAAGCTTGAAGTTGTAAAAACAGAAGCTGGCAGTAATGACAATGAAGGCTTTGTAGAGTTTAGCGCTTATTTTGATGAAGACGGCAAACGCTACTGTATGACAGAGCGTTCTCGTTTCGTGAAAGAAAATGGGCTTTGGTACTACATTGACGGCACGTTTCCAGAAGAAGAGCTAGAAGAAGAACCAGAACAAGATCCTCGCCTAAACCAACCAGTGAGTAGCCTAAAAGTAGGTCGTAACGACCCGTGTATCTGTGGAAGCGGTAAGAAATTTAAGAAGTGTTGTGGGTAAGATCATCCACTCCTAGCTTATTGAGCTCGATTTAATTGGATTCTTGACTTCGCCTAGGTTCGTTGGAGTGACGTGAATATATGTACCTATTTGAAGTAAATAACTCTACTGCAAGTACCATTAGAAAATATACCGTCATTCTGAACAGCGAGGGACGAGCGTGATTCAGAATCTAATCGCCACCAGCACTGTTGCCGGTTTTTGCCCCGAATCAAGAACACTAAAGTAAAAAGCCCCTAGGCTCGAGAGCATAGGGGCTTTCACTTATCGCAAGCTTACTTATGACGCTCTTTCAGTTTGTTCACTACGTCATTCATCGATAAGCCTTGGTCTTGAAGCAATACCATTAAGTGATAAATCAAATCTGCAGATTCACACACTAACTCCGCCTTATCGCCCGACGTCGCCGCAAGCGCGACTTCAACGCCTTCTTCGCCCACTTTTTGCGAAATACGCTTGGTGCCACGGGCATAAAGACTGGCAGTATAAGAGGAATCTGGGTCGGCACTCTTGCGGGCAGCCAATAGCTGCTCAAGTTGATGAAGCCACACCATTTGTGACTCCTCTTGAGGGTCCACATCCCAGCAAGTTGTGTTACCCAAGTGACACGTAGGACCAATGGGATTCACTTTCACCAGTAGCGTATCGTTGTCGCAATCGAGCTGAATGTTCACTAGTTGCAATACGTTGCCGGAGGTCTCACCTTTCGTCCAAAGACGCTGCTTGGTACGAGAGAAAAACGTCACTTGACCTGTTTCGCCCGTTTTTGCCAACGCATCTTGGTTCATATAACCCATCATCAGCACTTGGCTTGATTGGAAATCTTGTACGATAGCAGGTACCAGACCATCCACCTTTTCCCAGTTGATTCGCTCAACTAGCGAACTTACTTCGGCGGCTTTCACACTCATAGTCGTACCTCAATGCCTTGTTGTTTCAAATACTGCTTTAGTTCACCAATATTGATGACTTGTTTGTGGAATACCGATGCGGCAAGCGCGCCATCCACATTTGCTTTTTGGTATGCTTCCGCAAAGTGCTCCATAGCACCTGCCCCACCCGATGCAATCAATGGCACGTTACACACTTCACGCACCATGTTAAGTTGTTCAATATCGTAACCGTTACGTACGCCGTCTTGGTTCATCATGTTCAGTACGATTTCACCAGCGCCACGCTTTTGTACTTCTTGCACCCAATCACGTGTTTCCCATTGAGTTGCTTTGGTGCGTTCTTCATCGCCAGTAAACTGGTAAACCTGATACTTGCCTGTCTCTTTGTCGTAGTATGAATCGATACCAACGACGATACATTGCACACCAAACTTATCAGCAAGGTCAGTAATCAGTTGCGGGTTAGCCAATGCAGGTGAGTTAATAGACACTTTGTCTGCACCAAACTCAAGAATGCGCGCTGCATCTTCCGCTGATTTAATACCACCAGCGACACAGAAGGGAATATCAATCACTTCAGCAACGCGAGCGACCCAACTTTTGTCAACAACACGCCCATCACTTGAAGCGGTAATATCGTAGAACACAAGCTCGTCAGCGCCTTCTTCCGCATAACGCTGCGCCAGAGGAACGATGTCGCCAATGATTTCGTGGTTGCGGAACTGGACGCCCTTCACCACTTGTCCATCACGAACATCAAGACATGGAATTATTCGCTTTGCCAGCATGCAAATGCCTCCTCTGCTGTGAATTTACCATCTAACAGCGCACGACCAACAATCACACCAGCCACACCGCTGCCTTTTAGCGCTTCGATATCTGCTAATGAGCCAATGCCACCTGAAGATTGAAACTGCACTTGTGGGTACTGTTTACATAGGTCGACATAAAGCTCTACGTTTGAGCCTTCTAGCGTACCGTCACGAGAAATGTCCGTACAAAGCACGTGCTGCAAACCTACCGTCAGGTAATCGTTGATCAGAGCTTCGATAGTCACGCCTGAATCTTCTTGCCAACCAGAAATCGCTACTTTACGTGTGCCGTCTTGATCGATGTTGATGTCTAGCGCGAGAACGATTTTCTCTGCACCGTATTTTTCCATCCAACCTTTCACAAGCTCTGGCTGTTTTACTGCTGTTGAGCCAACGACAACACGCTGAGCCCCCGCTTCTAGCAGCTCAATCACGTCTTGCTCTGTGCGCACTCCGCCACCGATTTGGATGTTCGCTGGCGTGCTTGCTAGTAGCTTTGCAATTAAATCAAGTTGACGTGCTGTCGTGTCTTTCGCGCCAGTTAAATCCACCAAGTGCAGCCAGTTAGCACCAGCTTGGTGGTACAAGTTGAACTGCTCTGCTGGGTCGACTTTGTACTCAGTTACTTGGCCGTAATCACCTTGATAAAGGCGAACCACCTGTCCTTCAATTAAATCAAGAGCTGGAATAATCACACTAAATCCCTTTTATAATTCTAAGAAGTTTTGAATAAGCTTCGCGCCCGCTTTTGAAGAACGCTCAGGGTGGAATTGCACGCCGTAATAGTTACCGCTTTGTACTGCTGCTGTGAACGGGTTGCCGTATTCACATTCCGCAATCGTGTAATCCCCAACAGGCATCGCAAAGCTGTGCACGAAGTAGAAATACTCTCCTTCTTCAATATCTTTGAAAAGTGGATTACCTGCTTTTGCAGAGACCGTGTTCCACCCCATATGCGGCAACGGCAAATCGCCAGTTTGTAGTAGCTTCACTTCGCCATCACAAAGTCCAAGACACTCAACTAACTCGTCGGCTTTCTGCCCTTTCTCTTGAGACACTTTGCCCAACAGTTGCATGCCTAAACAGATACCTAGTAATGGCTTTTCTACCTGTTTTACCAAGCTGATCAGATCGCGCTCTTCTAGGTTCTTCATCGCTTCGCTGGCGGTTCCCACACCCGGTAGGAATAGCTTATCTGCGGATAATACGACTTGCGGATCTTTTGAAATCGTTACGTCATAGCCTAGGCGTTCAATGGCAAACTTCACCGAAGAAACGTTGGCACAGCCAGTATCGATAATGACAACTTTCTGTTCTGTCACTGTTTTTCTCCTTGCTAACGTTAGCCTTAAAGCACGCCTTTACTACTTGGTAGCTCAGTGCCTTCTACTTTGATTGCTTGGCGTAACGTACGACCAAACGCTTTAAATAGACTTTCAATGATGTGGTGATCATTGTTGCCCGCAGAAGAAAGGTGCAACGTACACGCTAATGTGTCAGTCAGAGAGCGGAAGAAGTGAACCACCATCTCTGTTGAAAGATCACCCACTTGCTCACGACTAAACTGCGCGTCGAACTTAAGGTAAGGACGACCTGATAGGTCTAGTGCGCATTGCGCCAAACACTCATCCATTGGCAAGCTAAAGCCAAAGCGACCAATACCACGCTTGTCACCCAGTGCTTCTTTCAACGCTTGACCCAACGCAAGAGCGGTATCTTCTACTGTGTGGTGATCATCAATGTGCAGGTCACCTTCCACTTTGCACACCATTTGGAATCCACCGTGCGTCGCAATTTGATCCAGCATGTGGTCAAAAAAGCCAAGACCTGTAGAAATATCGTTACCGCCTTGCTCGTCAAGATTAACGAATACTTTAATGTCTGTTTCTTTTGTGGTGCGAACCACTTCAGCAACGCGAGCCTTCACCGTGAGATCTTTTAGGATCTGTTTCCAACCCATGGTTTCTGGGTTGTATTGAATGCCACGAATTGCCATGTTTTCTGCAAGTTGAAGATCGGTTTGACGATCGCCAATCACAACAGAGTTTTGAAAATCCACTTTGCCACCTTGAAGGTACTCTTTTACCAAGCCCAATTTAGGCTTACGGCAAGAGCAGTTATCTTCATCGAAGTGAGGACAAATCAGCACATCATCAAACTTCACACCTTGAGATTCAAAGATCTCCATCATCATGTTGTGTGGTGCATCAAAATCAGCTTGTGGGTAGCTGTCGGTACCCAAACCATCTTGGTTCGTGACCATCACTAGACGGTATCCTGCATCCTGCAACGACAGCAGGCTTGGGATAACAAATGGTTCTAGTTTTAGCTTATCTAAACGGTCTACTTGAAAATCAATCGGCGGCTCAACAATTAAGGTGCCATCACGGTCGATAAAAAGGATTTTTTGTTGTTTGCTCACTCGAACTTCCTTATTGCTATTCTTTTGGCGCTCCCGCTATTTAGCGAGAGCGATAAATTCTGTCTCTATTTATGCGTAGTAGTTTCTGATAAATCCAAGCGTTTTTTCGCACTCGTCACGGTTACCCACACTGATACGCACACAGTTTTCAATTGGCGAGTTACGCAAAATAATGCCCGTATCCCAAGCCGCTTTGAAAAGGTCATCGCCATCTGGGAATTTCACCAATAGGTAGTTCCCCCACCCTTCAAACACTTCCAAGCCCGGAATCATTGAAAGGCCAACTTGCAAGTAAGCACGGTTTGCATTCAAATCGAGAACTTGAAACTTCGCTCGCGCTAAACCAGCTTCCGAAAGCGCCTGAGTCGCAATTTCTGCCACTGGAACTGGGACTGGGTAAGGTGCGATAACTTTAAGAAGTACATTAATCAGCTCTTCGTTCGCAAGCGTAAATCCACAACGTAGACCTGCAAGCGCAAAAGCTTTCGACAGAGTACGCAGAATTGCAAGGTTCGGGTATTGCGCCAGTAGGTCTACCGTTGACGCTTCTGGACAAAAATCGATGTACGCTTCATCCATCACCACGATTGCACGGTCTTTTGTCATCTCAAGCAGAGACACAATGTCCTCACGCTTAACCAAGTTACCTGTTGGGTTGTTTGGCGAACATACAAAAACCAGTTTCACGTTATCCAGATTAGCTTCGATGCCTGCAAGGTCTAGTTGCCAATCTGACGTTAGCGGCACGGTTTTGCACTCTACACCGATGGTTTCTGCACTGATGGCGTACATACCGTAAGTCGGTGGGCAGTAAAGAATCGCATCTTCACCCGGCTCACAGAATGCACGAATCAGTAGTTCAATACCTTCATCCGCACCACGAGATGTTAATGTTTGCTCTGGTTTCACACCCGCATAGGCTGCGTAAGCAGAAATCAGTTCTTTAGGCTGACATTCGCTGTAACGATTAAGACGAGCAAAGTCTGTTTTGTATTCATTGTTAAATGGTGATTCGTTGGCATTTAGCCATACGTCACCCGTACCACCGATTCGGCGAGCCGACATATAAGGGGTAAGCTGTTGGACTTGTTTACGCGCTAGCTTTTCCATCTCATTACTCTCTTATTCTTACTTACTTGCTAATTTTTCTACGCGGATAGTAACAGCACGTTTGTGAGCGTCCAGACCTTCTGCTTCAGCCATCGTGACTACCGTTGGTGCAAGGTTCTTTAAACCATCAGCAGAAAGCTCCTGAACCGTCATTCGTTTAGAGAAATCCGCCAAACCTAAGCTTGAATAAGTACGTGTGTAACCGTAAGTAGGAAGGACGTGGTTAGTCCCCGATGCGTAATCTCCCGCAGATTCAGGAGACCAATCCCCAAGGAAGATAGAACCTGCGTTATCTAATAGAGGTAGAAGCTCACGAGGGTTCTTAGTCTGAACAATCAAGTGCTCAGGACCGTAGTAATTGGAAATAGAAACTGACTGCGTCATCGACTCGGAAATAATGATCAAGCTTGATGCCAGAGCCTTTTCTGCGATGTCTGCACGAGATAGCTCCTTAAGCTGACGTTGAACCGCATCCGTCACTTGATCAGCAATCACAGGAGAAGGAGTCACCAATACCACTTGAGAATCAGGACCGTGTTCCGCTTGGCTCAAAAGATCCGCAGCGATAAAGTCTGCATCTGCGGTTTCATCTGCAATCACTAGCACTTCTGATGGCCCTGCTGGCATATCAATCGCAGCACCGCGGAAATCATTGCTAACCTGTCGTTTTGCTTCGGTCACGTAAGCGTTGCCCGGACCAAAGATCTTATCTACTTTCGATACAGTCTCGGTGCCATAAGCCATTGCAGCAACTGCTTGGCCACCACCGACGTTGTACACTTCATCAATGCCACACAGCTTCGCGACATAAAGGATCTCATCAGCGATTGGCGGTGGAGAACAAAGAACGACTTTACGACAACCTGCAATTTTTGCAGGAACGCCGAGCATCAAAACAGTCGATGGCAAAGGCGCACTGCCACCAGGAATGTACAAACCCACTTTTTGAATTGGACGTGTTACTTGTTCACAAAGAACACCTGGCTGCGTTTCCACCTTGAGCGGTTGCGGCTTTTGCGCTTTGTGGAACTTAGAAATATTGGCGTAAGCTTGCTCTAGTGCGCTCTTCATTGACTCTGACAAACGCTCTGACGCTGCCTTAATTTCCTGAGAAGAAACACGAATGGATTCAGGCTTAACACGGTCAAACTTTTCTGTCAGCTCAATAAGAGCAGAGTCACCTTCTTCTCGAACTTTAGCAATAACTTCGGCCACAGCAGTGGTGATATTGGCACCTTCTGCAATAGCAGGGCGCTCCAAAATAGAGTCTTGCTGATTCTCACTTAATGATTGCCAAACGACTGTTCTCATGATGCTTACTCCATCATTTTTTCAATTGGTAGAACGAGAATTGAACTTGCGCCCAACTCTTTCAGCTGTTCCATTGTTTCCCAGAATAGGTTTTCAGAACTCACTAAGTGAACAGCCATTTTCTGCTTATCTGCAGAAAGAGGAAGAACAGTTGGGTCTTCAGCACCTGGCAGTAGTGCTTTAATTTGATCTAACTTCTCTGCTGGGGCGTGAAGCATAATGTACTTAGATTCTTTCGCTTGCTGCACGCCTTGCATGCGAGTTAACAGCTTTTCGATTAGCGCCACTTTGTCTGCGTCGAACTCACCTGTGCGTTGAATCAATGTCGCTTTTGATTTGAAGATAATTTCAGCTTCTTTAAGGCCGTTCGCTTCCAGTGTTGCACCTGTAGAAACCAAATCAGCGATAGCATCAGCGAGACCCGCGCGAGGCGCAACTTCTACAGAGCCTGTCAGCATACATGTAGAGAATGGAACGCCGGCTTCATCCATGTACGCTTTTAGAAGTTGAGGATACGTTGTAGCAATACGCTTGCCAGCTAAGTCTTGTGGACCGTTGTACTCTTCGTCCTTGTCGATTGCGATAGATAAACGACAGCCACCAAAATCAAGTCGACGAAGCTGAACAAACTCGCAGGGTTCACCTAATGCTTTGCGGTCAAGGCGAACTTCTTCTAGTTCATTTTCGCCAATAAAGCCAAGGTCAACCACGCCATCCATAATTAAACCTGGGATGTCGTCGTCACGAACCAAGAGTAAATCAATTGGCATATTTTCAGAATGGACAACTAAACGCTCGCCCATTACGTTGAACTTTACGCCGCACTGTTTTAGTAGAGCTTGACTCTCTTTGCTAAGACGACCTTTTTTCTGAATTGCGATTCTTAAACGTTGTGTTTGCATTGCTTTGTCCCTATGCAAGATTTTGATATCTAAGTATTTTTCAAACTAATAAAACTAAAAAACCCTCGGGAGATTGAAGTCTCCCGAGGGTTTAAAATCTGCTTTTACTTTGATTTTACCTCCGGGAGTTTCCTGCCTCCCGGGTATGCGTACATCGCCCGAAAGACTAGATTGGGTGATGATGGTGATGAATGTTCATTACAAAATTACGCATACTTATTTCAAGGCTCTTCTCATTTGCTTTGTTACCAACCACACTAACCAAGCTGATTACTTTTTTCAACCCTTAATTTTAAAAAAATTCGAATTGTATAATACAAATAAAAAAGGAGGCCGAAGCCTCCTACAATTTCACCTTTTAAATCAGTGAATTACGCACTCTGGCAAGACGCTATTTTAGACTTTGAAAGCCATGACAAAATAGCGCAAACGATAACGAATGTTATCGACGCTGCAATAAACGAAAACGCAATTGAAGCAGTCATACCAAGGGCAATAAAGCCCACGCATGAAACAAGCGCGACTGATAATGCATAAGGTAGCTGTGTTGATACGTGATCAATGTGGTTACAACGTGCACCCGTCGATGACAAGATAGTCGTATCTGAGATTGGTGAACAATGGTCACCGAATACCGCACCAGCTAAAACCGCACTCAGCATCGGTAGCATTAGCGCTACGTCTGTTGCGCCAGCCATGTCACCCGCGATTGGTAGCATAATGCCGAACGTACCCCATGAAGTACCTGTTGAGAACGCCATTAGGCCAGACAACAAGAATAGGATAACTGGTAGCCAGTGTGGGTTAATGTTGCCCTGCGCCATTGTCGAAAGGTAAGTACCAGTCTTCATATCACCGATAACAGAACCAATGGTCCAGGCAAATACTAAGATTAGAATCGCACCAAACATAGACTTAGCACCAATCCAAAGTGTACGTGCGATCTCAGCCATTGGTAGACCTTGCTTCACAACAGTAAACAGTGCAACAGCTAAGCCAAGCAAGCTACCGTAGATTAGTGATGTACCTACATCTGTATTTTCAAAAGCACCAAGAAGCGCAAACTCCTTACCATCAGCAGCCAATGCTTGGCCACCCGTGTAAAGCATTGAAGAGATAGTCGCGATAATCAGCGTTACGATAGGAAGTATCAAATCTGACACTTTACCCTTTTCACTTTCACGGATATCTAGCTCTTCGTTTAGGTCATGCGCTTCTTGCGAGTCATTTTCTTTGTCTTTATCAAAGCCACGACCTTGCGATGCAGAGATTTCATGCTCACGCATTTTACCAATATCAAGACCAAACCACGCAACAGCGAACACCATTAGCAGCGCAAAAACGGCGTAGAAGTTCATTGGGATAAGACGAACATATGCGCCAAGAGCCGAATACTCTGTGATCCCATGTGAGACTAAGATCCCGCCAATAATAGTAATAATGTAAGCACCCCAGCTAGAAGCAGGCATAATTACACACATTGGAGCGGCGGTTGAGTCTAGAATGTACGCAAGCTTAGCGCGAGACACATAAAAGCGATCGGTTACTGGGCGAGAGATCGCACCAACAGCAAGGCTATTAAAGTAATCATCGACAAAAATGAATACGCCTAAAAAGGCGGCAAGAAGTTTGGAGCCGCGTTTACTCTTCACTCGAGATTGTGCCCATTCAGCAAAAGCACGAGTACCGCCAGATAGCGTTAATAAAGCTGTTGTCATACCTAATAAGATTAGGAAACCAACAATGCTCATGTTCCAAGTGTTAATTCCGCCATCTTCAATAAAGACAGAAGAAACTTGAGAACTGACGTAACCTGCGGTGTCGCTGATAGACCAGCTATTAAGTAGCACCGCACCTAGCACGATACCTACACCCAAGGAAACTAATACACGTCGAGTCAAAATCGCCAAAGTCAAAGCGACAATAGGTGGCAATAATGAAACAGGAGAACTAGAAAAATCTATTAAATTCATGATCTTCAAAAACCAAAGTTTGGCTAGAGATCTACTGCAGACAAGTCACGTAGCATACGATACGTGCTCATGTTGAACTTAGCGACAGGGAAGCGAACACTCCACCCAACCCTACAGTAGCGCTCCATAGTTTAATGTGAATATATACTATGGCAGTGTTGTTCCTTTCAGATACAACCCCAGCAAGTAACTTTGATGAGTTACTTACTTCGGCAATCTTCGCCTTCCACTATTATTCATTGGCATCACCCCAATAATAGCTACTCTTCGAGACCGCGCCTCTACGGCAACAACAAACAATTAACCACTAACTGTACAAATTAACAACAAATTGTCTGCAATATTGCATCAGGTGGCAGCCATTGTACTTATGATGAGAGTCAATGCAACACATCAAACTAAATTAAACAAATAAATAATGACTGAGATAATTTATAAACCTTGCCTACTTCCATAAGTTTTGTGCAACTGAAATCACATCAATCATGTTATTTATGAAACATTATTACTACCTTAGAAATATCATGGTTTATCTTATATCAATAAATTAAGGATATATGACACAGCATTAAAGATGGATGCTTCATATTTTTAAGTAATAACTCAAATTTTTTTATAAAAAACCAAGCTGTCACTCTCTCTATACAATAATGATTGTTGATTTTAGTTCTCATCTAATAATGATTTATTTCGAGTGTAATAATATTAATTGCTTTAAAAAATAGTCAAATTTAAACAAAATCTTGATTTAGCATTTGCACATAAGGAAAAGATAAAGTTAAATATAAGGACTCTTTGTTTATTTATAGATTGGCATTATTTAATCGTAACGATAAAAAGTGCCCAACACATTAACCTTTTAATAGGAATCGTTATGTCAGAGCTGACTAAAACCCTTCTAAATATCCGTAGCCTTCGTGCATTTTCTCGTGAGCTGACTCTAGAACAATTGGAAGAAGCTCTAGATAAACTCACTACTGTCGTAGATGAGCGTCGTGAAGCAGAAGAAGCAGAACGCGCAGCACAAGCAGAGCAAGAAGCTAAGCTTGCAGAGATTGCTGAGAAAATCGCTCAAGACGGTATTGACGTAGAAGCACTTATTACTGCGCTATCTGGCGAAACTAAGACGAAAGGCAAAGCGAAGCGCGCACCTCGCCCTGCTAAATACAAATACACAGATTCAAACGGTAATGAGAAAACTTGGACTGGCCAAGGTCGTACACCTTCGGCGATTCAAGAGCAACTTGATGCAGGTAAATCTCTGGATGAGTTCCTAATCTAGATCCGTGCTATTTTTAAAAGGCTCCCATAGGGAGCCTTTTTTATTTAAACCATTACAAATAAAAAAGGCACATTTCTTAATGTGCCTTTTACTTTAGTTACAGAATAGTTAATTAAACCGCTTCGTATTAACGTTCCCAGTATGCTTCTTCTAGGCTATCTTCTCGCTCAGGAAGTCCGCGCGACAATCGTGGTGAATGTTGCACGAGAACTTCGTAGCTAGCACGGTTTGCGTATTTGCAGACTTGAGAAAAAGAAGAGTAAGTTAAATACTCGTTACTGTGCTTGCTTGAATTAGGCACATTTTCTTTATGGTATTTATTTGCTGCCATATCATGAAGAACAGCAGATAACGCAGCATCACCTGCGCCATTTGTATTCTTAATTTTTTCTGGGCCACCCATATATGGCGAGATATGCGAGTACACTTTTATTGGCGTCTCGCATGAGTCTTTTTTCGCCGGACGACTGAATTCATAACGATTAAATTCAGCAATTGACCCTGGAAGTAATGGCAAAGAAGTTTCGCGCTTCGCGCTATCTTCCGTATACCCAGCCATAAATAGACCTACAGGACCCGCCGTGCACAATACTAGATCAGCCCACTCCAATGTTTTATCAGACGCAGCAAGTGGATCAGATTCCCCCGTCAGTGCTTCTGCTTCGTCTTCGTTCATCGCAACGACAGAAACATTGTCGCGAATGAATTCTTGCCAGAATGTTGGATCATCTTGAATAACAAATTTAGTACCTAGCGTTAATACCACTGGTACATCGTGCTTTTTCGCGTATTCAATAGCACGCATCGTTGCTTCCGGCATTGGGTCGCCTTCTTTACAACGAACAAGGTATGCAGTAAGAACTAGAGCAGATGCGCTCTTGAAGATCTTCTCAGGGATATTGTCTGGGTGAAGTTGGTTCATTTGACCTTCGCTGATTGCGAAAGTACGTTCACCATCTTCGGTAATCAGAGCAAAACAACGACCGATTGCACCGTCAACACCTTGTAGGTAGTTCAGGTCCATACGGCTAGATGTGTTACATAGGTAGCGGTAACCGTAGCTGCCGATTTTGATATCTTGGCTCATTACGCCCAGAAGTGTTGAACGGTCATCGGCCAACACTGAATAGTTGTGCAGCGTATTACCGATCGTACCACCTGCATACTCATTGGTAATCAGGCATTCTGCTTTTAGCTGTTGGTACAAAGCTTCTGCTGTTGCATCATCAATAACCAACGAGTGTCCTTTACTCAAACCGTACTTTTCAATCACATCCGTTGTCACTTTCGCTTCAATATCAACCAGCGTTTGATCAATGCCGATGATGTGTGTGCGCGTCATCTTTTTACTTTCTTGTGCTTGGCTCACCAATGGGTCACGAGCATGAACAGGAAAATAGTGCTTGGATTTGCGTTGTCCAGGAAATTTCATATTGTTAGTCTGAGTAAGGGATGAAAAGGAGAACGGATTCTATACCGCCGTTATTAAAGCAGCAATAAAGGCAATTATAGCAAACGTTTGCAGTCTGCTTTTTTCTTTCAATCGGCCTATTCGCCTTCCATGAAACCCAAATCTGGTAATTGATCAAGGTGCTCGCTGTAGCGTTTCAGATTGAATTCACCTTCGTTTTTCATCACGTCGAAAATCTCAATCGACATTGCGCATGCCATCATCGCAACCGCATCTTCACGTGGTGTACCTGTCATCATTAAACGCATCAAGGTTTCTTTTACTTTGAGCGGATTGCCATCTTCTAGCTGATTTTCAACAATTTCAATCAACTCACTTTCTTGCATAAATTGGTTTTCTTCAGTCATTTGCTTTTTCCTCTTGGATTTTTGCCAACTATGCCATATATAACCCTTCTATACTTATCGAATTTAACCCTCACCTTCGCATTTGGATAAATTTAAGCCAAAATCGAAGTGTGATTTCGATCTCGGATCTGTCACCGGTCAGTGGATTCTGGTAGAATCTGCGTCCCGTTAATTTTAGTGGTGTTTAGTAATGTCTGATAACAGCCAAAAGAAAGTCATCGTCGGTATGTCCGGCGGCGTTGATTCATCTGTTTCTGCGTATCTTCTAAAGCAACAAGGCTACCAAGTAGAAGGCCTGTTCATGAAGAACTGGGAAGAAGATGACAACGAAGAGTATTGTACAGCAGCAGAAGATCTTGCTGATGCTCAGGCAGTATGTGACAAGCTGGGCATTCACCTACACACCATCAACTTTGCTGCTGAATACTGGGATAACGTATTTGAGTACTTCCTTGCAGAATACAAAGCAGGTCGTACACCAAACCCAGACATTCTTTGTAACAAAGAAATCAAGTTCAAAGCATTCCTAGAGTTCGCTGATGAAGTGCTTGATGCGGATTACATTGCAATGGGTCACTACGTGCGTCGTTCTTTCCCTGAAAACGGTGAAAAACCACAAATGCTACGTGGTCTAGATGGCAACAAAGATCAAAGCTACTTCCTGTACACATTAAGCAACGAGCAAATCGCACGTAGCCTATTCCCTGTTGGTGATCTAGAAAAGCCAGAAGTACGCCGCATTGCGGAAGAGCAAGATCTAATCACAGCGAAGAAGAAAGACTCTACGGGTATTTGTTTCATCGGTGAACGCAAGTTTACAGAATTCCTAGGTCGCTACCTTCCAGCTCAACCAGGTAACATCGAAACACCTGAGGGCGAAGTGATTGGTCAACATCAAGGCCTGATGTACCACACTCTTGGTCAGCGTAAAGGTCTGCACATCGGTGGCCGTAAAGGTGGCGGTGGTAACGAAGACCCATGGTTCGTTGGTGAGAAAGACCTAGAGCGTAACGTTTTGATTGCCGTTCAAGGTAAAGACCATCCAATGTTGAAATCAGAAGGTCTACTTGCATCACAACTTCACTGGGTAGATCGTGAGCCAATTCGCGATGTTATGAAGTGCACAGTGAAAACTCGTTACCGTCAGGAAGATATTCCTTGTACAATCATCCCTATCGATGATGAAAACATTAAAGTTATCTTTGACGAGCCACAAATTGCTGTAACTCCAGGTCAATCAGCAGTGTTCTACAAAGGTGACGTGTGCCTAGGTGGCGGCATCATCGAGCAACGCATTAAATATTCTCAAGCTTAGGAGTCGTTACGTGGCGAATACACTTTATGACCGTACTATCGCTTTCGCTGGGATTTGCCAAGCTGTTGCTTTAGTTCAACAGGTAGCGAGAAACGGACATTGTGATCAAGATGCTTTTGAAACATCAATCAACGCTATTTTGAGCACTAACCCTGCTAACACAGTTGGCGTATTCGGTCGCGAAGCCGATCTAAAGCTCGGCCTAGAATGCTTGGTTAAAGGGATTGATAGCACACCATCAGGCAGTGAAATTACTCGTTACATTATTAGTTTAATGGCGTTAGAACGTAAGTTAAGCTCTCGAAACGATGCTATGTCTCAGCTTGGTGATCGTATTCAAATGGCCAAGCGTCAGTCAGAGCACTTTGAGCTACTAGACGATCAAATGATCAGCAATTTAGCGAGCATCTATCTGGATGTCGTTAGCCCTATTGGCCCACGCATTCAAGTAACGGGCACGCCATCTGTACTGCAGCAGACGGCAAGCCAACACAAAGTTCGTGCGCTGTTGTTATCTGGCATTCGTAGTGCAGTTCTTTGGCGTCAAGTTGGTGGTAAGCGTCGCCACCTAATCTTCGGGCGCAAGAAGATGGTAGAGCAAGCACAAATCCTTCTTGCTCGTCTGTAGTAAAATATCAAATAAGCAGCTCGCGTTTATCGCGAGCTCATTTTTTTCGACTAAAACAAATCTCGCGCAAACGTTTGCGCAATATTCGTGACAATTGCCACAGTTATTGGTATAAAGCTCACGAAATTTAGAAACCCAATTCAGGAGAACATCATGGAACTGTCAGCATTGACTGCTGTTTCACCAGTAGACGGCCGTTACGGAAGCAAGACAATTGCGTTACGCGAAATTTTCAGTGAATACGGTCTACTAAAGTACCGTACTATCGTTGAAATCCGCTGGCTACAAAAGCTTGCTGCTACTGCTGAAATTGCAGAAGTGCCAGCGTTTAGCGCAGAAGCAAACCAATTCCTAGACGACCTTGCTGCAAACTTCTCTGAAGAAGATGCACGCCGTATCAAAGAGATCGAGCGTACAACTAACCACGACGTAAAAGCGGTTGAGTACTTCCTAAAAGAGAAAGTAGCAGACGTTCCTGAACTGCACGCAGTAAACGAGTTCTTCCACTTCGCATGTACTTCTGAAGACATCAACAACACATCACACGCTCTAATGCTTAAAGAAGCGCGTGAGAACGTGATTCTTCCAGAAATCCGTAACCTAATCGACGCTATCAAAGCACTAGCAGTGGAATACCGCGACATTCCTCTTCTATCTCGTACACACGGTCAGCCTGCTTCTCCATCTACTATGGGTAAAGAAATGGCAAACGTGGCGTACCGTATGGAGCGTCAATTCAAGCAAATCGAAAACGTTGAGATCCTAGCGAAAATCAACGGTGCAGTAGGTAACTACAATGCACACCTTTCTGCTTACCCAGAGCTAGATTGGCACAAGTTCTCTGAAGAGTTCATCACAGAGTCTCTAGGCGTAACTTGGAACCCTTACACAACTCAAATCGAACCGCACGATTACATCGCTGAGCTGTTCGACGCTATCGCTCGTTTCAACACTATCCTGATTGACTTCGACCGTGACGTTTGGGGTTACATTGCACTAGGCCACTTCAAGCAAAAAACTATTGCTGGTGAGATCGGTTCTTCAACAATGCCTCACAAAGTTAACCCAATCGACTTTGAAAACTCAGAAGGTAACCTAGGTCTTGCGAACGCTGTATTCGGCCACCTAGCACAGAAACTGCCTATCTCTCGTTGGCAACGTGACCTAACTGACTCAACGGTTCTACGTAACCTTGGTGTTGGTGTTGGCTACGCTATCATCGCTTACACTTCGACACTTAAAGGCATCAGCAAGCTAGAAGTAAACCGTGAAGCGCTTCTTGCTGAACTAGACAAGAACTGGGAAGTACTAGCTGAGCCAGTACAAACCGTTATGCGTCGTTACGGCATCGAGAAGCCATACGAGAAGCTGAAAGAGCTAACTCGTGGTAAGCGTGTAGACGGCGAAGCAATGCGTAACTTCATCGACGGTCTTGAGCTTCCTGAGCACGAGAAAGCACGTCTGAAAGAGATGACACCAGCGAACTATATCGGTCAAGCAATCGAGCTGACAGATAAGCTGTAATACTCCTGTAACGACCAGATACTTAAAAGGTTGACGCGAAAGCGTCAACCTTTTTTAGTTAGGAGAGTTAGGTCGGGAGAAAATAATTTTAGTTATATGGAATGGATTATTAATTGAAGATCAGCCCCATTTGTTATGGCAGCTTTTGGAAGAACAAGGTTATTGTTCCTACTTCCACACCAAACTTTTTTATTTTCGTTAGATTGAAAACGTGTCTGTCATCCTGACGATAAAGCCAATCATCAAAAGCAACCGTCACTGATGAATCCTCCATTTGTAGCTCAAAGTCATATTGCCACTGTAGCGCATTGCCCTGCTCTTCCCCTGTTGCCACACCTATAATATCGTCTGCCTTACCTTCATAACGACCGTCTTCTAATCTAGTGATAACCCAAATTCGCTGGTCCACCTCTCCGTCATCAAACACGAAGTCTTCCACCAGCGTCAGCGTATCACCCGCTACAGTACCCACTATATCGACTTCAAAGCGACGCGTTTGCTGTCCGGTATAATCTTGCACCATCCCCCACGCCTTTATGTCGCCTTCGAAATAACCGAATACGTCAAAAGTCGGTTTAGAAGAGCGGTAATTATCAATGTCTGCGGAACATGCCGAAAGAAAAACAGCTGCCACTAAAGTCGCTGATTTAAAAATTCGTTTAAACACTATCTAACCTGCCCTATCAATTGTTTTCGGAGTTTCGGAAATTCTGTGTTGGGTGATAACCATATAGCCAAAAATGCATCGTTCATTCGTTCGTCTTCAATGATGCCAACGTTCTTTACTTGCACGTCCCCAACCTGCTTATAAAAAAGCTGACCAGATTTTCCATCTGTTAGATAAGTAAGCTCGTCACCTTTTTGAATATCAGGAAACATACGATCGAGCTCGCTGATCCAAGCTTTTCGATATGAGTCCGTAAAACCCAATTTCGCCCACTGCTCATCCGTCACATCAAGCAGCTGTTGCTTACTGATGTCTCTCTTGTAGTTAATTTCCAACGCAAGGGGATGTGGCGATACGTCATCGCTTACGATGAACTTTCCATCAGGCGCTTTTAATCTTGAGTGATAAATATCGAAGATGAACCAAGTAAGTTGGGCTTCTCCAACAGTTTTCCATCCCTTCCAATTCGCAATGTTGCTAGCAGCTTCGCTGTTTCCAACAGGTTGAGCTTGCAGAGCAAAAGAGCCAGTTACTATTACCAACGCAAGCAGCCTAGTCAGTCTCTGAGTTAAGTCTCTCTTCAAGCTTTTCATTTCCGTACACCTTGAGTATCAAGAGCATCATGACGCACCATTCGACAAACAACATTGCCAGTGTAGCGCCAGTGCTAAATCCAAATTCAACGGCTTGGAGCTTATAGCCAGCAAAGTAGCTCGCTGTTCCTCCGAGTCCGCCTACTATTGATACGTAGGTTTTTGGGAAACGGTACAAAATTGACTTGAGTTGATAGGCATACCAGGCGAACAGAATCCAAAGGCACAAAAGCCAAAGGGGTAACCATTGAGTGGCAAACATGAAAATTGAAAATTGCTGATTTAATGTATCAAGCACGAGACCAATCGTGGCGATAACACCAATACTTTTGAGCGAAGATGCGTCAGTTTTCAAACAATATAGTAGGGTTGCCAAAGTAAGGAATAACGTCACCCATTGCCATTGATAGGTTCCAAGCACCGCTGCAAACCAGCAGAGTTGGAACCATGTCGAAGCAAGAAACACCTTCATAACGAACTACGGGCGTTGAAACGTCATGTGAACGGCACTGATCGTGCGAGCCAAAAAGCCACCTTCACAGTAGCTCAAATAGTAGCGCCACATACGCACAAAGCGGTCGTCGTAGCCAAACGAGCGCACTTCATTCTCTGCTCGATTAAAACGTAAGTGCCATTCGTTCAGCGTCTTGGCGTAGTCCAAACCAATATCGAACAAGTCTCGCGTCACTAAGTCACTGTACTTTGTTGTTGCTTGGGTTAGTGAGGTTACCGACGGTAAAAAACCACCCGGGAAAATGTACTTTTGGATAAAGTCGACGTTGTTACTGTAGTAATCGTAACGCTGATCGGCAATCGTAATCGCTTGAATCGCCATCAAGCCACCAGTCTTCAATAAAGACTCACAGACCTTAATGTACGAAGGCAGGAATTGTTTGCCCACAGCTTCAATCATTTCAATAGAAACGAGCTTGTCATAAGTGCCGGTTAAGTTACGGTAATCTTCTTTGAGTAGTGTGATTTTATCTTCTAAGCCACGCTCTTTGATTTTTTGCTCCGCGTACGCGTGTTGCTCTTCAGATATCGTTGTTGTGGTGACCTGACAGCCGTATTGTTCGGCCATGTAAATCGCCATAGCGCCCCACCCAGTGCCAATTTCAACAACATGATCAGTGGGCTTCAGCTCAAGTTGCTGACATAGACGATCCATTTTGTTGATTTGAGCCTGCTCTAGAGAGTCGTCCGCATGATTGTAAAGCGCCGACGAGTACAGCATATTGGTGTCAAGGAACGCTTCGTATAGGTTGTTACCCAAGTCGTAATGCGCATGGATATTTTTACGTGAGTTCTCTTCAGAGTTTCTGTTTGACCAATGACTGAACTTGTACAGTATTTTAGTCAACCAACTGCCTTGCTCTTCGAGTTTATCTAGAGCACGCATGTTAAGGGCCATCAGTTTCATTAATGAGGTTAAATCGGGGCTATCCCACCACCCATCCATATAAGCCTCACCAGCAGCAATACTGCCGCCCTGCAAGATCCGTGAATAAAAGCCTGGATGTTTTACCTCTATAGTAGCGACAACAGGTTGACCACTGTACTCCCCATTTGGCGCACTAAAACGCTCGCTTCGCTCTGTCGTTTCCGTCTTAAAACTTTCAATAACTGTTAAGCAGCCGATTTCCATTTTTTGCAGACATTGAAAAATAACTCCGCGAGCCGCTTTTTGCGTTGTCGTCAATTTACGCGGCAATGTCATAGAACTAGTATTTAACATGCAGAATTCTCCTTGTGCTTTTTATTTTTTTTGTCTGTTTTTTCAATATCGGCTTCTATTTCTTCATGCGTTGAATATTTAGGATGAGAATAAAAAGGTGCGCCTTTCACCCAAAGTTTTAATGCGTGCCAATAAATACCAACCATTACTTTTACCGTTTGTATTGGTGTAACGATCAAACACCTCAATAAGGTTTTGCTTGAAAGTGGCTTAGCTTTCATAACCATGGTGGCATCAAAGTGTTTCTCTCCTTTGTGACATTCAAGATGAATATTCAACTTGTCTGTCAAAGGCTTAATTCTCCAGCGGTAGAGTTGGTCAATCGGGTTGAATGGTGAAACATGGAATGCTTTATCTTGTTCCCAACCAAACTTTTCTTCTTTATCTGCTGACACCACGTAGTAATGTCGTTCATTCCAAGGAGTGTTACTCACCTCTGCGAGGAGATACTTCCATTCTCCTTCCGTGTTATAAACGTAGTAGAAATTAACGGGACTGAAATAAAGTCCTAGATAACGCAAGTGACAGACTGCGATTACCTTGCCGGTACAGCGAACACCTGTCAGTTCTTCAATTTTGCTGTGCACTGCCGACTTGACGCTACCTTCACCAATGTAATCACTGCGCTTAAAGCGAGCCCAATGCCACCAACGCGAACCAAAACCCCATACTTTTTTCTCTAAAGCATCGATCTCGTCTACATCGATGGCGGGCATAAATAAAGAGTAGTTCAACTCATGATTCACAGGCGTGAATCGACGGTGACGAACGTTGCCTATAAACAATCGGCTGTTCATTTGGCTATCCATATCACGCTGCGCCTTTTTCGAAAGGAACCACATTTTGTTCGCGGTACTTTTCTTCTAGTTCTTTCACAACATCAAGCGCGCTATGCACGCCATCTTCATGAAAACCGTTGTACCAATAAGCGCCGCAGAACCAGGTACTTTGTTTACCCTGTATCTCATTTTTGCGCTGCTGCGCTGCAATAGACTCAGTGGTGAATACTGGATGATGATAAGTGAACGAACGCAAGACTTTATTTGAGTTAATTTGCTCAGTACTATTCAACGTTACACAAAACGTGTGTTCTGATTGAATATGCTGAAGAATGTTCATGTTATAAGTGAGCGAAGGGAGGCGTTGCTGTTCCTCCTCACTGCCTTCCAATAGGTAGTTCCATGATGCCCATGCTGCCTTACGTTTTGGTAGTACGGCAGAGTCGGTATGAAGAACAACTTCATTTGCTTGGTATGTCATATCCCCCAAGATTTCCTGCTCAATTGGGCTGATATCCTCTAGCATTCTCATTGCTTGATCACTGTGACAAGCAAAGATAACGTCATCAAACCAATGCGTTTCTCCGCGAACTTGAACGCCAACCCCTTTTTCGTTGCGAACCACTTTTTCGACAGGACTATTAAGACGAATATTCTCGGCAAAGCCTTTGGTCAATGGTGGAATGTATGAACGTGAACCACCTTTAATCACATACCATTGTGGTCGGTTAGTCACATCTAGCAGACCGTGGTTGAGGAAGAAACGTAAGAAGAACATAAGAGGGAATGCGCGCATGTCAGCTAAAGTCGACGACCAAATCGCAGCACCCATCGGTAAAATGTAGTTATCGGTAAAGAAAGCACTGAATTTGTGTTCGTCAAGGAACTCACCTAACGTCTGAGAGTGCGTGGACTGCTCGCTAGCGAAGCGCTTGGCAAGTTTATTGAAACGAAGTATCTCGAAGATAAATCGATAAAATTTAGGGTTTGCCCAGTTACGTTTTTGAGCAAACAATGTCGACACTGTGTGGCCGTTGTACTCTAGTCCGTTCCCATCATTTCTGACACTGAAGCTCATTTGAGTCGGCAGACCTTCAACGCCAATCTCGCTCATCATTTTAATGAAATTAGGGTACGTACGGTCGTTATAGACGATGAACCCAGTATCTATCGCGTATTCTTTACCATCAAGGCTCACATCAACGGTTGCAGTATGGCCACCGATGTAATCGTTCGCTTCAAACAGCGTTACATCATGTTCTTTATGCAAGTAATAACCACAAGTAAGGCCAGAGATTCCCGTTCCCACAATCGCTATCTTCTTTCTTCCTGCTGTTTTCATTTTTATTCCTTCTTATGATACGAGTTTAGCAGTTAGGCGAGCTTGCCAACTGTATGGAAGTAACGAGATAAAACGTAAAATACTGGTAAATCTCGCCGGGAAATAGATATAGGTCTTGTTGGCGGCTAACTGCTTCCTGATAGAGTCCGACGCTTGCTGAGTAGAAATGATCATTGGCATTTCGAAGTCGTTTTTGTCAGTCAACGGCGTTTCAACAAAACCAGGAAACACCGTTACCACTTTGATCCCTTTCTTTTTCAAGTCGACGGCGAGCGTGCGTGCAAAATAACTGACTGCCGCTTTGGATGCGCCGTAAGCTTCTGCACGAGGCAGTGCCACTTCTGATGCGATAGAGCCAACAATAACAATGCGGTGCCCTCTCTCTAAATGCACTTGGCAGCCTTCAACGCAGTTGGCAACACCGACAACATTTACGTTCATCACACGCGCCATGAGTTTCGCGTCGACCACTCCCTCATCCATGTACTCACAATCGCCTGCGTTAAAAACCCATGTATTTGGCGTAAAGGGCAAATTAGAGAGCGCCTGCTGAGTTTCCTCATAATTTGTCACATCAAACTGCAATGTATGAATTTTGGAGGAAACTGCCTCCAGTTCTGCAAGAACATCTTGATTCCGACCACAAGCAATCACATTCCATTCTGAGTTCGCGTAATCTAGGGCAAGCTGTCTTCCTATTCCGGAGGTGGCGCCTGTGATTAAGATGGTGTTGTTCATTGTCCTAACCTCTGCTTGATGGTTTTAACGACTGAACCAAGTAACGGTAAATGCTCATAGAGCATCTCTCCGAGATCAAAATAGTCTCGGTGATAAATGACCTGACCTTCGCTAAATTTGAGGTGCGAAACACCATTGACGAGAATAGGCGCACCCTTCTGAAGTTTGGGATGCTGAAGGTCCATTGTCCAAGTTAGGAAGCCTGTATCTCCGACTTGTTGATGCTCATGGATTACAAAATCACAACTGATGACGTTGGCATATAATGAGGTGAAATAATCCGAAAGTGCTGGCCATCCTTCTAAACGATGCGCTGCGTCCTCAAATACTACATCTTGGTGATATATATCCTCAAGCAGATGTAAGTTCGCTTTGTTGAGCTTTTGATAGATATTGCCAACAGACTGTATGTCCATTTTTTACTCCTACATGCCCATTAAGTTGTACAAAATTATTATATGTACAAGATAGTTCATTCCACCAAAGTTGTACAAAAATAATTTTGTATAACTTTATTTCTGTAAGTAGTACGTGATGAAGTTCGCACGCGATCAATCGGCGAAAAAAAAGGCTTGGTCAAAACCAAGCCTTTTCAGCAGATTAACAATTATTTAAGTAGGAACAATTAGTATTGCTGGCCTCGCAACGCTGCAATACGTTTATCTAGCGGAGGGTGGCTCATTAGTAGCTCAGTCAGCGACTGCTTGCCATTGATACCAAACGCCATCATGGTGCCATCCAGTTGAGATTCATGACTCACCTTCAAACGCTCTAGAGCCGCAATCATTTTTTCTTTGCCAACGAGGCGCGCAGCACCTGCGTCCGCGTGGAATTCGCGATGACGGCTGTACCACATAGTCAAGAAGCTAGCTAGGAAACCAAATACCAGTTCAAGCACCATGGATACGCCAAAGTAAACCATCATATTTGTACCTTGGCCTTCTTCATCATCGTTCGATGCCACGATATTGGCAATAAAGCGTGATAGGAAGATAACAAACGTGTTCACGACACCTTGCATCAACGTCATCGTGACCATATCACCATTTGCAATATGGCTCACTTCGTGTGCAAGTACTGCCTCTGCCTCATCACGAGTCATATTGTGTAAAAGACCAGTAGAAACTGCGACAAGAGAGTCATCTCGCTTTGCACCTGTCGCAAATGCATTGATATCTGGTGAATCATAAATAGCCACCGTTGGCATACCAATACCCACTTGTTGAGCTTGACGACCCACAGTTTCGACTAACCAATGCTCCGTTTCGTTGCGCGGGCTTTCAATGACCATACCACCAACCGAGCGTAGCGCCATACCCTTTGACATCATCAACGAAATAAATGCGCCACCAAAACCAAATACAGCAGCCATTACAAGTAAACCTGACAGACTGCCTGGTTGCATTCCAGTTACAGCGTAAACAATATTCAGAACAACACTAAGCACTAGCACGACAGCTAGGTTAGTTGCTAGGAATAACATAATTCGCTTCATTACTTTTCTCCGAGGAAGCTTATCGTTTTTTTAAAACGGATTGTTATAAGGAACAAATGGTAATCGCTATAAAAGCCAATTCCGTTGATTTTCATGTTCCGTGCGTTATAGATATAGTCTATCCGCGATAAAAACAAGGTTAAGCAATAAATTGCAACATTTGTTTTCGAGACTGAAATATTTGATTCAAGCGATTTCAAAACATGCTTTGGTAGGAGCTGGAACCTCCGTTCATATACATTTATCAAAATGATGAAATAAGCTCTGACCTACCCATCATCTATTGATAGATGATCTTGGTGTTAAATCTATCACCTCTTAGCAACTTAGCTAGAAATTTTTTAATAGACCAAAAACAGTACGTTAGCTCTGCTATAGACTTTGGTCTTATTGTGCGGCTACATGGACATGCTAAATTCGAATGAGATGAACAAAACAGAGCTACTCTAAGTACATTGCAAAAAGTGCATTGGGTGAGCTCAAAAACTCCATGTATTGAGGGAAAAACCATGGTAGAAACTAACGACTATCAAATGGCTATTGATTTACTACGTTGTCACCTAGGCATCTCAGAGGACGAGGCAAAGCAACAACTTGGTATTTCAACCGATCATCATATGTCTCAGCGTGTTGCAGAAACACAACAAGCATTGATGGGGCTCAGCCAAGATAAGTAATCTGACTTTTTAGGTTACACCAACAAGAAAGGGCTGCATTGCGCAGCCCTTTGGGTTTTTTAGTCTTTTATCCTAAACACCATTAGTCAGTGTTTAGCAACGGCTCTACATTAATGTACTTGCCTAGCTCTTTGCGTTTAGCACTTGGAATATATGGAATTTCCCCAAGCTTAGGTGCATCGATACGTGCTTCTAGAATCTCGATAATGTCAGCGTAGTGCTCTGTGCCTGGGTTGACGCGGTTTGCCACCCAGCCAACAAGATTCAAACCATCCGCTTTAATACTCTCCGCTGTGAGTAAAGCGTGGCTCAAACAGCCTAATTTAATGCCAACCACCAGTACAACAGGTAACTGCTCTTCTTTTACCCATGTAGATAAACAGTCCGTATCGGATACTGGCACACGCCAGCCTCCAGCACCTTCAACGAGAACAACATCGGCTTGCTGCTTATGTTGAGCCAGTTTTTGACTCAGAACATCGTAACTTATTTCGACATGTTCATGCTTCGCTGCAATGTGGGGAGAAGCAGGCAACTCTAAAGCGTATGGGTTCACATCATCATAGTCCACATCGAGTGTTGCGACGTCTTGTAAGTGTAAAGCATCAGAGTTGCGCCATCCCGCTTCAGTCTTGTCACTCCCTGCTGCCACTGGCTTATAACCAATAGTGTTTAGTCCTTTTGCTGCGATCGCTTGCAAAATGGCTTTAGACGCTACCGTCTTTCCAACATCAGTATCCGTACCAGCAATAAAAAAAGCATCAATCATAGATGTATTACTCCAAAACAAACCTGATAACTTGCAGGTAGAAGACCTTGATCGTTTTTAAACGCTTGGTACGCATGCTCAACTTTTAACAAAGTCTCGCGACTAGTTAAACCGTGTGAGCGCCCGCTTACGTGATTTGCACCTATACCTTTGAGGTCACGCATAACTGAAAATGCAGAGTCGTACCAAACTGTGATGGTGGTCAAGTCTAGTTGATGGCTGTCACATCGAGATTGCGCTAACGCAATTTTTACCTGATTGAGCGTTAGAAAGTTATTGACGTGTTGATATGCATCAATTTTTTCCCATGATGCACGCAGCTCATACAGTGATCCATCAACCAGTGTAGAGAACCACGCTTTCCCACCATTTTTTAGCACGCGGCGCACTTCTTTTAGTGGGTAACTTAAATCTGTACACCATTGCAGCGCTAAACTTGAAAACACGTAATCGAAGCTATCATCGTCAAATGGTAAGTTTTCAGCATCAGCAACTTGGTAATGCATTCGTACTGCACCACAACGCTGCTCTGCTTTATCTAACATGGCTTGAGAGATATCGCCGCAGACTACTTCCGCACCGCGTTGTTGAAGTAGTTGGGAGAAATAACCCGTGCCACAACCTAAATCCAATACACGTTTTCCCGTCAAGTTTTCAGGAAGTTTATCAAGCAGCTGATGCCCGACATCACGTTGAAAAGCCGCATATTTATCGTATGTTTCTGCTGCTTTACCAAACGAAGAGGCAATCGCGCCTTTATCTTGATGGAAACTCTCTAACGCGAGCGTTTGCGCTAATGCGGTAGTTGCATTATCCATTACAGCGCTCCTAATGCTTGCTTCAATGCGATTGAAAGCGTTTTAACTTGTTCATTAGTGTGATTGGCAGTGAGTGTGATTCGAAGACGAGACGTTCCTTTAGGCACCGTCGGAGGGCGAATAGCAGTCACCCAAATACCGTTTTGGCGACAAGCACCTGCTACTCGCAAAGCCAATTCAGATTCACCAATCAAAAAGGGCTTAATCGAAGTTTGAGTCTCAACAAACCCCTCAAGGCCGCTAAGGCTATCTCGATACACTTCACTAAGCTCAGAGAGCTTTTCACGTCGCCAAGACTGCTCTTGAACCATCGAGACTGCATGAGTCAACGCATACGCTTGTGCCGGAGGCATCGCTGTGGAATAAACATGGTGACGAGCAAACTGAGTCAAAAAGTCTCCCGTTGAGTGGTCACATAAAATAGCCGCGCCAGACATACCAAACGCTTTACCGAAGGTAACGACCAATAACTCAGGCTTAACCGTTGCCAACTCGCAAGAACCACCACCGGATTGACCGAGAACACCAATTCCATGAGCGTCATCGACAGCAAACCAAGCATCATGACTGCGAGTGGCTTCAGCTATATCGCTGAGCGGCGCGCAGTCACCGTCCATGCTGAATACCCCTTCCGTCACAACTAGATGGTTGTCTTCGCTATTAATCAGCGACTTTAGGTGCTCGATGTCATTGTGTTTGAAGCGCTTCATCTTAGCTGGTGACAACGCCCCCGCTTCTATCAATGAAGCATGATTCAAACGGTCTTGGATCAATACGTCTGACTTTTCTAACAAGGTGAACAACAAGGCTTGATTAGCACTGAATCCAGAACCAAACAGAATTGCTCTGTCGTAGCCCAACCATTCAGTTAGTGCGGCTTCTAAATTGCTGTGTGCTGCACTAAAGCCAGTGACCATTGGCGATGCTCCACTGCCACTGCCGTATACGCTTAAACCTTGCTGCCACGCACGAACGAGCGCTTGATCATTGGCCAAGCCCAAATAATCATTACTTGAGAAATTAATGTAGCGCTTGCCTTCGTGCTCCAAAACGGACTGGTTACCGGCAAACACCACATTCATAGAACGATTCAACCCTTGCGTTTTACGCTTAGCAAGAGCGGACTCGATACGAGATTTAAACGCTGGCATCGTAGAAAAGGTCGTCTTTTGTCGGACGGGCAGCAACACGCTCTACAACGCGATCCAGCAACTCGTTTTCTTCGATTTCATCAGGTTTTTGAGACACTTCTTGGCTGTTAATGCCGAGCTTATTGAACAGCATCATGTCCTTATCTTCAGAAGGATTTGGAGTCGTCAGAAGTTTGCAGCCATAGAAGACTGAGTTTGCACCCGCCATAAAACACAGCGCTTGCATTTGTTCGTTCATGTTTTCACGGCCAGCCGATAGACGAACCGCTGATTGAGGCATCATGATGCGCGCAATCGCAATCAAGCGAATGAAATCGAATGGCTCAACATCGTCCACCTCTTCCAGTGGTGTGCCTTTCACCTTAACCAGCATGTTGATTGGCACACTTTCAGGATGCACTGGCAAGTTAGCTAATTCAACCAACAAACCTGCTCGGTCGTTAGCACTTTCACCCATACCGATGATGCCACCGGAACAGATCTTCATGCCAGCATCACGAACATGAGACAAAGTATCTAAACGGTCTTGATAAGTACGTGTGGTAATGATGTTGCCGTAAAATTCAGGAGACGTATCTAGGTTGTGGTTGTAGTAATCCAAACCTGCGGTTGCCAGTTGTTTTGCTTGATCTGGTGTCAACATGCCTAATGTCATACACGTTTCTAAACCCATGCCCTTCACGCCTTTGATCATGTCGGTCAAATGCGGCATGTCACGCTCTTTTGGATTTTTCCATGCTGCGCCCATACAGAATCGAGTAGAACCAGCATTTTTGGCTTTTTGCGCAGCATCGAGTACGCGTTCTACTTCCATCAGACGCTCTTTCTCGATGTCTGTGGTGTAACGAGCACTCTGAGGACAGTACTTACAGTCTTCTGGACAAGCACCTGTCTTAATCGACAGAAGCGTGCTTACTTGAACATGGTTGGTTTGTTGATATTGACGATGTACAAGCTGCGCTTCGAATAGGAGATCCATGAATGGTTTTTCCATGAGATCGCGCACTTCAGCATGCGTCCAGTTATGACGAACTTCCACGTGTATTCCTTTAGTCACTTTTGTTGTTGTGTTGACAGTCTACTGAGTCTCGATAAACTGTCAACACAACGCAAAAGATCAAAGTTTACACCTGTCTGTTTTTTAACCTTAATTATTATTGGAATCGCACATGGATCTCGCCTTCGACCGCCAGCATATCTGGCATCCTTACACTTCGACATTGACACCTCTGACCTGCTACCCAGTGGCATCGGCAAATGGTGTTCATATTAAATTGGAAGACGGTACTGAGCTGGTCGATGGCATGTCTTCTTGGTGGTCGACGATCCACGGCTACAACCATCCGCATTTAAATCAAGCCGCTCACCAGCAAATCGATCAGGTCTCTCACGTGATGTTTGGCGGGATTACCCACCAGCCAGCAATCAGTTTGTGTAAGAAGCTATTGTCCCTTGCACCAAATAACCTTGAACATGTATTCCTTGCCGATTCAGGCTCCGTTGCCGTAGAAGTCAGCTTAAAAATGGCACTGCAATATTGGCATGCAAAAGGCGAACGCCGACCGAAGTTTCTTACTTTGCGACACGGTTATCACGGCGACACCTTTGCGGCTATGTCGGTTACCGATCCTGATAACTCAATGCACTCTCTTTACAAAGGCTTTTTGCCTGAGCATATCTTTGCGGAGTCAGCAACTTGTGGTTATTGGGATGAATGGAAGCCAGAGGACCTTACCGACTTCGAGCACAAGATTGAAACGCACCATGAAGAACTTGCTGCGGTGATCCTAGAACCTATTGTTCAAGGCGCAGGCGGCATGCGCATCTACCATCCAGAATTTCTCAAAGGCGTGCGTAGGCTTTGCGACAAATACGGCTTGTTATTGATTGCAGATGAGATCGCTACCGGATTTGGTCGTACCGGTAAGTTGTTTGCCTGCGAACATGCAGACATTCAACCAGACATTCTGTGTGTCGGGAAAGCACTCACTGGCGGCTACATGACCCTCTCTGCGACCCTGGCGAGCAAACACGTAGCAGACACCGTTTGTGGTGGTGATGCAGGCTGTTTTATGCACGGCCCAACCTTTATGGGTAACCCACTTGCCTGCGCTGTTGCCACTGCAAGTTTGGAATTGATTGAACAAGGTAACTGGCAACAGCAAACCCAACAAATCGAAGCGTTGTTTTCTGAGTTACTGCCAAAACTTGAAGAACACGAGTTGGTAAAAAACACCCGTTGGTTAGGTGCCATTGGCGTAGTGGAGACGTATCGCCCTGTGAATATGGAAACCATCCAAGCCTTGTTTGTTGAACACGGAGTGTGGATTCGTCCATTTGGCAAACTGATTTATATGATGCCGCCGTTCATCAGCAAGCCAGAAGATATTGAAAAGTTAGTGAATGCGATTGATGCTGCGTTACAACGTAAAGACTGCTTCGCTTCATAGTTCAATTGAACATGAAAACGGTTTGAGTATGAGACTCAAACCGTCTCGTTATTTATTAGAGCAGTAAAGTTATCGAAGTTGACTGTCTTTACTCGCTCGTCTATTGAACAATGCTTGGCGTTGAGACACCAATTCGATTGTTGACTGACATTCGATACACAAACGAACGCCTTTCATAGCAAAACGACGTGCTTCTGGGACCTCATCACCACACTCATCGCAATAATGGGCGCTTTCACCCCTTGCGATACTGCCACGAACACGGGAAATCTCGTCGTCTATTGTGTTTTGAATTTGTTGGCTGACGCTATCGTCATTGGCCCACCCTACGGCCATAAGCCCTCCTCGTTACTTGAATGAGAAAATCTACTTACCGTGGTAAGGTGGATGATTATATCAATTACAAATAACAAGATAATTAAGGTAAATACGAAAACACTATTACGTTTTAGTAATAATTACTCTGTAATCGATTATTCGGCGCTCTCATGGAAAAGCAATGCAAGGTTACTCATACTCCCTTCCTCGCATTCAAAATACTGCGTTTGCTCAGGCTCTCTCAAAGTAACACTGAGTATCTTCTCAACCTCATCAAACTCCTCGCTAAAGTACTCACTAACCAATATGACGCGCTCACCAATACTAAATTCCAGTGACTTCTCATCTACCAACGCTCGATGATACTGGTCTAATTTAAAGTCCTTTATAACTAAAGATCTTTCAATACTGCTCCCCCCTAAGCTAAGCTCCGACAGTAGAACCTGACTGTTTATGTTTTCTATTGATATTTCTAGACGGTTAGGATGTGAAGCATCACACTTAAATAGCGCAGTATTAGTGTGGCTGAAAGCACAAGCAGATGAACTAAAAATAAGTCCAAGCAAAGAAATGTTACGCAGCATTTTTAATCGAAGCATATTTTTTGTAAGCCTTTTCTAATTTGACGTCGTATTGATTTTTCTGATACTCAGAACCATTGTAACCACGAGCAAAGGCAGCCCAATTTTTATCTCTTATATGCTCACCTAAGCCAGACTTTTGGATAAACGTAACAAAAGCCTCAAGTTGTTTCTTCTCCGACTCGAATACAGCTTTAACAAAGGATTCAGCGGTAACATGACCAGCTAACTTGAAATTAAAGCCCATAATTTGGAAACGTCCCCAAGATGCGGAGCGGATTGCTGCATTTGAATTCAGTTCAATCGCTTTATTTAGACGTACGTATTCTGAGATACCACCAACATAAAGACTTCGATTCCAATGCCGACTTGAAATACTTGGATGACTGTTATCGTAGGCTCTTGAAGTGAGTCTCGAAAATATATGAGCCTCAAACAAAATCTTTGGCTTACCATTGCTAAAGTAGGCTTCTCCTCGGCTCTCAACTTCCGCTACAGCTTTAATAGCAGCGACTTCGCATCCAAGAGTTTCAGCTACTTTGCGATAATCCAAGTCCGTCAACGCATCTCTTGAGCCAACCAAAGGTAACGTATATGCCACCGCGGTCTCAGGTGTTCGTTTTAAATAATCATTCAGCTTACGATGGCTTCTTCCATTCACATCTATCCTTCCATCTGGACGAGCCATCCCAACAAGGTTTTTCTGAAAAGCTTTAATTGCGCCGACAGTTTTGGAGTTTTCCGGTCTAGAGCCTAGTTTCCCATCCACTTTAAGTTCCTTTACTCCCTTTAAAGAACCAAGCAATTGGTTAATAGACCTTTGTACCGTACGAATGTCACCATCCACATTTTTACCACCCAAGCCAACAGAGCCGCTTATTCTTATTGAAGCCATGAAAGTACCTCCTCTTTATATTTTGGAGGAGCTTGTCATGCTCAATGAAGCTTAGAAAAATATCATTAGGGACTGGTTTTAATAATTTAGGCTAACTATGCAATACCTCATCCTACATTTACATAACAACGTATTTTCACTCGACGCAGATAACAAAAAACCCAGCACTAAGGCTGGGTTTTGGTGTTCTAGTGGTTAATGAATTAACCGATGTGCGTTGCGCCCGCCATGTACTTCTGAAGTACTGTAGGGATTGCAATACGGCCGTCTGCTTCTTGGTTGTTTTCTAGGATAGCAACCATTGTACGACCTACAGCTAGACCAGAACCGTTTAGCGTGTGTACAAGCTCAGGTTTCTTCTCGCCTTTACGACGGAAACGCGCTTGCATACGACGAGCTTGGAAGTCCCACATGTTAGAACATGAAGAGATTTCACGGTAAGTTTCTTGAGCAGGAACCCAAACTTCTAGGTCGTAAGTCTTACGAGCGCCGAAGCCCATGTCACCTGTACATAGAACCACTTTACGGTAAGGAAGCTCAAGAAGTTGTAGAACTTTCTCAGCGTGACCTGTTAGCTCTTCTAGTGCGTTCATTGAATCTTCTGGCTTAGTGATTTGTACTAGCTCAACTTTGTCGAACTGGTGCATACGAATCAAACCACGAGTATCACGACCGTAAGAACCTGCTTCTGAACGGAAACATGGCGTGTGAGCTGTCATCTTAATTGGTAGATCCGCTTCGTCAGAAATCGTGTCACGAACTAGGTTCGTTACAGGTACTTCTGCAGTAGGGATTAGAGACAGTTTACGTGGCTCTTCGTCGTTTACTTTTTCTACTAGCGGCTCAGTGTGGAAAAGATCTTTACCAAACTTAGGAAGCTGACCAGTACCGAATAGGCTGTCAGAGTTTACTAGGTAAGGTACGTACATTTCTGTGTAGCCGTGCTCTTCAGTGTGAAGATCCAGCATGAACTGAGCGATTGCACGGTGTAGACGAGCAAATTGGCCTTTCATCACGATGAAACGTGCGCCAGTGATCTTAACTGCACTTGCGAAGTCTAGACCGTCGCCCATTTCGCCTAGGTCAACGTGATCTTTCAGTTCGAAGTCGTAAGACTTTGGCTCACCCCAACGAGAGATTTCAACGTTGTCGTTTTCATCTTTGCCATCTGGCACTTCATCTGCTGGGATGTTTGGTACAGAACGCGTGAATTCGTCTAGTTGAGCAATTACTTGCTCAAGTTCAACTTTCTTCGCATCAAGATCGCTACCTAGCGTACCGATTTGTTTCTTGATCTCTTCTGCGCCTTCTTTGTCGCCAGCCGCCATTTTTTGGCCGATTTGCTTGGAGATGGAGTTACGCGTGGATTGTAAATTTTCTACTTCTACTTGAATGGACTTACGTTGTTCTTCAAGTTTACGAATAGTATCTACGTCTAGCTTAAAGCCACGACGCGCCAGTTTAGCAGCTGTTTCATCCAGCTCTGTACGAAGTAATTTAGAATCCAGCATTGTTAATCCTATGCTTTTTGTTGTGAAATCACGCGCACTTTCCAAGCGTACGCGTTAAAAAAATTTACTAAACAAATGTATCCAAAAACGCCTACTTTTCATAGCGCTTTTGTGGGCTATTTGCGTCTAAAGTAGCCAAGTAATCTAACTTTTCGCCGATTTTGGTCTCCAGACCACGATTTGTCGGCTGATAGTACCTACGATCGCCCATTTCAGGCGGCAAATATTGCTCACCTGCTGCGTAAGCACCAGGCTCATCGTGAGCATAACGATACTCAGCCCCATAACCCATGTCTTTCATCAAACTGGTTGGCGCATTTCGAAGGTGATGCGGCACTTCATATTCAGGTAAGTTATGAGCGTCCGTTAGCGCTTGTTTCCAAGCAACGTAAACGGCATTACTTTTTGGCGCACACGCTAAGTACACGATCGCCTGTGCAATCGCACGTTCACCTTCTGCTGGACCAACGCGTGTAAAACAGTCCCACGCGGAGAGTGCCACTTGCATGGCTCTAGGGTCCGCATTGCCGACATCTTCCGATGCTATCGCAAGTAATCGACGGGCAATATAAAGAGGATCACAACCCGCAGCAATCATACGTGCAGCCCAGTAAAGCGCCGCATCTGGGTTAGAGCCACGAATGGATTTGTGGACCGCAGAGATTAAGTCATACCAGATATCACCTTTGTTATCGAAGCGAGAGACCTTCTCCCCTGCCACTTCAGCCAGCAACTTAAGCGTGATCTCTTTTTCACCTTGCGCATTATCTTCTGCCATGTCGTAGAGCAGCTCAAGATAATTGAGAGACATGCGAGCATCACCGTTGACCAGTTCTGCTAGGCGGTCTAATACGTTATCAGCGAAATGTGCGGGTGTATTGCCCAAGCCACGCTCTTTGTCACTGATCGCTTGATTCAGCGCCAGTGAGATTTCATCTTTATCGAGAGACGTTAGCTTGTAGACACGTGCACGTGACAGCAATGCGTTGTTTAACTCAAACGATGGGTTTTCTGTCGTCGCACCAATAAAGGTAACCGTGCCATCTTCGATATGCGGTAAAAACGCGTCTTGTTGAGATTTGTTGAAGCGATGCACCTCATCCACAAATAAGATGGTGCGGCGACCCGCCATTTTGTTCTCACGTGCTTTCTCGATTGCAGCACGGATTTCTTTCACACCAGACGTTACGGCAGACACACGCTCTACTTCAGCATTGGCGTAGTTTGCAGCCACTTCCGCTAATGTCGTTTTGCCTGTGCCTGGTGGTCCCCAAAGGATCATCGAGTGAATGTGACCCGCCTCTAGCGCACGGCGCAGTGGCTTACCAGGGCCTAAAATGTGCTGCTGTCCAATGTATTGCTCGATTGTTTCCGGTCTCATACGAGCAGCAAGGGGACGAAAATCTTCGTCCCCCGAGAAATCTAATGTGTAATTACTCACTACCAATTAATTCCTTTGGTCATCCACTTCCACACCTTTTGGAATTGTGAATGTGAATCTGTCTGCTTTTGGTTTACCCAGCTTCACGTTGTTAAAGGTGAACAAACCTTTTTGACCGTCTTGCTCAACCACGTTGAAGCCTTTCACCACACCTTTGGCATCAATATTAATCTGGAATTGACCTTGTGTGGAGTCTACTGCGGTAGGAATGAGAGTGAACTGGTCACCTTTTTGAGATATTTTGTAGTTATTCCAATCACTTGCTCGGTTACGCGTTAGCAAAACAAATGGCGTTTGCTCTGTTGCTTGCTCTTGCCAGTAGATGCTCACTTGCTCGATGAATGGGCTGTAGTACCACAATGTCTTACCGTCAGAGACCAATAGGTTCTCATCGGGGAATGTTGTACTCCAACGGAACAGGCTTGGGCGAGCGATTTCAACCGTACCTTCTCCTTCCATCACCGTTTCGCCTTCAGGGCTGATAACCTGCTGAGAGAAATCCGCACTGAAGCCATCATTCATAGAAAGGCGTTTGTTTAATTCATCTTTAGGAGATGCTGCGTGTGCGGTAGAAAAGAGGGAAAAGCTTAAAACAAGCGCAGAGAAAAGTTTCGCTGAAAATAGTTTTTTCATTCAGATACCTATTATTAGAACCACTCACCTCAGTTGGACTGAGGTGAGTAACAC
Source organism: Vibrio sp. 1978 (assembly GCF_033344345.1). Classification (NCBI taxonomy): domain Bacteria; kingdom Pseudomonadati; phylum Pseudomonadota; class Gammaproteobacteria; order Vibrionales; family Vibrionaceae; genus Vibrio; species Vibrio sp. 1978. The sequence goes on from NZ_JAWPOP010000003.1 coordinate 250,698, forward strand.
AAGTTCATTAATCTTTTGGTGGCGCAGGTGCCAGTACTTCACGATTACCGTTATGACCCGGAGCACTTACGATGCCCTGCGCTTCAAGCTGCTCTACAATACGGGCGGCACGGTTGTAACCTATCTTAAATCGGCGCTGAACACCGGAAACCGAACCTCGACGTGATTGAACCACGTGCTCAACAACTTGATCGAAGAGCGGGTCTACATCTTCATCCGCTTCCATTTGCTCACCTGGCAATAGACTTTCTGGAGTTTGATCTCCACTGATGATCTCTTCAATGTAGTTCGGTTTACCACGCGCTTTCCAGTTGTTTACAACAGCATGAACATCATCATCTGATGCAAATGCACCGTGAACACGAGTTGTATGACTTGATCCCGGCGGTAGATACAACATATCACCCATACCAAGTAGTGATTCTGCGCCGCCTTGATCTAGGATTGTACGAGAGTCCGTTTTAGTCGATACCGTAAACGCAACACGAGTTGGAATGTTCGCTTTAATTAGACCGGTAATAACATCAACCGATGGACGCTGAGTCGCAAGAATTAAGTGAATACCTGCCGCGCGCGCTTTTTGCGCCAAGCGAGCAATCAGTTCTTCAACTTTCTTACCTACCACCATCATTAGGTCAGCAAATTCGTCAACAACAACGACGATGTAAGGCAGCTTTTCTAGCAATGGCGGTTCAGTATCCATGCTGTCGCCTTCTTGCCAGAACGGGTCATGGATTGGGTGGCCCGCTTCTGCTGCCATCTTCAATTTTTCGTTGAAGCCCTTCACATTACGTACACCTAATGCCGACATCAATTTGTAACGACGTTCCATCTCGCCCACACACCAACGTAGAGCATTTGATGCGTCTTTCATATCAGTCACAACTTCAGAAAGAAGATGAGGGATACCTTCATAAATAGAAAGCTCTAGCATTTTCGGGTCAATCATGATGAAGCGTACATCTTCTGGGCCTGCTTTATACAGCATGCTCAAAATCATCACGTTCACACCTACCGACTTACCAGAACCTGTTGTACCTGCTACTAGCACGTGTGGCATCTTCGCAAGATCTGCCACCACAGCTTCGCCCGCAATGTCTTGACCTAACACAACCGTTGTTGGTGACGTTGCTTGCTCAAACTGAGGGCTACTGATGACATCAGATAAATAGACCGTCTGACGACTCATGTTTGGCAGTTCCAAACCGATGTAAGGCTTGCCAGGGATTACTTCCACAACACGTACCGCCATCGCAGACAATGCACGCGCTAAGTCAGTTGAAAGACCAGAAATACGACTTACTTTCACCCCCGGCGCCAAATCAAGCTCAAAACGAGTGATCACTGGACCAGGATAAATACCAACCACATCGGCTTTGATTTTGTAGTCAGCGAGTTTGCTCTCTACCAATCGAGCGACCTGCTCTAGCGCATCACGGTCGATAAAGTTTTCACGTTTTTCTGGATGATAAAGCAACTCGAGCGTTGGGAGTGGCTCTTCCGGAACTGGCAAGTTTTCTTCTTTCTGTACCAAAAATGGGTTCTGTGTTGCAGCGACTTTGGCTTGCGCATTGGAAACCATATCTTGGAATGCGGTAACGTCTTGGTCGTTGTCTTGGACCTCTTCTACTTCCACTTTTTGAGGTGCAGGTTCAAATGTTGTTGAAGGTGTTGCTGCTTGCTGATGAGGCGTTGTTGGCTGTGCTTGCTGTGCAGGCTGAGATTCCACTTCGTCTTCATCATCTAACACATCAAAGTCAGAGATCGTAGGCTCAATATGTTGGCTCGATTCTGTTTGCGCCGTGATGCTATCTAATACAGCAGAATCAATTGCAGGCTCTTCATGTACAGGATGCTCAATACTTGGCTGCTGTACTTGCTCTGCTTCAAATTGTTCGTACTCCGCATAATCTGGTTCAACACTGATCGGTTCTTCTGTAGCTGTATGTGGCTCTACATAGGAAGAGTAAGTGTCTGCAAATGATGGGGCTGCCTGTTCTTCAGTTCCCCAGTCATCTGCTTGTTGCGCCGCTGCTTCAAGCTCTTCTATCGTAACATTCAGTTGCTTGGTGCGTTCCAAGAGCGGATCAACGTTATCAGTGTTAACCGTATGGATAGGTTGTGTTTGAGGCTCAGGTTCAGCATAAACTGGCGCAGCATTAACCGTAGACTTGCGTTGTGGTGGCGTCGGTTCTACCATCGCCTGTTGCGCAGGCTTATCAGGTTTAGCTTGCGGCATATAAATAGGGTACTCATGCGCTGGCGCCGACTCTTTCGGTTCATCGACATCGTACGCCGTTAAATGAGGAAGCGGCTCATCATCAATTTCATGGTCTACATTATGTTTAGGCGTAGAGACTTTGTCTTCTACAAACTCATCAAGCTGAGGTTCTAAAACTTCCTGCTCTGAACCTCTTGCCTTATTTGCAAGCGCGGCAATTAGTGCTAACGCACGATCACCAAGCCATTCCACGATGTTAAGCCATGAGATGCCAGTGAAGAGCGTAAAGCCCGCTCCCCACAAGAACAGCAGTACCAATGTGGTACCGAGTACATTCAATGTAGGTAAAGCGAGGCTAGACAACACATCCCCGACCACACCTCCGGATGAAAAATACCAAATGTCATCAAAATTAATATCGGCAAGACCGCAACTGGTCATAATAAGGACGACAAGACCGAGCAGCCTTGTACCCCAAAGCATGAAATCAATGGGCTCATCTTCTCCTCGTTTACGGCAAATCACCCATGCAGCCGCCGCTAGCAAGAAAGGGATTGGGTAAGCGAGAGAGCCAAATGTGAAGAATAGAGTATCGGCTAGCCAAGCGCCGAAAAGGCCACCAGCATTATCGATATCCCCTCCCCATGCGGTTTGGGACCAAGAAGGATCGGCCGGACTGAAGGTAAATAGTGCAACCGCAAGCAATACCGAGCTAAGAACGCCAACGATAAAGCAGCACTCTTTTAAGCGTTGGAAGCCATTTAAGCGTGAAGACTGGGGCTCTTCACTGGTTTTGATAATGGTTTCGACTTTCTTTGCGTTCTCTTTGAACATAAATCAACTTGAATATGGAAATGAAATAGGAAATTGCAAAACATTCCGAGCGGCATCAAGCCGCTCGGTAAATTGATTTAACCATATCAAGGAGAAAAACCCAATTACTCTCTGGCGAAAGCGGAAGCATATACCGCTTTCTTTGCAAGAAATTAACGAGTTTTGATCACAAGCTGGTTAGATTGTTTCACTTCTTCCATAACAACGTATGTGCGAGTGTCATTTACGCCAGGTAGACGTAGTAACGTATCGCCCAATAGTCGGCGGTAAGCACCCATATCTGATACACGGGTTTTAAGAAGATAGTCAAAGTCACCTGAAACAAGATGACACTCTTGTATGTCGTCTAGCTTTTGAACAGCTGAGTTAAACTGCTCAAACACATCCGGCGCACCACGGTTTAGCGTAATCTCAACGAATACTAATAGTGATGCATCCAGGAACTGCGGATTCAATAATGCAGTATACCCTGTGATATAACCCTGACGCTCTAAGCGACGTACACGCTCCAAACATGGCGTTGGAGAAAGTCCCACACGTTTTGAAAGCTCAACGTTTGAAATACGACCGTCTTTCTGCAGCTCATTAAGAATGTTGCGGTCGATACGGTCTAGTTCCTTGGACGGCTTTTTATAGTTGTCTGCCATTTTTTATTCCACCTTATTACTTCCTTGCAAAAAAATATACTACAACTTTTTAATATTTGGTGCCAAATTTTACAAATCTATAACTATACTAGTTATTAATTCGACAATAACACCCTACTAACAGTTAATACAACCATTATAGAAAGAGGATACAGGATGATCATTGGCGTACCTAAGGAAATCAAGAATCACGAATATCGTGTTGGTATGATCCCAGCTAGCGTGAGAGAACTCATCTCACATGGTCACCAAGTTTTAGTTGAGACCAATGCAGGTGCCGGCATTGGTTTTTCAGACGATGATTACATCGCTGTCGGCGCATCCATTCTCCCTCATGCTGCTGACGTATTTGCGCAAGCAGACATGATTGTAAAAGTAAAAGAACCCCAAGCAGTAGAGAGAGCAATGCTCCGCGAAGGGCAAATTTTATTTACTTATTTACACCTAGCACCAGATTTTCCACAAACTGATGAGCTAATCAAGAGCAAAGCTGTCTGTATAGCCTATGAGACTGTAACAGATAATATGGGTCGTTTGCCACTGTTAGCACCAATGTCAGAAGTGGCAGGTCGGATGTCTATCCAAGCTGGTGCGCAAACGTTGGAAAAATCGCACGGCGGTCGTGGTCTGCTCCTAGGCGGCGTACCTGGTGTTGAACCTGCAAAAGTCGTTATCGTTGGTGGTGGCGTTGTTGGTGCAAACGCTGCTCGTATGGCGGTTGGCCTTCGCGCTGACGTCACCATTCTAGACCGTAACGTAGACACACTTCGTAAGCTTGACGAAGAATTCCAAGGTCGCGCAAAAGTGGTTTATTCTACTGAAGACGCTATCGAGAAGCATGTTCTAGAAGCGGACCTTGTTATCGGTGCCGTTCTAATTCCTGGCGCAGCAGCACCTAAACTGGTCACTAAAGAGCACATTGCTAAGATGAAGCCTGGTGCAGCAGTGGTTGACGTGGCAATTGACCAAGGCGGTTGTTTCGAAACTTCACACGCGACAACTCACGCAGATCCAACTTACATCGTTGATGAAGTGGTTCACTACTGTGTAGCAAATATGCCTGGCGCAGTTGCTCGCACTTCAACATTTGCACTCAACAACGCTACGCTTCCATACATCGTGAAGTTAGCAAATAAAGGCTACCGCGAAGCACTTCTAGAAGACAAAGGCTTCCTTGAAGGTCTAAACGTTATTCACGGAAAAGTAACATGTAAAGAAGTAGCAGAAAGCTTTGACTTGGAATACGTTGAACCAACTCAAGCTATCGCTATGTTTAATTAATGACAAAATAAAACATAACTTGTCACGTTTTGTTTACAAAAGCCCACTCATAAGTGGGCTTTTTCATATAGAGCGTTTGGCTATAAAGAATAACTAAATCTTATATGCACAAATTAAAATATTTCTAGGTGTGACCGATTTAGGGCAAAACTCTGACAATCTAACACGGTAACCACGTTCTTCAAGATAAAGCACTTTGTCTAATGCGAGCCAGATCTCCAACGGACGTTGAAAAACAAGTTGCACTAAGCTCATTCTCTCCATTTGCCAGAAGCGTTGTTCGCTTAACTTTTCAAAATGAGAGAAATCGATTTCTTGAGGAAGAACAATGCCTTTTTGCTCCGCTGCCCAGCGACATAAAGATTCAAAACCATCACTTAATTGCGACTTACGGATACTCGGCACAGGCTGATACTCTGCCATTCCCAAAGCTTGTCGCGTGATCAAATCAAACCCAAGACGAAACATCATTTCCTGCTGACGATGACGACGCACGCGCTCTCCTCCTGTCACCGTTTGTTGTAATGGGATACGCAGTTCTTGCTTAGACAATGAGAGAGAAGAAGCCCTGCCCGATTCCGACATCGGCTGGTATTGTTCCGACTGAATCAAGTGGTAACAACAAGGTGATATGGTCATCGCAGCAATCCCATTTTCACTGCCGTACTGCATTAGACGAGCGTGAAGGTCACCGCATGCATGCAGTGCTACTGCGTGTTGCGTTGGCTTAAACACGGCTTTCGCTTTGCTATCAAACGCGTCGCCTTGAATAAACGTCATCTTCCAATGATGTTCATTGGCTGCTTGTTGCCCCGAATCGCACAGTGCTTGTTGGTATTCAAAGCTGGTTACAGGCTGATCGGTTTGCGTTGTCAGGATTCGCCCCAAGTAACCTTTACCTGAGCACCATTCTAGCCATTCTTCGCCACAGTGTTGTTGAATTGCAGCTTCACCCATCGAGCTAATTTGCTCCAACTTACGTCCCGGAATACCGTTATCTAAACCACGAGCGAGTTCCAAGCCGTTTAACGACAAAAGCTCTAAATGAGTCAGTTCTGCGAGTTGTTCAAGCTCAGGCAAAAACGGACTAAGTGCTTTTAACGCGAGTTCTGGTGCTGCTTTGTATTCTTCGATTTGAGAGGGAGTAAGAGACGCTAGCCATTGGCACAGTCGAGGATGTTGCTCCTGCCAAGGTAATGATGTGTGAATGCTGCTTTTAAAAGGCTCGAATCGCCACAAAGATTGGTTTTCGATTAAGCAGTCATTAATAAACTGAAATTGCGTTTTCATAGCTCCCCCTACAACGAGCGCATTGTAGAGGGAATCGAAACATCAATGAAGTGTTATCTCACCGGAAGCTCGATGTCTTTAAACATCTCTTCGATTTCTGCATTAGACTTCAACGAAATCGCCTGCTCAACCACTGGACGCGTTAAGTGCGGTGCAAAACGCTCCATAAAATCGAACATGTAAGAGCGTAAGAATGTACCACGGCGGAAGCCGATGCTCGTGGTGCTCGCGCCAAACAAATGGCTCGCATCTATTGCAACCAAGTCACCGTCCTGCTCTTCATCCACAGCCATGCTTGCAATCACACCCACACCAATACCCATACGAACGTAAGTTTTAATGACGTCTGCATCAGTTGCCGTGAACACCACTCGCGGGGTTAAACCTTCGCGGTTGAATGCTGTATCCAGCTCTGAACGACCAGTAAAACCGAACACGTAAGTGACTAATGGGTAAGCGGCAAGATCACTGATCGTTACTTTGTCTTTCTTCGCTAGTGGGTGGTCTTTAGGCACAACTATTGAACGATTCCAGTGATAACAAGGCAGCATGATGGCATCTTGATATAAGTGAAGAGCTTCTGTCGCAATCGCAAAATTCGCAGTGCCTTTAGCTATCGCCTCAGACATTTGTGACGGTGTACCTTGGTGCATGTGTAACGACACTTTTGGATAACGAGAAGTAAAACCTTTGATGACATCTGGCAGTGCATAACGAGCCTGCGTATGTGTCGTGGTGATATTCAGCGTCCCCATTTCTGGATGGGTGTGCTCTCCAGCCACCGCTTTGATACTTTCTACACGAGCGAGAATTTCTTGAGAGATACGTACAATTTCTTCTCCAGCTGGCGTCACTTGCGTTAAGTGCTTACCGCTACGTTCAAAAATCTGAATACCTAACTCGTCTTCCAGCAACCGAACCTGTTTACTAATACCTGGCTGAGAGGTATATAAGCTTTCCGCCGTTGCAGATACATTCAGATTATGGTTTACAACCTCAACAATATACTTCAGCTGCTGCAGTTTCATCGTAATCCCTTACTTATTCATGAGAGAGTTTATTGGCCACTCAAGCGAGCGATATAATAATTAGTTATAACGCGTTCAAATCGAAATGAACAGCAATTTCTAACTTATACCTCAATCACATACTAATAATCTTCAAGCAAGAAACAATATGCACAAAGTTGAGCCAATAAATGACCGAAGTTCTATGATGTGACTTCTATCAGTAACTAAAACGTGGGAGAGACAAAATAATCAAACAAATAAGGTGCCGAGTAAGATAAGATTCATGTATTCTTTAACGCTAGCCGCAGAAAAGTAAAGCAGACGCAAAGATATGAATATTGGTTTAATAATCGCTTTGGTAGCCATCCTACTGGTGTTAATCCTAGGCTATAACATTATGTTGCAATATAAGGTTAAAGTTGAAACCGCAAAAAGGCAGGAATCAGCGCGATATGTAGCCTTGATAGATGGTACTGAAGAGTTGATTGGTCATGCGCACCATATCCCTTTTAGTAAAGAGCTGTTGCTGTGTCTAAACAATCGTATTCTTGACGCGCTAGAGAGCATGCATGAGCTGGACCCGAAGAACAAGCAACTTGCTCAACGTATCGAAAATATGAAGCAGCAGATTACGCAGCTAAAAGAGAATGGTCCTACTGGCGAGAGTACCACTTTCAAGATGCCGAGTAGTGATAAACAAGCTATCGTCATGCTTAAGCTGGTTAAACGACTTCGCGACACTATCCGTAACGAGCACAACAAAGGCCGATTGGATACCCAGACTTACGTCACCGAAAATGCGCGCTTGGAAACGATGCAAATTCGCATCAACATTGAAAATGTCATCAAAAGAGCAAACGACTCTATCGCTCGTGGCCAACCAGGCACCGCGCTTCAACTGCTGCGTAAAGGTATCGATGCTTTGAGCACTAAGAGCGATCCTTATTCTATTCAAGCGAAACAAAAGCTTGAAGAGATGTTAGGTGACTTAGATAAAAAGCGCCAAGATAAAAGCGATGCCGAAATGCAGCAGATTGCTGACAAAGAGCGTGACAATGACATGGAAGCTCTCTTCGGCGAGAAGAAAAAGTGGTAACATTCACTTCAGGTCAAAAAAGGCTGCAATTGCAGCCTTTTTTCTATCCGCAAGACAACGGATATGCCCAATAAAAATGTGAAGTACTAAAACTAAAATGATGAATCTAGACGCCTATCAAGATCTTCTTGCTCCCATTAACCAATTTCTGCGATGCAGTACACCTGATGAATGGGTAGAGGAAGCAAAGAAACCAGAGAACCTTCAAACCATTTTGTTAGACCACCTACTGTGCGAACTAAAAGCTGGCCAATCTGCCATGTTTTTAATTCGTAAGTATGCCGTTGACCAATCCAGTTCACATGCTCTACTTGACTGGTTTAAGCCCTACGAAGATTTTGCTTACCGTAACGTAGGCTCATTGGAAACTTTAAAAGGCAAGAGCAATATTTCTAAGTCAATCATGGCTAAGTCCGACTCACCATACAGCCAAGATTTGATCGATAAGATGGTGCTTTTGATAAAAGAGGAGTTACACCACTTTTATCAAGTTTTAGAGATCATGGAAAGTCGTGGAATTGAGTACAAAAATATTCCAGCAAGTCGTTATGCTAAAGGACTGATTTCGCATATGAAGACTCATGAGCCGGAAACGCTGATCGATAAACTCATCATTGGTGCGTACATCGAAGCCCGATCTTGTGAGCGTTTTGCCAAACTAGCACCACATATGGATGACGATATCGCAAAGTTCTACATTTCTTTATTACGTTCAGAAGCACGCCATTACCAGGATTATCTTGTATTAGCGGAGCAAATCGCAGGCAAAGATATCAGCGAGCGCATCGCCTACTTTGGACGTATAGAGGCAGATTTAATTTCTACGCCAGATACAGATTTTAAGTTTCACAGTGGTATTCCAGCCTAGCGAGCATATTCTCCCAAGGTTGAGCATACTCTGAACTTATATAGACAGAGAATAAATAAGCCGGACATTTCGTCCGGCTTATTTATTGTAGCAATGAGGTTAGGAATAAAGCTGAAACACAACAACTAGAGCTGGAATGAACCCATTCGAGTTTTCAAGTTGTGCGCTAGGCTACTAATCTGCTGACAAGCCACAGCCGTTTGTGAAGCTCCCTCAGCCATCTCTGTTGAAGCACTATTAATATGCTCCACGCTGCGATTCAGCTCTTCGGATACAGAATTCTGCTCACTGCACGCCGTTGCGATTTGTGTACTCATTTGCGCTATGTTATCGACAGAATGTTCAATTTCTTTTATCTGGCTATCAGCATCATTAACTTGCTCAACACACTGAGAAATACCCTCCTGACAATCACGGCTTGAATGCCCTATTTTACTGCTGCTCTCTTGTAGTTGATTAACAATTTCCACAATTTGTGAAGTGGAGTCTTGAGTGCGTTGCGCCAGAGAACGAACCTCATCTGCCACAACAGCAAACCCACGTCCTTGTTCACCAGCCCGAGCGGCTTCAATTGCGGCGTTCAGTGCTAACAAGTTTGTTTGCTCGGCAATCCCGCGGATCACATCTACGACCACATTGATATTGTTTGAGCTCGATTCAAGCTCACGTGCCAGTTCATCTGATTCTTGGATCGTATGTGATACACGCTCAATTACTGCGATAGTTTGTTGTAACGTCACCGTTCCTTGCTTTGCCACTTCCGCAGCCGAATAAGCAGAGGTTGCGCCAACTTCGGTATTTTGTGCCACTTCACTTACAGCAGCTTGCATTTCTGTCATCGCAGAAGCCACCGAGCTAAGTTCAATTTGTTGATTTTGCATACCAGAAGCGGTCTGAGAAGAAATAGCACTCACTTCCTCTACTGCTGCCGTTAGCTGAATCGTTGAGTCATTAATCTCAGAAACCAACGAATGTAAGTTTGTTTGCATACCGACAAGCTCTTTGAGCAGCGTTCCTAACTCGTCTTTGCTCAATTCGCTTTCGTCGATTTGATTATTCAATTGACCCTTGGCGATTTTGGAAGCGAATTCCAGTGCTCGATCAACAGGCCCGCAGATGACTCGAGAAAGCAACATGGCAGACATTACCATGACCAATGCGACGACAAGCGCACCAACAGCAGCGCTGTATTGTGTAAATGCCGCTTCACTTTGTACTTCTTCGCCAATCAAATTCACCAACTCATCGTTCAACGCGAGGGTATCATCCAAGCTGCTCAACGCTTTTGAGTAGGTATCGAAACTTGATAAAATTACATCATTTGCACTTTCAGCATCGCCTTGGCTTAGCAATACGTTGTAAGTCTTCGTTTCTTTGATGTATTGATTCCAAGTTTCTTTAAAAACGCTAAAGGACTGCGTTTCACGCTTATTAAGGTCGAGCTTTTCGTATTCTGCAATACCAGCCTGCACATCAGAACGCCATTGGTCGAGGCCTTTTAACCATTCACCAATTTTGGGGTGATTTGCGTTTGGCAATAAAGAGAACTCATCTTTACGCACTTTAGTAATATCAACTTGGATACCTTTCAAAATCGCAACAGAAGGTAAACTTTTATCTGTTAACACTGAAATGTCTTTATTCAGTGTTAACAAACCTTGCACCAACATTACTGACACTAAACCAAACACGGCAAAAACGGTTAAATAACTAACCGATATTTTCTTTACGACACTTAAGTCTTTAATACGCATGCACTTTCTCCCCGCAGCCTTTCCAAACCTCTCACTTAAGTGAAAGCTTAACCTCTAAAACACACTGTTTTTTGCGCTCGATATCATTGAACGCTCTTATATACATCGGCTTGAGAGATCAAATCTTGACCAGTAATTGATAGTTTTATCACATGCTATTTTAGAGATAGGCTCGCATGCTCCGTATTGTGTCTACATCTTTTCATGAGCGCTTCTCGGCGCAGATCCAAGATCTCATCGATGAGCTTTTCTTTCGCATTTATCCCAAAATGCTGGGCATAATTTTTTACTTTTGCTATCTCATTAGGTTGCAAGCGGTACACCTCTTTCTTTAAACGTGCTTCTGCTTCACTTCTAATCAAACCTTGCTCTTGTAACAATTTAATGATGGTTTCATCGGTTGGATTTACTGCTCTAGCCATGGTGCTCCATCTATCAATTTGAGTTCTAGCCATATGGCTAGATGAATGACGCCGCACAACTTATAGAGCAAAGATGACAGCTTGATTGCAGTGAATGCAATTCGTTGACTGTTGGTATTATTTTTCCACCGCTTCAACGGCCACACACTCAATACCCCCATCCTAACCATTGAATAAAGATCACATTCTGATAACAATTTTCAGCGCTGGCTTAGATGTCATCCATATTTAACGTGCAAGTAACATTTATAAACAAGAATGATTGCTCTAGTTCAAATGATGGAAAAATAAGATGAAATTTTCGCAGTGGAGCCTTTTATTAAGTAGCTTGATAGCGTTACCCTGCATTGCAGATACCGACGTTTACCTAACGAATAACTCTGATCAACCGTTAACTATTCAAGTAAAACATGAAGGCAGTGATTTGCTTCAATACGGAGAAGAGTGGCAACAACATGTGCAGGTACTTGGTCCGTGGGAAACTAAATCTGTATTAAGCTTCAACCGTTGGGAGGGCGTGAAATCAAATCAAACTTACCGTTTTGAAACGGTGGTTTCTAGCCCTGAAGGTGAAAGCATAACACTCAATCAAATAATGGAAGGCCATTGGTACAATTCGACCATTGAATACGGCTTGTCCGCAGCCGATGTCGAGTTATCACTCAAAGATGATCGTAACATTCATCGTGCCAACACTAACGCTTTTGGTGCGAGAGAAACCGAACTGGCATTTAAGTCAGACAGTACCGCTCGATATGATGATCTTTACTACACCATCACGCCAAGCAAGGTAGCGGAGTCTGTCGACAACGAAGAACAAAACCTTAAGTTGATGACTTATAACATCTGGGCGTTGACGGCTATTGCATCGCACATTGGAGATCGTTACGAACTGATTCCTCAACATGTAAAAGGTTACGATGTTTTGGCGCTGCAAGAGGTGTTTGCCAGCGGCCGTGAAGCATTCTTACGTGAGTTAGCCAAGGAATATCCTTACCAAACAAAGATGTTAGATAAAGAAGGCGTTAATATTCATGATGGTGGCGTAATCATAGTTAGTCGCTACCCTATCGTGAACGAAGCGCAATATGTCTTTCCCGATTGTTCTGGTACAGACTGCTTTGCCGATAAAGGCGTAAATTATGCGGAAATAATTAAAGGTGGTCAGGCTTACCATGTGTTTGCTACCCATACCGCATCTTTCGATACAGACACCGCCCGTGAGTATCGTCAGCGCCAGTTCAAACAAATCCGCGCACTCGCCCAATCTCTTAACATTCCTTCAAGCGAAACTGTGGTATACAGCGGCGACTTTAACGTAAACAAAAGAAAGTTCCCTGGTGACTACCAACAAATGATCGCTAACTTAAGCGCCATCGAACCTCAGTACTCTGGTTACACGGAGTCAACCTTTGATCCCCGTATCAATAACTTTGCAGGTGAAGCGTTATCAGGTGGCGAAAACGTGGAATACCTTGACTATGTTATGGTGAGTAGTGAATACGGGGTGAAATCATTCAATGACAACCGTGTAGACGTGCCGCGCACAACCGCAGAGAGTTTATGGAAACACTATAACCTTTCTGACCATTTCCCAGTAAGCGCAACAATCAAGCCATGAAGAAAATCGCTTTGATAATCATGTCCGCCCTTATGGCGGGCATGATATTTTTAACTTTCAGTCACGATGTTCAAAAAGAAGAGCTCGCTTCCTCTCCTTTCCCTAAGACAAAAAATAAGAGTGTCTCCAGTACATCACTACAAACGAGTAGCATCGTGCCCGATACAGATACTTCACCACAAACCGCTAAGCTCCCTTCCACAGTTCAAATAACGACTGAGCGATTAACTCAACTCAAAGGCAGGAAACTTGTCGCCGAACTTGAGACGTTTTGGCAAGAGTGTATGTTGAACCGTAGTTGTGAAGAGCAGGTCGCCTTGTTTGAGGCGCATTTATCTTCAGCTCGATTCCAGCTTTTGGCGAACTACCCTCAGCTCAGCAGCCAATGGCAAGAGAGTGTAGGAAATTTGTTATTTGATGAGCAACAATCACTGGCGTCGCGTATTGCACAGCTGAAGAACGAAGCAAGGAGCATCTGGGGAGAATTGGCTGATGTTGTTTTCGCGGATGAGTTCGCGCTGTACGATTTCAATTTAGAAGCCCAAAAGCTGGACACTCAAAGCCCAGATAACTTTTTGCGAGCTTTCGAGCAACTCACCATTGACTGGCAAGAACATGCAGATGCTATCGGGCTAACAAGCAACCAGGAAAAATATGAGCGTGCGGTCACCCTGATTCCTAATAGTATGAGCCTACCAGATCGCTTGGCGATCATCGCAGAGCTAGAACGAACTTACTTAACGAAAGAAGAAAGTAAAAACATTCATGCTCGTCAGCAGCAAATTACAGAGCAAAAAAAACAAGTCAAAGATTACCAACAAGCATTACAACAACTTGAGTCCAAGCTAAGAACGCAAAGAGCCTCTAGCCATTCACATTTGTCAGAACCGGAATGGCAAAGCTATTACCAACAAGAAGTCGCGGATTTTCGTCGTGAATTTTTTTCTTCTTAACAATGCGCTTTGACTGACTGGGAACTTAAAAAGGCACGTTGCTAACCAGTCGTCGTGCCTTATGTTCAACTCTCTACTTTTAATTCAGAACAAATTTAAACCAAATACATCTTTCACATCAAATAGCACTTTTTCGGTTTTCTCGCGAGAACGCTCACTACCTTGTTTTAAAATATCAATCAGCTGCGCTTTATCATTCAAATACATAGCGCGCTTTTCTCGAATAGGGCGAAGCATCTCTTGTAAGCATTCTTCTAACACTTTCTTGGTCAAACCATCACCTAACCCACCTCGTCGATAATGGTCTTTTAGCTGTTCGACATAATTTTTATCAGGATGAAAAGCATCGAGGTAGATGAATACAATATTCCCTTCGACTTGGCCAGGGTCCTCAATTTTCAGATGATTGGGATCGGTATACATAGATTTCACCGCCGCAGAAATCTCCTTTTCAGACGTCCCTAGGTTGATTGCATTCCCCATGCTTTTAGACATCTTATTTTTGCCATCAGTACTCGGCAAACGAGGTGCATCACTAAGTAATGGACGGCATTCCCTAAGAACCTCTTTCCCACCCAGGTGGTTTATTTTTCTCACGATTTCATTAGTTTGCTCTAACATCGGCAGCTGGTCATCACCCACTGGTACTAGCGTCGCATGAAACCCCGTAATATCAGCAGCTTGAGAAATTGGATACGTTAAAAAGCCTGCGGGAATAGAGCGTTCAAAGCCTTTACTTTGAATCTCATTTTTAACCGTGGGGTTTCGCTCTAATCGTGCGATAGAAACAAGATTACTGTAATACATTGTCAACTCGGCTAACGCTGGAATTTGAGACTGCAACGTGATCGTAGTTTGAGCGGGGTTGATACCAACAGCCAAATAATCTGCAACGACATTGAGAATATTAGAGGATACCTTTGATGGGTTATGCGCGTTATCCGTCAGCCCTTGCATGTCCGCAACCAAGATCGTTTGCTCGTGCTCCGTTTGCAATTTGACTCGTTGTTGCAATGAACCAATATAGTGCCCGAGGTGTAATGGACCTGTTGCTCGATCTCCGGTAAGTATAATTTCACGCTGAGATGTATTTTTATGGGTATTCATATTTGTCTCCAAGTAATTAATAGATCGCTACTGGAGATAAAAAGATCAAACACTCTTAGCTACCATCCAGCAGCTTAAGAATGTAAGTATTCCGCGCCGCTCTATTTAGAGCGCCACCAAGAGAAGGTTGTTAATGAAGGGCGAACGTGTATTTTCATGTTTTTTAAACTAACAGCACACACCGCAGAACTCAATCTGTTTTGTACTGAATTAGTGTGAGTGTTCCAACAGCCAATTAAGAGGATTACATTGGTAAAGACATCGCAATGACCAAAACCGCACCAAATACCGAACCAGAGACAAACGCACACAGTACAGTTTTGTTGTGTTTCCTTTTCATTGATGAACTCCTATCTATAACTACGATGACCAGCCCTCACATCTAATACGCATGTGGATGCATCACGACAACGAGTTAACCAACATATCGCACGTAGGACCAGTACCGCTTTGTTAAATTGGGACCTCGTCCATAACTTGGAGTGTAAATGACTCCGGAACCTACAACAGAAGAAAATTTCATCACGTTACTGTCCTACCCTCCGGGTTTGTGGCTTAATAGGCAACAGGAACACTTTTTTCTTTTGCTGCGGATACTTACATGGAAGCTGTTTTACATCAGTTGCAATTCTCTTTGTCGATAACCGGACCTATCTGTTTGATGTTGGTACTTGGCGTTCTTTTTAAGCGCTTTGGTCTAATCAACGATAATTTTATCGAAGTAGGCTCTAAACTGGTGTTTCAAGTTACCTTGCCTGCAATGTTATTTGTCAGCATTGTGGCTTCAGAACACGACTTTTCCGCGGCAAGTGGATTCGTCAATTTCGGCGTCATCGCTAGTATTTCGTTTTTCATTTTCACCTATCTTTCCGTCAAACTTCTGTTCAAAGCATCGCCTGATCAAGGCGTTCTCATCCAAGGTGGGTTCCGAGCAAATACAGGTATTATTGGCATCGCTTACGTTGCCAATGCGTATGGTTCTCAAGGTGTGGCGTTAGCGGCTCTCTATGTCGCGGTCACCACATTTATTTATAACGTCCAAGCGGTAATTTGCTTATCTCCCAAAGGAGCAACGTCTGCCTCGCAAGCAGCAAAGATGATGGGCCGAACACTGACTAGGAATCCACTCATAATCTCCATTGTTCTAGGAATGGCTTTTTATTTACTCGCTATTCCAGTACCGAATGTGGTTATTGACGCAGGAGACTACTTGTCCAAAATGACATTGCCTTTGGCGCTGTTGTGTACGGGTGGCTCACTTGACTTTAGCTTGATGAGAAAAGAGAAAGGTCCATCTTGGTTTGCGAGCAGTTACAAGCTCATCGTAGCGCCAGTCATCATCACCATGGGAGCTTACTTAGTAGGATTTCGAGGAATTGAGCTAGGTATTCTTTTCTTTATGAACGCCTCTCCAGTCGCTGCTGCCAGCTATGTCATGGCGCGTTCCATGGGAGGCAATGCCACGTTAGCTGCAAATATCATCGCACTCACTACGGTGCTTTCTACCGTGACCTGTACGTTGGGCATCCTATTTCTTAAGTTCTACAGCTTAATATAATTGGTCCGCGATAAAATAAAGACGCTAAACGGCATTGATGTCAGTTACTGGTCGTGATTCGCAAAAGTGAGCTTTCTTACCAGACGAAAAAATTCATTCGCTTCAGATTCCGACAAACAAGAAAAAAACTCTTTCTGTAAATTCGTCATGATTTGATGAACTTGCTTTAAAGCATTTGCCCCCTCTTTTGTCATGCTTAGCATTTTAAGGCGCTGATTCGATTTACTTTTAGAAACTTGAACAAACCCTCTCTTTTCCAGATTGTCCACCATCCGCTTTGCTACACTTCGCTCAGTTCGAACCGCATCAGCTAACGCTTGCTGGCTCATAGGCTGAAATTCTTCTAAAGCGGCCAGTGCACTTGCCATTTCTAGTGTCATCAAATTTTGCCGAGAGAGCTCAGCTTGGGCACGATTGCGGTACATGCGCTGCATCACACCACAAACAAACATAGGACTTTGATCCAAAACGGAAATTGGGGAAATTTTCTGATCTTTCATCGTCGTTTTTCTTCTTTAGGCTTTCATTCGGCCGAAAAGGCTGTGCTGATACTGCACACAACACGCCGTCTTTCAGGCTCGCGTCATAGACGGTAACCACCAAGTGAAAACATAAAATAAAGAGCGCCGAAGCGCCCTTTAATCGTGTTTATTATCACTAGTATAACTCAGTTAAAACAACCAAGTCCTACTCGCTTTGCTGAGTGGGTTTAGTGCTGGTCTCAGACAACTCTGCCTCCGACTCTTTTCTCGCACGTCGATCAAACAATCGCTCAACCACTACAAAGAAGATTGGGACGAAGAATATACCCAATATCGTGGCACTGATCATGCCACCAAGTACGCCGGTACCTACTGCGTTTTGACCTGCCGATCCCACACCTGAACTGATAGCAAGTGGTACCACACCCAAACCAAAAGCAAGCGATGTCATGATAATTGGGCGCAGACGAACGCGAACAGCATGTAAGGTTGCTTCGATAAGCCCAGCGCCTTTCTCATAGTAGTCCTTTGCAAACTCAAC
Source organism: Vibrio sp. 1978 (assembly GCF_033344345.1). Taxonomy (NCBI): domain Bacteria; kingdom Pseudomonadati; phylum Pseudomonadota; class Gammaproteobacteria; order Vibrionales; family Vibrionaceae; genus Vibrio; species Vibrio sp. 1978. The sequence continues at coordinate 268,383 of NZ_JAWPOP010000003.1, forward strand.
AATCAGAATGGCGTTTTTGGTTGCCAAGCCGACCGTAGTTAATAAGCTCACCTGGAAGAACACATCGTTATCCATACTGCGCGTCATTACCGCAAGCACAGCACCAAGCACACCAAGAGGAACAACTAACACCACGGCGAAAGGTACTGACCAACTTTCATACAAAGCGGCAAGAACTAAGAATACGACGAGGATAGATAGCGCATATAGCATCGGCGCTTGGTTTCCGGAAAGGCGCTCTTCATACGAAATACCATTCCAGTTCACCGTGAAGCCTTCCGGTAGCTTTTCTACCATTGCTTCAATTTCTTCCATGGCTTCACCAGTACTTACACCAGGAGCTGCACCGCCTTGAATATTCATTGCTGGCAAACCATCAAAGCGCTGCAAAAGAGGAGAACCATAGGTCCACTCGCCACTCGCAAAAGCAGAGAAAGGCACCATCTCTCCTTTAGCGTTGCGTACGTACCATGAATCGAAGTCTTTTGGCTGCATGCGGTATTCCGCATCACTTTGCACCATCACTTTCTTCACACGACCGCGGTCAATATAATCGTTAATGTAAGCCCCGCCCCATGCAGCTGACAGGATTTGGTTTACGTCATTGATACTGACATCCAAAGCACGAAGTTTGACGTGGTCAATGTTCACTTTGTACATTGGCGCATCTGCCTGACCGTTTGGACGAACACCGACAAGTTTCGGGTTTTGTGCTGCCATGCCCAGAAGTTGCCCTTGAGCCGCAACTAATGCATCGTGCCCTTTATTCAACGAGTCTTGGAGATAGAAATCGAAACCTGTCGAGTTACCTAGCTCTTGAATCGCTGGAGGGGCGAACGCAAACACCAAAGCTTCTTTAATGGTAGAGAAGTACCCCATCGCTCGACCTGTAATGGAAGCTGCATCGGCGCCAGGCGCTTCACGCTCAGACCAATCTTTCAAACCGATAAATGCCATCCCCATGTTTTGGCCTTGACCTGCGAAACTAAATCCAGCAACGGAGAAGACGGATTTTACATTGTCTTTTTCGTCTACTAGGTAAAAGTCACGCATTTTCTCAAGTGTTTTTTCCGTCTGTTCTTGTGTTGAGTTAGGCGGCAAAATAGCCATTGAGAATACTGTGCCTTGGTCTTCATCTGGCAAAAATGACGTTGGAAGGTTCATAAATAACCAGCCAGCACCTGCACTCATTGCCAAAAATACAACCAACATGCGACCTGTGCGTTTTAGAAGTTTGGCAACGCCGGTTTCATAGCCTGCTGTCATCGCATCAAACTTGCGGTTAAACCAGCCAAAGAAGCCTTTCTTCTCTAGAAGCTCAGCATCGCCTTTTTTCAGCAACGTAGCACACAATGCTGGAGTCAGAATTATCGCAACCAAAACGGAAAGCGTCATAGCCGCCACAATAGTTATTGAAAACTGACGGTAAATAACCCCTGTAGAGCCAGACATAAACGCCATAGGGACGAATACCGCAGAAAGCGTCAAACCGACACCAATCAGGGCACCAGTAATCTGTCCCATCGATTTTTTGGTCGCTTCTTTGGGCTCCAACCCATCTTCATGCATCACACGCTCGACGTTTTCCACCACAACGATGGCATCATCCACCAGCAAACCGATAGCCAGAACCATCGCGAACATGGTTAACGTGTTTACGCTAAATCCAGTCGCGTACAAAATAGCGAAGGTTCCGAGCAATACGACAGGCACTGCGATCGTTGGAATGATCGTCGCACGGAAGTTCTGCAAGAACAGGTACATGATTAAGAACACAAGAAGAATAGCTTCTAATAGCGTTTTAACCACTTCTTGAATCGAGGCTTTGACGAATGGCGTTGTTTCAAATGGGTAAGCAATCTGCAACCCTTCTGGGAACGTTGCACTCAGTTGTTCTAAGCGCTCTTTTACCGCATTGGCTGTCTCAAGCGCGTTTGCGCCAGTACCTAATGAAATACCTAACCCCGATGCTGGGAAGCCATTATATTGGCCTCGAATATCATAACTTTCTGCACCACGCTCAACGCGAGCTACATCTTTCAAATAAACATTCGAACCACTGGCGTCGGACTTAAGAATGATGTCTTGGAACTCTTCTACACTACTCAAACGACTTGCAGACGAAATCGTTGCATTCAACAACTGGCCTTCCTGCGCAGGTGCCGCACCAAGTTGACCTGAAGAAACTTGCGCGTTCTGTTCACTGATTGCATTTGCTACGTCGATCGCGGTCAAGTTGAACTGCGTAAGCTTAAAAGGGTCCAGCCAAACTCGCATTGCATACTGCGCACCAAACGCCTGCACTTGTCCTACGCCAGTTACACGACTTATCGGGTCTTGAATATTCGTTACAACAAAGTCGCCGATATCGTTTTCTGTAAAGTCAGGATCTTCAGAATAAACTGCGACAACCATGAGAAATGCCGTATTGGATTTATTGACGACAATACCTTGGTTTTGTACCTCCATCGGCAATGAAGTCAATGCCAATTGCAGTTTGTTCTGCACCTGTACTTGCGCGATATCAGGGTCAGCTTCGCTATCAAACGTCAGGGTAATTGTCGCATTACCAAATGCATCACTGCTCGATGATAGGTAGCGAAGGTAATCTAATCCTGTCATGTTTTGCTCGATAACCTGCGTTACCGAGTCTTCAACGGTTTTTGCTGATGCACCTGGATAGCGAGCACTGATGGTGATCGTCGTCGGTGAAATCGTTGGGTATTGCGAGACGGGTAAATTGAATAATGACATTACCCCCGCCAACATCGTTAGAATCGCGAGAACCCAAGCAAATACCGGACGATCGATAAAAAATCGTGCCATGATTACTCCTGTTCACCGTTTTGGATAGTTACCGAACTGCCTGGCCCTACCTTTTGTAAACCGGCGGTAATGACTTTATCACCCGCGTTCAAACCATCAATAATGCGCCATTGGCTATTGATCGCTTCAGCAGTCTTCACTGGTTTCGCTTCCACTTTGTTCTCGCCATTAACCGTCATCACTGTCGCTTTACCTGTCGCATCACGAGATACCGTATTTTGTGGTATTAGAATCGCATCAGGGTCGACACCAGTAATGACCGTCGCACGAACAAACATTCCAGGTAGCAACAAACCGTCAGGGTTTGGGAATTCGGCACGAAGCGTCACGCTGCCCGTACTTTCGTTCACATTGACCTCAGTAAATTTCATTGTGCCTTTGTGTTCGTAAGTGCTGCCATCTTCAAGCATCAATGTAACTTGCGCAGAGTCATCTTCTTGCATATGGCCTTGGGAGAGTGATGCTTTCAAACGCAGCAGTTGCGCGGATGATTGCACAATATCAACATTGATAGGGTCAAGCTGCTGAATGGTCGCTAATTTGGCAGCTTGGTTAGCCGTAACCAACGCACCCGCTGTCACACTCGATTTACCGATCACTCCGCTAATCGGAGCTTTGACTTGCGTATAATCTAAGTTGATTTTTGCTGTGTTGATCTTGGCTTTTGCGACTAGGACCTGCGCTTTCGCTTCTTTGTATGCCGCTTCTGCTTCATCCAAGTCTTGTTGGCTGATGGATTTTTTGGTGATCAAGGTTCTGTAACGCTTCACCGTGGCATAGGTCGACTCTGCCGCAGCTTGCGCACGGATTAATTCCGCTTCAGCGCTCAGCAAATCCGCCTGAAATGATGAATCATCAATTTGATATAGCGACTGTCCTTGTTCAACAAGGCCACCTTCAACAAAATTTCGCTCCGAAATAATGCCAGTGACTTGCGGACGAACTTCCGCTTCTTTGAATGCTCGGCTACGACCCGGCAACTCTACTGTCAATGCTTGGCGCGTTGGCTGGACTGTTAACACTTCTACTTCGGTTGTGGGCGCAGGACCACCACCTTGGCTCGATCCTTCTTCGCTAGGTTGACATCCAACCACAAAAAGGCTCGACGCAATCAGCAGAGATAGCGTGGTTTTACGTCTCATGAATTTTTCTCTCTTATCTACCGACAAGCCTTCAAGATTCCTTATTAAAAGCTTCTAGAATGACTTAATAATGACTAACGGATGTATATCCAGAACAAATTAATTAGGATGATAAATACCCAGTGTTGTACATACAACAAAATTTACAGTTCTATACGCTTACGTAAAACGTTTATGGTAAAGGTGTTATGAAGTTCTCAAATTTGAAGATTTTGGGTTGGAAATCACATTTTCCTGTGTGCAATTGCAATGGTTAAAAAGCAGCAAAAGTGATGATAAAAGCATCATCACGCTGTACAGAGTTTGTTACCGCTGTCTAGGGTTATTTGCCCACTCTGGTATACGAACTAAAGTGAGAAAGGAATGTAAATATAGTCGAAATTTCACAAGTCAGGTTCGCCACTTATCTAAAAAATAACCCGCTAAGAAGCGGGTTATTTCGTCAGTGAGATTGCTGTTCTCAAGCTTATACTTTGAACTGACTGACCTGATGATCTAAACGTTGAGTTTGCTCTGACAACATGGCTAAAGAAGCTTGCGCTTGGTTTACGATTTCCACAATTGAAGTGCTACTGTCTGCAATGCCTTGTACGTTGCTATTTACTTCGTCACTTACTGTACTTTGCTGGCTCGCAGCCGTTGCAATGTGTGTATTCATCTCGTTCATACGTGAAATCGCGTTCAAGATTTCAGAAAGGGATTCACTCGCTCGGCCAGCGGACTTGATCGTTTCATCACTGCTATTTTGGCTACCGCGCATCACTTCTACAGCTTGTCCTGCACCAGATTGTAGCTTTTCAATCATGGTTTGGATTTCTCCCGTACTCTGTTGCGTACGACTGGCTAAAGAACGAACCTCGTCCGCTACCACAGCAAAGCCTCGCCCTTGCTCTCCAGCGCGAGCCGCTTCAATGGCTGCGTTAAGCGCTAATAAGTTTGTTTGCTCGGCAATACCACGAATTACATCCAGTACGGACGCAATGTTACTCACATCATGATCCAATGTGTTAATGACGTGGCTTGCGCTTTCGATTTCACTTGCGAGGCTACGAATTGAGCTAACCGTTTGATCCAAAATAACATTGGTATTGGTAAGTTCATCATTCGCTGTTTGGCTCGCAACCGCAGCTTCGTTAGCGCTATCGCTTACATTTCTGCTGGTGACTTGCATTTCATGCACTGCCGCCGCTACCGCCTCGCTATCTTTTTGCTGAGAAACGGTCGAGTTCGCGATGGTCGTGGTCAACGAGCTAAGATTTGCCATTTCGTTACGTAAGGTATTTGAGCTTTCAATTACCTGAGCGACTGTCATTTGAATTTTGGACACAAACTGGTTAAATGCGTCTGCTAAATTGCCAATTTCGTCTTGTGTTTTTACATCGATTCGTTGACTTAGATCACCTTCACCGGACGCAATTTCTGTCATCGCATTTTTAATATCATTGATAGGCTTCACAACCGTTTGTAACAACAAAAAAGCCATCGCGATAGCGGCAAAAATAACAATCACAATGCCAGCCTCAAGAATGAGTTCTGCTCTTGTTGCAGCCGCTGATATTTCGCCCTTCAACTGGCTTTGCTTTTCTTCTATTGCATCTTTTACAACGTTAAGCTGCGCTCTAACCTCGATAAATTGGTCTTCAAAGTTATGTTTGTGCTCATTGTAGTAACCACGCCATTGAGATTGAGGTAAACGTAGCATCGCTTCATAACTTGCTAACCATTTTTCACCCAAAGAGACAAGCGTTCGAACTTCATTACCATGTGTAGAAGGCATCACACCGGCTTGTGATAGCTCAATCATTTGTTCCATACGTGGTAGTGCTTTGTAGGCGTTGTCTTTGTATTCACCGATGTGATGATCAATATCGTTTTGAGTATCAGAAAGTGCAACACCTTGGATTGCAGATGTTGCTTGGTAAAGATCGCGATAAGCATCCTCAATCGTTAATAAGTTCGGCACGATCTGTTCGTTAAGTGTTTCACTCAACTCAGATTGTTTCCAACTTGTCATAACGTTTAATACAGAGCTCACAATAAACAATCCAATAATCAGTGACAGCGGAATCACGATCTTCTGCTTGATCGTTAAGTTCTGGAACATGAATAGACTCTCTTTATTTATGGTATACAAACTGCCGGAAATTATATCAAACAAATAGAGTATACCATTAGGTAAAAGAGGCTATTCAACAAGAAATCTAATGACTTTTTGACAAGGGTTCTAATTTCAACAATTAGTTGATTTTATACAAAATTTAACAAATAGATCTTTTCAAAAGATGCAAATTAAAATGCTCTTTCAAAACGAAAAATATGTAACAGAAAGTGAATTAAAAGGGACCACATTTTGAAGAATAGATCGACTCAATGATTTACAGAGAACACATACAAAACACAGTTATTGGATTGAGCACCACCGCGGAATATGCAAAGGTCCGAACATTTCTTCTAAAGCTCAAAAAAACCATTGTTTATCTGACGTATTTAAGGGTACTCCTTGATGACGTTAGTCGTGATGTTGGCAGACAGGATGCTTACAAGTTTTCGAAGTTAACCAGTAGCACAGTGAACGATTCAGATTTTCTTGAGCGCTAAGGCAATAAAAAAGTTTGCTATTTTCCTCTCAAGAGACGCATTCAAGAAAATAATGCAACCTAGTCACAAAGTCTTGCTACATCTTCAGAAAAGAATGATGTTGCTAAACAAATCTGGTGCAGCATACACATTGAAGCTAAACTCGTTTAAGGAATTTTTTCATATCAATATGAGAAAACATAGATTTCTCAAAGTTACACCGACCATTCAACGATTAAACTAATGTTAGCGTACCGGTACGTCCAAAAACTCCATGCATGAACCATTTGAAAGAGCCAAAATGTTCCAACCCAACTTCGCCTCAGTGGAGTGGCGAGTCGTTTCGCTCGCTCTCCTACTCTCTCTTCCTCACACTGCTCAAGCGGATCCACTAGATAAGGAAATTAGCAACCTTCTCCAACAACGTTTTTCTATCGCGGTTTTGCTGTCCGACACTGACGCAATTGCGTTTGGTATTGGCGACTTTGATCCGAATGCATTATTTGATACCGCCAACCCAGAGTTCGGGACTGACGAGTCAATCAATGAACGTCGAAGCAAATCCGTATATGTTCTCCCTTACACGACTAACTTTGACATTGAGGGCAGCGAGGATTTACATGAGCTGTCGTTTAAGGCGTTTACGATACAAACAGAGAATGATCTCAAACTATTCGGCACAAGTAAGGATCTTCTCAAGGAAAGGACATACGGTGCGTCGATTGGTTATGGGTATCTATACAAAGCAAGTGAAAGCGTCACTCTTAGCACCAGAACGACGACTCACCTTATGCGTTATGAAAACTCATTCTCTACCGATAATAAACTTTCCTCCATCATTGGAAGAATCCTAGACGGCCGTGCCGTTAACGTTTCAGCATGGGCGGCAATAGTTCAACCATCCATTAAAGCCAAATACACGTCTCCCACAAGTTGGGGGAAATGGCATGCCAGTTCGACATTGAATTCATTCATTGGGCACAGCTGGGGAAGCGCAAATAACGGCAATATAGGCAACCCTAAAGGTTGGTACCTATCTAATGAAATCACCGGTTACTACAATATTTATCACGGTGAGCAGGCTTTATTTACCGGGATTAAAAGAGTCGACCTTTCGCATGATTTAAGCGATGAACTGGGAAGTCCGCATTACTACGAAGCTTCTATAGGATGGCTATTTTATGCACCAAAGCCCTTTGATTGGTTGGACAATTTCGGCATAGGCGTTAACTTCAACTACGGCTCGACTCTCAGAGGCGGCAGCATTCAGCTTTACTACAACAAACAATAAAGCCGTCAATACAGGAACCAGTTGGTAGCATATATAACAAGAAGAACTAGAAGACACAAAAGGAATGGCAGAGTTAGCGTCTTCGCAAACTTTTTCATGAGACTTGGGTTATCAAACACCACACCTTCCGCTTCTCTTACCCTTCGCTCTTCGTCAAAATGCCATTTAATGGCTAAGTAGGCTCCTATCCCTAATACAATAAGCTTAAAAGCTCCAGCAAAGTAAGGAAAGAAATTAGCCCAACTGTCGTTCATTATCCATCTCCATCAAATTCAATATCAGCTTTGCGGTGGCAGAATCCAAGATTCATGTAGAATGCCCCCCTCAAAGCCAGACTCTCTGGCTAGCGCCAGTCTACTGCTCGAGATAGCTGTCCACAACTCTCTTTACCAGATCGGCATTTATTAATTATTTAATAAATAACAAGAAAGACACTAGCACACTTGCTGAAAAGTAAGTGTCAGTTTGGATTGAAACTCATCAGGAATCGAAAATGGTCCGCAGTCGACTTGCTGATCTAGTGAAAGCCGAATTACCTAGCGTTAAATCGTTCGCTAGTATAAAAATCTAGCCTATCGCACTTCTGGTCGAGTCCTAACAAACTTATGATGCATATGTCATTAGCGGTGCAATTTTAAGTTTATCAATTAGCTAAAGTTCCCCCACCTTAACTGTCAGTAAGCTTGCTGTGTTTAAGATGATCTCGACATGACTAGTGCATAAATAGTATGGAGGTTCAAAGTGAAGGCAACGCAAATCTCCTTACTAAAAATATTGTTTATGTAATTTTATTTCAGGATTATCGAAACCATCATAAGGATAATTCGAACTAATCTTAATCTATGCTCCTTCAGTTACATTTGCTTTCTTTTACTCACTTCTCGCGACTATTAGTGGCATTTTGAGACAATTTCCTACACTCCTTTCTTTCCCTTAGTTGATATAAATCATGGTTAGAAGAAAACAGAATCACCTGTATTTCTCGATACATGAATCCAAACTGCCCGACTTTTCGTAACTAAATTACAGATAGACTCGATTTTTAGTATGGCACGTTTTTGAGGAACCAAGATGTTAGATACCCTCATGCTGTCGCGGATCCAGTTCGCGGCCAATATCAGCTTTCACATTCTCTTCCCGACCATCACCATCGCGTTGGCGTGGATGTTGGTGTTTTTCAAGTGGCGATATAACCGCACCCAAGCCCCCGTATGGCTCGATGTTTATTACTTCTGGGTCAAGATATTCGCTCTCACTTTCGCCTTGGGTGTGGTATCCGGCATTACGATGAGTTTCCAGTTTGGTACCAACTGGCCAGGCTTTATGGAACGAGTCGGAAACGTCGCAGGACCATTGCTCGGATACGAAGTGATGACCGCCTTCTTTATGGAAGCCACCTTCCTGGGTGTAATGCTTTTTGGACGAGGACGAGTACCGGAATGGGTTCATACTCTCGCAACCGTTCTGGTTGCAGTTGGGACAAGTATGTCCGCATTTTGGATTCTGGTGCTTAACAGCTGGATGCACACACCAAGTGGCTATGAAGTGATTGACGGAATTGTTCATGTGACCAGTTGGAAAGAAGTCATTTTCAATCCTTCTTTACCGTACCGTCTTCTACACACGCTATTAGCATCGGCGCTGACTGCCAGCTTCTTGATTGCGGGTATCTCAGCTTATCAAATAATGAAAAAGCCAGATCATCGCTCAGCCAAACTTGGCCTAAAAGTCGCGCTGTTCGCGGCAGCTGGATTCATCCCGGTACAAATCTTTGTCGGTGACCTTCACGGGTTAAACACGCTTGAACATCAACCTGCAAAAATTGCAGCGATGGAAGGTGTGTGGGAGACCGAGCAAGGCGCACCTCTTCTTCTGTTTGCGATGCCAAATGAAGAAACTCGCAGCAATGATTTTGAAGTTGGCATCCCTAAGTTGGCGAGTTTGATTCTTACGCATGACTTAAACGGGGAAATCCAAGGACTTAACGAGTTTGCGCCTGACCACCCGCCCGTGAACCCCTTGTTCTTTGGTTTCCGCGTGATGGTTGGTGTCGGTGTTCTTATGCTGCTGGTTAGCTGGTATGGCGCGGTGAAGCTAGCACGTAAAAAAGCGCTACCTAAACCTTACCTGTACACGGTATTAGCCATGACGTTCTCTGGTTGGATAGCCACACTGTCGGGTTGGTATGTTACTGAGATTGGTCGACAACCTTGGTTGGTCAGCGGTGTATTGCGAACATCCGAAGCCGTCACCACGGTTGCGAGCAGTAGCGTGATGACTTCGCTCATTATGTACTTAGCCATTTATGCTGCATTGCTGGTTGCGTACATCCATACCCTGTTCTATTTGGCGCGCAAAGACGTTGCAGCCCATGAAGTCCCACTGACACAACAAGAGGCCTAATCATGCTCGACTATCTACCAGAAATTTATCTTCTGCTGCTTGGCTTCTCGGTCTTTATGTATGCCGTGCTCGACGGCTACGACCTTGGCGTCGGTATCCTTTTACCAAGTGATAATGAAGCGCAACGTGACCGAATGATAGCCTCTATCGGCCCTTTCTGGGACGCGAACGAAACGTGGTTGGTGTTAGCCGTTGGTATTTTGTTGATTGCCTTTCCTACCGCTCACAGTTTGATTTTAACGGAGCTCTATATGCCGACCGCCATAATGCTTATCGCACTGATAATGCGTGGCGTGGCGTTCGATTTCCGAGCCAAAGCGAACTCGGATCATAAACCTCATTGGGATTGGTGCTTCAGAATTGGCTCGCTAATCACCGCACTAACTCAGGGTTACATGGTGGGTCGTTACATCATGGGATTTGAACAATCAACCGAAGCATTTGGCTTTGCTTGGTTAAGCGCACTTTGTGTAGCGGCGGCGTACGTTTACATCGGTGGCGCATGGTTAGTACTAAAAACGGAAGGTGATTTGCAAATACGCTCGGCCCGTTGGTCTCGCCGTGCTGGTTGGTTAGCGGCCTTAGGAATCTTGGTGGTTAGCGTTGTAAACCCAATTGTAAATCAACAAGTTGCCTTGCGTTGGTTCAGCTTCCCAGAAATCTTGTTGCTTGCCCCAGTTCCGTTAATTGTATTGGCAACCATCTTCCTAGTTGATCGCTATTTGCGTCAGGTTCCAATGGTGAATGATCTGGGTGTGCGCTGGCCTTTCTTTGGTGTCACTGTCATTTTCGCGTTGAGCTTTCTCGGGCTTGCGTATAGCTTCTTCCCAGAAGTTGTGCCGGGATTAATGACCGCACAAGAAGCGGCCTCCTCGCCTGCGACGTTAATAATCGTGGGCTACGGTGTGATGATTGTTATGCCGGTGATATTGCTTTACACCTTTGTGGTATACCGGATCTTCAAAGGCAAAGCGACAGAACTTAGCTACAAGTAGGAAGGTAATTCCTCAACAAAGCGCCGCTGCTCATGCGGCGTTTTTTTGCAGTACTCACGACTAAAGTATCTACCCAAGGCGACTGAGTGGAAACGCTTGAGAATGTAACGGCAGCCAGTAGTTTGTTCCTAACTAGAACGAGATAACCGTTTCTCAACTATAGCGATACAGGCACAAAAACAGAAAGAATATTTGATGTTACAAAAGGTAGACCGCCACTTTAAAACGCTTTGAGTGTTTTTTGCGCTCAATGAGGTGCAAGTATACTTATGCTTTTTATGACTTGTGAACACTCAATTGCATGTTATGTTGCTGTTGAAATAGTACATGAAATAAGGACAAGAACATGAAGATAAGATGCAAAACGACGCAAAGCATTGAAAAATTTAACCCAGATGACCTCAATCCAAACACAGATCTCTTTGGTATGATTGCTGTTGTATTCGTGTTCATGGCTGTTTTGCTTAGCATCTAGTAGCACTACGTTCATTCTTGTGGCCGTATTCATACCTCATGTGATATGGCTGCTAAATTCTAGATTAAAGCGGATAGGCTAACCCGCACCAATCAGATTATGGCTGCCTCTGTATAGCTTCTTCAATTTTGGCGTTGTATCGAGGTGAGATATGAACAGTTGGCTTGTAGATAGAATGGCGCTTGCACCTTGAGCACTCTTGTGTACTTTCAATGACGCATTACTTTAGTGCAGATATGAAAAAAGGCCTGATAAATCAGACCTTTTAGAATGTGGCGGTGAGTGAGAGATTCGAACTCTCGATACGTTGCCGTATACACACTTTCCAGGCGTGCTCCTTCAGCCACTCGGACAACTCACCGAATCAAATTTTGGTTAGCATCATTGGCTAACGAGGCGCTAATTTAATGATTATGTGCCTGATGGTCAAGGCTAAACATAAAAAAAAGCGCCCTTTTCGAATCGATTGCTCACTAAGTAACTAAATTGAGCAAAACTGGGGCATTTACATGCTTTGAGAATAACCGGGAACACGGAACCAACGGCGGCACATATCCAAGAAGTACCCATACAACACACCCATGCCACAAGAAATAACAGCGTTACTTGCCACTGCGGTCACAATTTGATCTGTAGACGCGCCAACTGCGAATAAGATACCCGCATAAACTGGAGATTGAAATAGTACATAAGCGACCAGATCGGAGATGTTTTTCATAAAGGAAGACGGTGACACCTTACTACCTTGATGCAGCACCCAATCACGAAAAACCCCATACGGCCAAGCAATAGCGATATTCACTGGAATCGATAGCGTACGCGATGCTAGAGATTGCTCAAATGTCATCCCTGAAATCAAAATCTCGACAATCATCCCTGTGATAAAGCAAAAAACAACCATAGCAAAGGTATCCGCTGCGGCGTGACGAATACAAAATGGTCCACGAGACTTCATTTACAAAACCCTTAAAATCAAACACTGCAATTAATAAAAATAATAAAACTATTAACCACTAAAAAGACATCAAGCCAGCTAATGATGCAATTAGAACACACAAAAACTAGCTTATGGTTCTGCATTTAAAATTAAGTTGTAAATTTATAACCAACTTTTAAAGTAAAAGTAGTTTTTTTCACCAATGGCGAGTAAAAACGCCTAAAATTACGTAAAAATGGTACAAAAACACGGATTTCACTTACATAAAAAGGGGTTACGATAATTATTTTGGCGTAAAGTTAGAACAAAACTCGGACTGTAAACAGTCACTCCTATAGCTTATGCTACCAAGCTGCGAAAATTCAGAGTATTACCGATATAATCACAGTAGAAGGTCTTGCTGCTTTACTCGTAAAAGTAAAACTGCAAGCCTGTTCATTGCAGGTTAGAAGAGTTTGTCACGAAGCTGGATGACGTATGAATAGTAAGAACAATTCACAGTTGCGCCATATTGATTCAGTTATGGTGAGGCCAGCAAAATCGTTAATGTATCGATATCATCTTGGTCTGGGGATTGCTGACGCTTTAAGTTACTTCTTATCCGTTCAGCGACTGAAGAAACGTCGTCACTGAGTTCAAGGGGAGCCTCCGCAATGATCGCTGAAATAGCCTCAAGTGCTTCATTAAGATGTCCATTATCTAGAGCGACATAGAAGTTGAGTAACCACTTTTCAGCATTAAAGCTATCTGCTGCATTTCCATCAAAGTCCGATTGGTACTGATATAACTGTGTCGCATGAAGATACAGTGCATCATTTAATTCAGACTCCACTATTGGTTTCGCTATTATGTGATCTGCTCCTACATTAATCATACGCTCTTGTGTTTCTTTGAACACATCCGCTGTACAGCCAAAAATCAGTACCGACTTAGCAGGTGAACTCATTGCTCGAATGGCTGATATGGCCCCAACGCCATCTAGAACAGGCATATGATTATCCATCAGTATCAAATCAAATGGTTTGATCGCAACCTCATCGACTGCAAGCTGACCATTTTCGACACTTGTGCACTCAAAGCCCTTGGCTCGGAGGAAAGTTTCCATAATGATCGCATTTGTTCGGTTGTCTTCAACAATGAGTGCTTTCAACCCTTTACAGTTCAATTTATGTGTATTGATTGACTCTACTTTACCTGGCTTGCAAGGTGTAAGGGCAATTTCGACAGTAAAAGTCGTTCCAGCGTCCTCCTGACTCTCTACAACCACTTGCCCACCCATATGTTCCGCGATTTCTTTGACTATTGCTAAACCAAGCCCTGTACCACCAAACCGCCTAGTCGTTGATGACTCCGCTTGCTCAAAAGGACGAAAAATGCGTTTTTGTGCCTCTTTTGAAATACCAATTCCTGTATCTTTTACCTTTAGTATCAGCTTGGTGCCTGCCTTACTCGATTTCTCGGCTAGCTCTACCTCTACGATGCCACGATCGGTGAACTTAACAGCGTTATTGAGTAGATTGAACAGTACTTGACGCAAACGGGCTTTGTCATTGTTGTACCAACGACCCGTTGGTAAATGCGAGACTACTCTAAAGCGAAGACCTTTTTCTGCACATAGAGTTTGATAAACACTCTTGATACTGCCGATAATCGACTCAATTGGGAAAGGCTTATTTTCAAACTCAACATGCCCTTGTTCAATTTTTGAGTAATCTAAAATCTCATTGAGTAATGTCATCATGTGATCACCTGAATCATAAAGTGTTCTCAGGTGCTTACGCTGCTCATCGGTAAGTGGTGTTTTTAACAGTATCTGGGCAGTTCCTAGTACACCGTTCATTGGTGTGCGAATCTCGTGGGACAATGTGGCTAAGAATGCCGTTTTAGCGTTTGTCGAAGCCTGAGCTTTTATTCTCTCCTGCTCTAAATAGATCGTCTTTTCATTGAACTTCTCGATAAGCTGTCCGATTTCGTCATCGCTATCGTAGTCAATATCTATGATCCCACCAGTTTTCGAGTCATCAATCTTAGCGGCAATGCGAACAATTGGTTCAACAATATAGCGATTCAGTAAGTAGTAACCGACCAAGACACACAAGAGCAAAAATGGAATGATCCTCCCCTCAACGCTCATCACTTGTTCAAACACTTGATCAGCGACTTTAGCTTTTGCGTTGACAACTTCCATGCGCCAATCGAACTCTCCGAAATCAAGCTCGCTGACATAAATTTCGTCCGTCAGTTGAAAGTTGTGTTCAATAATCACGTTTGAGTCAGCATCGCGAACCACTACCCCCAAAGAATGCTGGTTCGTGTGCTCTCGAATAAACTGAAAAAGTGCATCAAGTGATAGGTCTACCGTTACAACTCCAGCGAATCGACCGTTTTGGTAGTACGGAGAAGACGCGGTAATCATCTGGACCTGAGTAAAGGTATCGATGTAAACCGTAGACCAACTAACAGAACCTACCGGAGCATCGGCGGCAGCGACATACCAGGGTTCATTATCATAACCGCCAGATTCGGGGTTATTGTAGGAGTGAATTTGGTCAATACCACTATCACTGTTTTTATTGAAGAATAGACTTTTATATCTCCATTGTTCTGCTTTGAGTTCGGGTTTAGGCCATACGCCACCACTAACAAGCATCTTGTCACTCAATTGAAGAATATGTGGAATTATTGTGTTGAGAGATTGAATATTTTCAGTCCCTTGGGCTAGCCCTACTAAGCTGCTCAATACACCTGTAGAACTGAGGAGGGGCTCTTTTATCTCAAGAGCCAGGAGTTGGGTACGTAACTCTAGGTTTTGCTCTAGCTTTTGTCTAACCGGTGGCTCAACAACCAAATAGGCGACAGAACCGATAGTGGCGATAAAGAAGCACAGGTAAAGTGTTAGGGCGAGAATGCTTTTTTTTCTAAGTGATGAGCGAATTTCCATAGATGTGTGAATCATTCCCTAATATCGATTTATCACTAATTGATTGGTAAGATGAGCGCAATCAACCAGCCCATTAACAAATGGTATTCTATTTTGAAACTACAAGACATCCTTTCTCTCCCAGAACTTGACGGTAAACTACTAAACCTAGCAAAAACTCAAGGCTTTGTAACAGCGATGGCTGCAGCGCCAAACGTATTAATGCCTCAAGAGTGGTTGCCATTCTTATGGGGTGGAGAAGAAACAGCGCCATTTACTGACGGTGAACAACTAGAGCAGTACATTGACGAGATTGTACAAATGTGGAACCAAACTCGTCCCGCTCTCCTAGAAGGCACTTGGCAGTGGCCTGCAGGGTGCGCGCTAGATGAGCAAGACATTGTAACAAGTCAGGCTCGCGATTTCTGTGAAGGTGTATTACAAGGCTGGCAACTTGCGCGTGATGACTGGGAAACGTTGATGCCTGAGGATAGCGAAGATAATGCCCTACTCGGTGGTGTTTTACTTTCTCTTACTATGCTTTACGACCCAGAAACAACCATTGAAACATTGGCCGAACAAGGTATGGAAGGCTTAGAGCAGTTTGAAGAGATCTTCAATGCAATGCCAGTGATGTTATGTGGTCTTACCCAGCGCGGTGTTGCATTAGCTGAAGAACAATAGACGCAACGCTGTCGACCATCAAGATTGAACGGCTGAATAGACAAAAAGCTCTCCAAATGGAGAGCTTTTTTGATCATGTTAAAATTACATGTGGAATATACCGCGCCATATCTTGAGTCACTAAGCTACTGTCTTCCCTAATCGAAATACCGGCAGCTCTATCATTGACCAACCAACTGCCAATTAACGTATGGTTGTGCCCAAACTTAGGTAGTGGATGGTATTGCTGGACGATATTGAATTTAGATTCATAAGGCCCTGACGTTTTAACAAAACGTTTTCCATCGATGACGATCTCGATGTTCGCGCCCTCTCGAGAAAATAGTGGCTTGATGACATAATCTCTCATAGTGTTCGCTTTTGAATCGTTAGCAAAATAAGCGGGCAAAAGGTTCGGGTGATTAGGAAAGCGCTCCCACAATAACGGTAAAAGTGCTTTATTGGATAGAATCGACTTCCACATCGGTTCTAACCAGTTTACGTTCGCAGTCGCTAAGTACTTCGCATATTCCTCTTCAAACATAAACTCCCAAGGGTAAAGCTTAAACATCCAACGAATCGCTCTGTCGTCAGCATCCACAAACAGACCATCTTCCGTCACTCCAATATCTTCGACATGCACGAATGCCGTTGCTAACCCTGCCTCTCGCGCGCAATCCTCTAAATACTGGACAGTCCCTTTATCTTCTTCAGTGTACTTGCAGCAGCTAAAGTGAAGTGTTTGTCCTGGTTGGTATTTTGCTATTTCGGCAAAGCGCTCGATCAAAAAGTCTTGAAGAATATTGAATTGATCCGCGCTCTGGTGAACTCGACCTTTATTTACAACATCTTCTAGCCACACCCACTGCCAAAAGCCAGTTTCAAACAAGCTGGTTGGCGTATCCGCATTGTTTTCCAGTAATTTTGCTGGCGAGGTCCCGTTGTACGCGAAATCCAGCCGCGAATAAAGCGAAGGTTCGCTTCGTCTCCATGAAGAAGCGACCTGCTCCCACATAGATTCAGGGATCGCACATTGCGTCAGCAACCGCTCACTCCGAACGACTTCATCCACAATAGCCAGGCACATCTGATGCAGCTCTTCAGTGGGCGCTTCTATATCGCGCTCAATTTGCTCCAGCGTGAATTGATAGTAAGCACTCTCATCCCAATACGGTTGGTCATACATGGTATGGAAACCAAAACCAAACTGGCGTGCTAATTCACGCCAGTTTTCGCGCTCTTGTATTTCTCGTCGAAACATAGTGCTTTTTAACCGCCTCGACTGACCGACACCGCTTTACCAAACCCGCCTCGAGACATCGCCCTGCCAATGGTGCCGCCACCACGTTTATTAAGGCTATTCGTCGCAACTTTGGTCGGCTGATTTCGGTAGGAGCCAAAGAATTGTCCTGCTCCATTATAGAATTTGGATTTATAACGGTACATCGGCTCTGAGTAATAGCTCTTGTTATAACCTTTCAACCCGCTTAATGAGCGACTGTAAAAAAAACCGCCAAAGTTAGGTACATAAGCTCGGGAACTGGAACTGTAGTAACAATCATCCTCGTAGAAATCATTCTCGCATTCGAACTCGCTGCGGTAGCGAGGGGCATTTTGTTCGGCACGAGCTAAAGCTTCTTGGTATGCAATGTCACACTGTTCACTAAACTCAGGCGAGTTAGATTTACACTCATCAGCATCAGAAAAAATGTACCCTTCTGTTTTTGACTCGTACGTAGCAAAGAAGAAAATACCACCAAAGGCAGCAAAGGGAAGAATTTTCCCAAGCTTTAAGCTTTTGTCCATGGAAGAACGTTTAACGTTAGAACTCCGCTTCATCGTTCCTCCTAGTAGGTCATGCACGCGGCATTCAATACGCCAACCGAAACAGAAACTGCTGCTAATACAATACCGGCTGGCAGTTCATCTTTTTCGATACGCTCTGCCACTTTCGGAAGTAAAATAAAGCGTACAATTGCAAATGCAATAATTTGAGCAAGCATTGCAACAACGCCCCATACCATAAAATCGACGATATTGACTGAGTTTTTTGCCGCCCCCGAAATCGCGAGACAGTAACCAAGGAAGGCCCCACTTAGCGCAATCGCTGCTGCTGTATTTTGTTTTTCTTTGATCAGATGCCACTCATCGTATGGCGTCAACTTGACGTAGATGAACTTAAACGCCAATACAAAAATAATAGAAACAGAGAAATAGAGTAAAAAGTTTGGGAAGCCTGCTAACAGGCCAGCAATCATGTGCATTATTGTTCCTTGTTCATTTCTTTCCAGGCAAAATCTTCAATACGTTCATCTGCAATGTAAAACAGCTTGGTACTCGCGGGTACTTCAGCATCTAAATCTGGGTTGAGTTGAATACCATCGCCAATATCAAAAGCAATCAGCGTGGCATGATGGCGTCTTTTGAGAAAAACGAAGAGATTCTCAATAGTGGTGGCAGACTGACCCTCGGGATAAATAACTGAGTATTGCGTCATACCTCGTGTTGAAGCCAAAAGCTCCTGATGAAGCGCACTTGAGCCCGGGTCAACCGCCGCTTTTGCCAACATTTCTGCGCCAACAGCAGGTATGCATTCCGCTTTCGGGCAATGCTGACTTAGAAGTCGGCCTAGCGCTTCATCTTTAAAGTAAGCGACCAAATGAGCGAAAGGGTTTACAGATGCGCAGTATAGAGCGGCTGACAAGGTAATGTCGTCCGAGAGATTATCCACAATAATGCAAGCGGCTTCGGCAATATTGGCGTTTTTCATTTCTTGCGAATCGGTATAACTGGTCACTTTGATAAAACTGATTTCGCCAGGTAACGGGTTCTCTATTTCTGAACGGCTGCATAAAACAATCGGACGCTTTCCCTCTTCTTCATGTTGTAACATGCGAATAAGGTGCATCGTTCTCGATCCATTCCAGCCCAACAATACAATATGGTTTTCCACTCTTACTCTCCGTTTTCCTAAAATACCCGCTCGCCAATAGTCCATCGCTGCTCCAGCGACACGCCCCAATAATGCGGCGAATAAGCTCAAACCGCCGGGGATTACAAATAGCACGACAACCCATTTACCCAAATCTGTTACTGGAGAATGGTCGCCATAACCCACCGTACTCGCCGTAACCATGAGGTAATAGATAAAGTTAGCGAAACTGTCTGTTAATGCGGTTTCACCAGCGAGAACCAGCAGCCACCATGAAAGGCTCACATATAAGCCACTAAAGATGAGAAGGCTTCGGTTGCTCAATTTAAAAAGGTGTGAACTAAGCCACTTTTTAACTACTAACCACACCGCCATAAATTTATGACCTCGATATTCATTGATTGCATCAATAGTAACTCATTGATAGTAAGACACAAAAAAACCAGCCATATTCGGCTGGTTTTTGAGATTTACTTTCAGTTACGCCTACTTTTTAAGCATTACCTTTCACTTGCATATTTAGCTGCTCAGCAAAATCTAGCATGCGGTTAAGTGGTATAAGGGATTTAACACGCAGTTCTTCGTCAACAAAAATCTCGTGCTCTTTACCACCTTCACTAAGCGCTTTCTCAATTGCTTTCAAACCGTTCATTGCCATCCAAGGACAGTGTGCACAGCTGCGGCATGTTGCGCCTGCACCTGCGGTTGGTGCTTCGATAAGTTCTTTTTCTGGCACTAGTTGCTGCATTTTAAAGAAAATACCTTTGTCTGTCGCAACGATCATTTGTTTGTGAGGAAGCTCTTTCGCTGCTTTGATCAGCTGACTCGTTGATCCAACGGCATCGGCAAGTTCTACGACGCTTGCTGGTGACTCAGGGTGAACCAAAATAGCCGCATCTGGATACACGCTCTTCATTTTTCGTAACGCATCAGCAGAGAACTCATCATGAACCACACACTCACCCTGCCAAAGCAGCATATCTGCGCCAGTTTTGTTAGCGATGTACGATCCTAGGTGACGGTCTGGTCCCCAAATAATTGGCTTATCTTCAGCGTCTAAGTGTTCCACGATTTCAAGCGCAATACTCGATGTAACGACCCAGTCGGCACGGGCTTTAACCGCTGCTGAGGTGTTTGCGTAAACTACAACCGTATGATCAGGGTGAGCATCACAAAACTCGCTGAACTTATCCGCAGGACAGCCAAGGTCGAGCGAACATTCCGCTTCCAACGTTGGCATTAGAATGCGCTTTTCTGGTGTCAGAATTTTGGCCGACTCGCCCATAAAGCGAACACCACCAATAATCAATGTACTTGCAGGGTGACGATTACCAAACTTCGCCATTTCCAACGAGTCACCAACAAACCCGCCAGTGTCTTCAGCTAGGGCTTGAATCTCAGGGTCGGTATAATAGTGCGCGATAAGTACCGCATCTTTTTCTTTGAGTAACTTTTTAATACGCTCAATGTAAGATGCTTTTTCTTCTTCGCTTAATGGAACTGGTTTCGGTGGGAATGGGTAAACAGTGTCGATTTTATCTAATATATGGCTCATTGCTCTTGCTCTACGCAACTTCCTTTAATCCGAGTATTGTAACCTCGTTAATTTTCAAAAACCAACTTGTCGCGGGGATTTCTAGCGGTCTAGCCGTATATCTTTGTTACAGGTAGCATTTCCGAGTAGCGAAATTCGGTGCAACACAAGGTCAGAGGCTCTGCATCATTGCTATCGACTTAGCCGTTCTGCACCAACAGAAAATGGAAAAGAAAAAGGAAGCCGAAGCTTCCTTTTCAAAACATAACGTCTTACAGCTTAGAGCTGGCAAGTTTTGCAGATGCACTACCTGGGTATTCATCAACCACTTGTTGGTAGTACTTTTTCGCTTGAGCTGCATTGTTATTACGCTCAGCGATTTCGCCTAACTTAAGCAACGCATCGGCTCGCTTATTGGAGTCTTTGTAAGACACCACAGCGGCAAAACTTTTCACTGCATCCTCATCCTGCTTTTTAGCGAAGTACAACTGACCTAGCCAGTAGTGAGAATTCGCTGAATATGTAGAATCAGGATAATCTTTCTGAAACTGCTGGAACGCTGCAATTGCGCCAGTGTAATCACGCTTTTTGAGAATGAGGTCAACTGCATTCTGATATGCCGTTTGCTCATCAACATTTGGAGTGTACTGGCCACCTGTTTTCACAGGTTGTGCTTCTTGTGCAGGTGTGGATTTTATCTCTCCACGAACACGATCCAGCTCGACAAACAACTCACGTTGACGTTGCAACATTTGTTTCATTTCGTAGCTATTTCGCTCTAATTGACCACGCAATTCACTGATCTCTTGTGACATTTGGTCAATTTGCTGTTGCATTTGGAGCTGAACGCGATTGCGGTTTTGGAGCAAACGTTCTAGACGCTCTACTTCCGTTTCAGATGAACGGCTCTTAGAGACGGATGATGTGCTGTTGAGATCGGATACTGGAGCTGGTGCAGCGAACGCAAAGTTCGCTGCACTTGCCAGTAACGTAAGCGCAACAGCGCGCTTAGTGTTACTGAACATGAGGATTACCTCGAATTAGTATACTAGAACCGCGCGACGGTTCTTAGCGTAAACTTCATCTGATTGACCTAGAAGAAGTGGCTTCTCTTCACCGTAGCTAACGATTGAGATTTGGTCAGCTTGAACACCTAGTGCTTGTAGGTAGTTCGCTACTGCTTGTGCACGACGCTCACCTAGAGCAATGTTGTACTCAGGTGTACCGCGCTCATCAGCGTGACCTTCGATAGTTACGTTAAGTGCTGGGTTCTTGCTTAGGTAAGAAGCGTGAGCCGCTAGCATCTCTTCGTAATCTGCTGCAATTGTTGAGTTGTCAAAAGCAAAGTAGATTGTTTGAGTTTCACGTAGCGCTTGCTCTTTTAGCTCTTGCTCTGTCAACTGACCGCTTTGATCAATTGGCGTAGCTACTGTTGTTTCCACTGCGCCATTGTTGTTTGTTGCTGCACCAGTGTTAGAAGCAGCGTCGTCGCTTGAACTACACGCTGTAACAGCCATTACAGGAAGCGCGATTAGTAGCCCTTTTAGAACCTTGTTCAGTTGCATCTTATTTTCCTTTATTAATCAAACTTATTACTACAAAAACGGTGACCATGCAGGCGCTCGAACACGCCCATTTGTTGCCGGTAATCTAGCTTTGAATCGACCATCAATTGACACCATCGATAGTACGTTTTTCTTGTTGTAAATCGAGCTATACACAACCATGCCACCGTTTGGGGCAATACTAGGAGACTCATCAAGCAAGGTCTTAGTTAAGACTTGAAGAGCACCAGTTTCCAAATCTTGTTTCGCCAAATTAAATCCTGCGTTGCTGCGGTTCACCATAACTAGGAATCGCCCATCAGGAGTAATCTGACCACCCAAATTTTGGCTGCCTTGCCAAGTCAAACGGTCAATAGAACCGCTGCCCAAATTTACTTGATAAATCTGTGGTTTACCACCCCTATCCGATGTGAAAATCAACGATTTTCCATCCGGATGCCAGAACGGTTCCGTATTATTTGATCTGCCACGCGTAATTTGCGTCAGTTTACGAGTGTTAAGGTCAAACGTATAAACATGAAGCGAGCCTGTTTTAGAAAGAACAATCGCTAACTTATTGCCATCAGGCGAAAATCTTGGTGCACCATTGTGACGTGGGTATGAAGTAATTTTCTCACGTTCACCGGTGTAGATGTTCATTATGAAGATTTCTGCTTGGCCATTTTGGAAGCTAACATACGCAAGCTTTTTACCATCTGGTGACCACGCTGGTGACATTAATGGTTGCTTAGAGCGTAAAACCAGACGCTCATTGTAGCCATCGTAATCAGCGACTCGAAGTTGGTAAGGGAAACGGTCTTTATCGTTCACTACCACATATGCGATACGAGTCATGAAAGCGCCACGGTCGCCAGTCAACTGCTCATACACCAAATCAGAGATACGGTGAGCGTACTCACGCATACGAGGCCCTTGAACAGTGGCTACTTTATTGAACAGCACATGATCTTTTGACAGAACCAATTCACCGTCACTACCAAGCGCCTTACTCTTCCCACCCGTTAACTGACCACGCACAATATCAACAAGTTGATAGTTGATAACGTAGTCACCTTGGTCGTTTTGCTTGATTGAACCAGTCAATAGCGCATCCACGCCTAAATTGGTCCAAGCATCAAAATTAACTTCTGATTCACTGAACGGTGTTTGTGGCATTTTGCTCGTTGGAACTGGGCTAAATTTACCACTACGTTGTAAATCCGAGGCGATAACAGCAGAAACATCCGTTGGAAGCGCTTGTGTGCCCTCCCACTTAAACGGAACAACAGCAATTGGTCGTGCTGAATCAATACCATCGGTAATGACCAACTCTAATGCGGCATTCGCCACATTTGTCATACTGCTAAACAGTACAAACATTCCTAGTAAAAGGCGTCTAATCACGTCTTATTCCTTTTAGTCCAAAGCAACAGTTATGTTGATGTCTTTTAGTCTTTCATTGACCGCTGATTCTGAAGATTTAGGGAACGTCCCTACCTGAGCTATTGCTCGCTTCGCCGCAGCACATACTCGAGCATCACCACTCAAAACGGTAACACCAGAGACCATCATATCAGTTCCTGTCGGAATCAATTTGATGTTTACCCTACACTCCTTTCCCAGCAAGTAGTCATCCTTAATCAGCTTTTGCTGAATATTTTGAGTATAGATGGATGACATACGAGAAAGTTCGTCGTCAATAAATTGATTGCGCGCAGCACTGTTTTTACTGACCTCATCCTCGAGACCCGCAAAAATATCATCTAACGCGGCTTCTTGAGCTTTACGCTCACGCTCGGCACGCTCAGCTGCTTCTCTCGCTTTACGCTCTCGCTCCGCTGCCTCTTTTGCCGCTTTCTCTTTTGCGATGCGCTCTTGTTCAGCTTTTTCAGCTGCTTCACGCTCACGACGTGCTTTTTCTTCCGCTTCTTTTGCTGCTTTTTCACGAGCTAAACGTTCTTGCTCAGCTTTTGCGATAGCCGCTTCTTTTGCTAAACGCTCCTGCTCAGCTTTACGCACGGCTTCTTCTTTTTCCTTGCGCTCTTTTTCTAGCTTAGCAGCTCGCTCTTTTTCTTTGCGAACACGTTCTTCTTCCTGCTTGCGCTCTTGCTCTTTTTTCTTACGCGCAGCTTCTGCTTCTCGTGCCGCTTGAGCATCTTTCGCTTGCTGCTCTTTCAACTTGCGAATTTGCTCTTCTTCAGCTTTGCGGTTTTTTTCTAGCTGCTCTGCTTCGCGTCTCAGTTTATCAAGACGCTCTTGTTCTTTTTTCGCTGCCTTTTCGCGTTGCTGGCGAATTTCTTTCGCTTGTTGCTGCACAAGTTTTGGATCGATGACAACAGCTTGAACCATTTGCCCTGTAGGCTCTGGTTTAGACATATTGAAGTCCGTCCCCCAAAGCAGGGCTGCAACTAGAATTGCATGCAAACCAACCGATATTGCTATCGGTTTGGTGTATTGGTTGGGTTTCTTCTTGTGATCTTTCATAGATAATTGATGTCTATTCCCTGATATCGGTCATTAGACCTACCTTAGGGATACCAGCTCGACTTAGTTCATCCAGCAATAGAACAACATCGGCATATGGTGTTGCCGCGTCGCCACCTACCGCAACTGGTGAATCCGGCTTAACCTCTCGCTCCGCTTTCACTCGCACAATAACATCTTGCAACGACAAACCTCGCTGAACTTCTTCATCATTGACGCTTAGGCCTAAATTACCCTCGCTATCAATTTCGATGATAATAAAGCTACTGTCAGTCTCGCCAGCAAGGTCTTGCATAGATTCTGCAGTCGATGTTTTCGGAAGATCAACGTCGACGCCTTGAGTCACAAATGGAGCGGTCGCCATAAAAATGATCAACAGTACGAGCATTACGTCGATATACGGAACAACGTTGATCTCCGCTGTCATTTTTCGCTTTTTAGGTTGATAACCCGCCATGCTTTATTCCTTATCCGCGCTGTCTCGGCCAGCCATCGCTTGACGATGAAGGATGCTGTGGAATTCTTCAGAAAATGTTGCGTAAGTGTGCTCTAGTTTACTCACTTTATTGCTTAGGCGGTTGTACGCCATTACTGCCGGAATAGCCGCAAATAGACCCATCGCTGTCGCGATAAGTGCCTCGGCGATACCCGGTGCAACCATAGACAACGTAGCTTGCTTTACTTCACCCAGCGCAATAAAGGCGTGCATGATGCCCCAAACGGTACCAAATAGGCCGATATAAGGGCTTATAGAACCGACTGTTGCCAAAAACGGTAAGCTTGTTTCTAGCTCATCAACTTCACGAGAAACAGCAACGCGCATTGCGCGGCCAGTGCCTTCCATGATGTAAGCTGGTGAATTTGCGTTGCTCTTACGTAGGCGAGCAAACTCTGTAAAACCTGCGTAGAAGATTTCTTCTGTGCCTTCAATTTCGTCTTTACGCGCTTTTACTTTTTGGTAAAGCTGAGAAAGATCAGTACCCGACCAAAATTTGTCTTCAAACTGCTCTGCATTTTTTGACGCTTGAGAAAGCACTTTGCTGCGCTTGATGATCATTGCCCATGACACAATTGACATGCCAAGCAACGTCAGCATCACAAGCTTTACCAACAGACTGGCCTGAAGAAAGAGATCTAAAATGGAAATATCAGCAGTCACTATTTGTTAGCTCCGAATTTATAAAGGTTGGAATAGCTATTGGTTTCATTTTCTTATTATCGATACATGCTACCTTAACCGAGGCCTTGCACAATATCTTGCCTTGATCATTGACCAACTCTTGACAGAATTGCAGAGAAGCACGTTTTATTTCTGACACTCGGGTTACGACTGTCAGATGCTCGTCCAGCCTAGCCCCTTGGTTGAAATCGATATCCATGTGTCGGACAACAAAGCCGATATTTTGTTCCAGTAACACATGTTGAGAAATGCCTTTAGCACGTAACATCTCTGTCCGTGCGCGCTCAAAGAATTTTAGATAATTAGAATGATATACAACACCGCCCGCATCAGTGTCTTCATAGTACACGGTGATCGGCCAGTGAAAGAGATTTGATGTGCCTTGCAAGGGAGTACCAATATATTCAATTCTTTAAAGTAATTACTATAACTGAAGCGACAGCAATTGGTACCGAGCTAAGGAAATATTTTTGAAATTTGTAGAAAAAATAAAAGCTAGGCGAGATACCTAGCTTTTATTCGATAATTTAGTAACCGACTTTATTACAGCATATTTCAGCCTAAATGAAATAAAGTGCCGTTAGATAAATTAAGATAGCTAACGAGAAATAAGGACTAAACAAAACTTGCCAGTACCAGTTTCTTGGCTTGAAGCCCACCCCATACACCATGCTTGAACATACAGACCAAATCAGTGCTGGTGCGATGATTGAGTTAAAACCACCAATTGCTTGATGGTAAGCTTCAGGGTCCCACATCACCAATCCTACGTGCATAAAGCCAAGGATGAGAGATAAGACTCGTAGCAGAGTCTTATCCATTGGTGCGTGAAGTTTCGCTACCTTATCAGCGAGGTTACTCACTGTCTTTATCCATCATTTCTGAGTGCTCTAGCCAAAGAGCGTTGATGATACCGAATGCACAAGCAAGTAGTACACCTAGAATCCATGCGAAATACCACATAGTAAATGCTCCTTAGTAAAGTGAGTTTTTGTTGTCTTCAATGTACTGGTCATCAAGGCGACCAAACATCTTGTAGTAAGTCCAAGATGTGTAACCAAGGATGATTGGCACCATAACAAACGCAACGCCTGTCATTAGGTTCAGAGTCAGCTCAGATGACGTTGCATCCCACATTGTTAAGCTGTGGCTTGGCATTAAGTCTGAAGGCATGATGAATGGGAACATCGCAAAACCTGCAGTAAAGATAACACCAGCAACACCCAAGCTTGAAGTAATGAACGAAATCGCACATTTTTCAAGACGAGATGCCAATACAGCGAGAAGCGGCATTGCAACACCTAATACAGGAGCAGCCCATAATAGTGGGTAGTTTTCAAAGTTCTTCATCCACGCACCAGCTTCACGGATAACCTCTTTGTTTAGAGGGTTAGAAGCAGCGTTAGTGTCGATACCGCCAACAATGACGTAGCCATCGATATTTTGGATCCAGAAACCAGCCGCTACAAACGCAGCAACCGTCAGTAAACCAGCCAACTGAGCAACATTGCGCGCACGCACATGCACTTCGCCTGTTGTTTTCATTTGTAGCCAAGTAGAACCTTGCATCAAAATCATGAACAAGCTTACTAGACCACACAACAGTGCAAATGGGTTTAGTAGACCAAAGAGTGAGCCATGGTATGTTGGCATCAAGAACTCGCTCAATTGGAATGGTACACCTTGTAGAAGGTTACCAAACGCCACACCAAAGATGATTGGCGGAACAAAACCACTGATTGAGATACAGATATCCCAGGTATTGCGCCATTTTGGATCTTCGATTTTAGAGCGGTAGTCTAGGCCCAGAGGACGAAGCCATAGCGCTGCTAGTGTCAAAATCATCGCTAAGTAGAAGCCTGAAAATGACGTTGCGTAAACCAAAGGCCAAGCTGCGAACAGTGCACCACCAGCAGTGATAAGCCAAACTTGGTTACCATCCCAGTGAGGAGCAATTGAGTTAATCATGACACGGCGTTGCGTGTCGTTTTTACCGATAATAGGTACAAGCGCGCCTACACCCATATCGAAGCCGTCTGTTACTGCAAAACCAACTAGTAGAACACCGATTAGTACCCACCAGATGAGTCGCAAGATTTCGTAATCAAACATCTTGTTATCTCCTTACCTTACGCTTCTACTTGGCGACTAACTTTGTCTTCAACAGAGTCAGCATTTTGCTCGAAGTGGTAGCGACCCGTTTTCAGGCTACTTGGGCCTTTACGAGCGAATTTCAACATTAGGTAAACTTCTGCAATCAGGAATACCGTGTATAGCGCCAGAATTGCGAAGAGTGAAGTCCAGATTTCACCTGCAGTTAGTGCAGAAGCTGCAACATGCACTGGTAAAATTTCACCTACAGCCCAAGGTTGACGGCCGTACTCAGCGACGAACCAACCCGCTTCAATTGCAATCCAAGGTAGTGGAATGCTAAATAGTGCAGCTTTTAGAATCCATTGTTTCTGTTCAATCTTCTGACGACACGTTTGGATAAATGCCGCACCAAAGACAAACAACATGATGAAGCCACAAGCAACCATGATACGGAATGACCAGAATAGCGGCCATACTGTTGGGATTGAGTCGTCCGCAGCAGCTTGGATTTGCTCTTCTGTTGCATCAACAACATTGTCTGTGTAGCGTTTTAGAAGTAGACCGTAACCTAGGTCACCTTTCACTTCATCAAACGCAGTCATGTTTTCTTCTGACTTATCACCCGCACGAAGCTTCTCTAGAAGTTCATAAGCGTACATGCCGTCACGAATACGATCGACGTGTTCATCACGTAAATCACGAAGACCTGTTACTTGCTCATCAAAAGAGCGTGTCGCGATAATACCCATTACGTAAGGGATCTTAATTGCGTAATCGGTATGCATCGTTTCCTGGTTAGGAACACCAAATAACGTAAATGCGGCAGGTGCAGGTTCAGTGTGCCACTCTGCTTCAATTGCAGCGAGTTTCACTTTTTGAACTTCACCAAGCTCGTAGCCAGATTCGTCACCAAGAACGATGGTAGATAAGATAGCTGCAATACCGAAAGAAGCAGCAATAGCAAACGAACGACGAGCAAACGCAATGTCACGACCTTTTAATAGGTAGTATGAACTGATGCCTAGAATAAACATTGCGCCACAAGTGTAACCAGAAGCAACCGTATGCACGAACTTAACCTGAGCAACTGGGTTTAGTACAACCTCAGAGAAGCTCACCATTTCCATTCGCATGGTTTCGAAGTTGAAATCTGCGCCTACTGGGTTTTGCATCCAGCCGTTTGCGATAAGAATCCAAAGAGCAGAGAAGTTAGAGCCTAGTGCCACAAGCCAGGTAACCGCTAAGTGTTGGCGTTTAGATAGACGATCCCACCCGAAGAAGAATAGACCAACAAAAGTTGACTCCAGGAAGAATGCGACAAGTGCTTCGATCGCTAGCGGTGCACCGAAGATATCACCTACATAGTGGGAGTAGTAAGACCAGTTCGTACCAAACTGGAACTCCATGGTAAGGCCTGTCGCCACACCAAGTGCAAAGTTAATACCGAATAGCTTACCCCAGAACTTGGTCATGTCCTTATAGATTTGCTTGTTCGTCATTACGTACATCGATTCCATAATGGCCAGAAGGAAGGCCATACCAAGGGTCAATGGTACGAATAGGAAGTGATACATCGCTGTCAGTGCAAACTGCAACCGCGATAGATCAACTACGTCAATCATGGTAACTCCTATGTGTCGGCTGAATGACACTCTCTACATATTGCAATCCATATTCAGGTGTTATTTACACTTGAAAAATGTTGAATTATCACAACTCATTGTTGCAAAAATGTGCTTCATTGGTTAGTTAATTGTTAAGCATCAGCTAATATAGCTGGGACTAATATTACTTGTAAAAACAGATTGTTTCAAAAGGTTTATAGCCGTAACGCGCTTTGATATACATCAATGTTTATGCGCGGAATTTGCACAAAAATCCATCACATTGATCTAGATCAACCAGTATTGGATACGGATGTTAAGAGAGAGTAATCAGGAGAGAAATTAACCAGTTGCAAGCAAACATCGAGTTAACAATCAATGCTTTTTACTTACTAAACCAGTATGAGAAAAAAATCAAAAAATGTGAGTTTGGTCAACTTTAATGAAGCGCTGGGCAACCAAGGCCCAGCGAGGGAATCTTATTTTTCAATTCCGAAATGCAAATACGCACGATCTGTCGCGATTCTTCCACGCGGAGTGCGTTGTAAATAACCTTGCTGAATAAGATAAGGCTCAAGAACGTCTTCAATAGTGTCCTTTTCTTCACCTATCGCCGCTGCCATATTGTCGAGCCCGACCGGACCACCACCAAATTTTTCCATAATCGCGAGTAGTAGCTTACGGTCCATGTAATCGAAGCCTTCGGCGTCCACATCAAGCATATTCAACGCCTTATCGGCAACATCGGCACAAATGTGACCATTGCCTTTTACTTCCGCATAATCACGAACACGGCGTAGCAAACGGTTAGCAATACGTGGTGTGCCACGCGCACGTCTTGCCACTTCCAATGCACCTTCAGGTTCCATTGATAAACCTAAACAATCCGCGCTTCGCTGCACGATATCTTGGAGGTCTTTTATCTTATAAAACTCAAGGCGCTGAGTAATACCAAAGCGGTCGCGCAATGGTGACGTTAAAGAGCCCGCTCGGGTCGTAGCACCAATTAACGTAAATGGTGGTAAATCGATCTTAATAGAACGAGCGGCCGGACCTTCACCGATCATAATATCCAGTTGATAATCTTCCATCGCCGGATACAGCACCTCTTCAACCATCGGGCTCAAGCGGTGGATCTCATCGATGAACAACACATCGTTTTCTTCGAGGTTGGTTAACAGCGCGGCCAAATCGCCTGCTTTCTCAAGTACAGGGCCTGAAGTAGTACGAATGTTCACTTCCATTTCATTGGCAACGATGTTCGCAAGTGTGGTTTTACCCAAACCTGGGGGACCAAAAATCAAAAGGTGATCAAGTGCTTCGCTACGTAACTGAGCAGCTTTAATGAAGATCTCCATTTGGTCACGGACATGGTCCTGACCTTGGTAATCCGCTAATTTTTTTGGCCGAATAGCACGATCAATGACATCTTCATCACGAAAGGCAGGGTTTTCTGGCGCGATTAAACGATCGGCTTCAATCATCTTTTTACCTTGAAAAATGGTTACCTGAGAGAATAATGCCGCTCGTTTAACAGCAAGTGGCATATTTCTATATCTCGTCATCCTGTACAGCGACGAAGGAGCGTGATACAGGATCTTCTATCCGAGCGATTTATGGTCAAATTGTTTCATTAACCGCTCAGCGTGCTGCTATTAGATTCCCAGTCTCGCCAGGCTCGCTGGAATGACACAAAAAACATCGTTAAGCGATTGGCATTAACCTTAGAGAATGAGTTATCTTGAACAAATGTTCACTGTGCAACCAGCGTTACACCATTGATTTTAGAGCTTCACGGATCATTTGCTCACTGCTCATGTCCGGTTTAGCGATCTGAGATACCACTTTCGACGCTTGAGTCGGCTTGTAACCTAGAGCTAGAAGCGCACTGATTGCCTCTTCTTCCGCGTTGTTGGATGTCGCACTAGAATCCGCAGGAGCAGCATCCGTAAATGGTGTAAATAGATCGCCAGCGCCCCACCCTTTCAAGCGGTCTTTCATTTCAACAACCAATCGCTCTGCGGTTTTCTTGCCAACGCCTGGAAGCTTAACCAGCGTAGAAACGTCTTCATGTTCCACACAAGTAACAAATTGCGTTGCTGTCATACCAGAGAGAATACCAAGACCGAGTTTAGGACCAACGCCATTGGCTTTGATCACTTCACGGAAAAGTGCTCGTTCTTTTACTGTGTTGAAACCGTATAGCAATTGCGCATCTTCACGGACAACAAAGTGAGTATAAATAATGGCTTCTTCGCCAACATTTGGCAGTTCGTAAAAACAGCTCATTGGCATCTGGACTTCATAGCCAATGCCATTAACTTCAATTAATACTTCAGGTGGTTGTTTTTCAATCAGTATGCCACGAAGACGTCCAATCACTATAAATACTCTTTGGAAATGAATTTGCGACAGGATAATAAAGAACTGGATAGACATCCAGTTAATTTTAACGGTAGCGCCCTTTTCTGGCACTGGTTGCTTTGCCCGCTAACGCAACGAGAGTCTTGTTAGTATTGGCATGACAAATCGCCACACCTAAAGCATCGGCTGCATCTGCTTGAGGCTTGGCGGGCAATTTAAGCATCTGCTGAACCATATGCTGAACTTGCGCTTTGTCCGCGCCACCAGTGCCGACGACAGCTTGCTTAATAAGACGAGCCGCGTATTCAAATACCGGCAACTCCGCATTCACCGCAGCAACAATTGCACTGCCACGAGCTTGGCCAAGTTTTAGCGCTGAATCCGCGTTTTTGGCCATAAACACTTGCTCGATCGCGAAAACGTCCGGTTGAAACTGGGTAATGATTTCCGTGACGCCTGCATAAATCTGTTTAAGCCGACCCGGAAGTTCTTTTTCTGAAGTACGAATGCAGCCACTACCAAGGTATTGCAAGTGGCGTCCATTTTGACGAATGACCCCATAGCCGGTAATGCGCGAACCTGGGTCAATGCCCAAAATAATTGACATGAATGTTCCTAAAAATGAGGCCTAATTCGGCCTC
This sequence comes from Vibrio sp. 1978, assembly GCF_033344345.1. Classification (NCBI taxonomy): domain Bacteria; kingdom Pseudomonadati; phylum Pseudomonadota; class Gammaproteobacteria; order Vibrionales; family Vibrionaceae; genus Vibrio; species Vibrio sp. 1978. The sequence continues at coordinate 300,989 of NZ_JAWPOP010000003.1, forward strand.
AGTCTTTTTATTATTACTTGCTAACTTCGGAGCAAATACCGCTCCCGACACCTTGAGTTTAATCTAGCGTAGCCGCAACGTCGTCAGAGATATCACCATTGTGATAAACCTCTTGAACGTCGTCCAGATCTTCCAAAGCGTCAATCAAACGAAGTAGTTTTGGCGCAGTATCCGCGTCCAAATCTGCTTTCGTAGATGGGATCAGCGACACCTCAGCGTTCTCTGCCTCAAACCCTGCGGCATCAAGAGCATCTTTTACGAGTCCAAAATCGCCTGGGGCCGTGTAGACATCAATCGAGCCATCTTCTGCCGTTTCAATGTCATCAGCACCACTTTCTAATGCTACTTCCATTACCCCATCTTCATCTAAACCTGGGCCATATGAAATCACGCCTTTCTTGTCGAAAAGATAGTTGACGCTACCATCCGTCCCCAGATTACCGCCTGACTTTGAGAATGCATGACGTACGCCAGATACCGTACGATTTCGGTTATCCGTCATACATTCGACCATGACCGCCGTACCACCTGGACCATAACCTTCATAGATCACGGTTTCCATGTTGTCGTCGCCTTCACCACCAGCACCTCGGCTGACAGCGCGGTTGACAGTGTCACGTGTCATGTTGTTAGACAGTGCTTTATCAATTGCTGCTCGCAAACGTGGGTTATTTTCTAGCTCACCGCCCCCCTCTTTTGCCGCAACAACGATTTCACGAATTAATTTAGTAAAGATTTTGCCGCGCTTCGCATCTTGCGCTGCTTTACGGTGACGAATATTCGCCCATTTACTATGACCAGCCATAATTCACCTTTTAATGTATTTTGACGCTTAATAACAAAACATGTTCTAAAAGCGTTGCTTGGGAAATTGCTTTGGAAGTTTCTTGGGTTTATTTAAACAAAAACTCCCGCAGTTGCGGGAGTTTTCTTCAAATGTTGTGCGCTTATTCTGCGTCTTTTTCTTTCGCTGCAGTTACTGCGATTGCTAGCTCTTCTAGCGCTGCTGGGTTCGCAATACTTGGTGCGTCTGTTAGTAGACACGCCGCTGCTGTTGTTTTAGGGAACGCGATAACATCACGGATGTTCTCTGTACCACATAGCAGCATTACTAGACGGTCTAGACCAAATGCAAGACCAGCATGTGGAGGCGTACCGAATTTCAGCGCATCAAGCAGGAAGCCGAACTTAAGCTGTTGCTCTTCAGGTGTGATGCCTAGAATATCAAATACGGCTTCTTGCATATCTGCGTTGTGGATACGAACAGAGCCGCCGCCCACTTCGTAGCCATTTAGAACCATATCGTAAGCGTTAGAATTTGCCGCAGCTGGGTTTGCTTTTAGCTCTTCTGCAGTCACACCTAGAGGCGATGTGAATGGGTGGTGCATCGCGTGTAGGTTGCCTTCGTCATCTTCTTCGAACATTGGGAAGTCAACAACCCATAGTGGAGCCCATGCAGACTCATCCGTTAGCTCTAGGTCTTTACCTAGTTTCAAACGTAGCGCACCCATTGCTTCTGCAACGATGCCCGCTTTATCAGCGCCAAATAGGATAATGTCACCAGATTCCGCTTGAGTACGATCTAGAATGCCGTTGATCACGTCTTCATTTAGGAACTTAGCGACTGGAGATTGGATACCTTCCATGCCCGCTGCACGGTCGTTAACCTTCATCCAAGCTAGACCTTTCGCACCGTAGATGCCAACGAATTCACCGTAGCCATCAATTTGCTTACGAGTCAGAGAAGCACCACCTGGAACGCGAATAACGGCAACGCGGCCTTTTTCGTCGTTTGCTGGACCTGAGAATACTTTGAACTCAACGTCTTTCACTAGGTCAGCAACGTCTACTAGTTCCAGTGGGTTACGTAGGTCTGGCTTGTCCGAACCGAAACGACGAATCGCTTCGCTGAACGGCATTACTGGGAATTCACCTAGGTCAACGTTTAGTAGCTCTTGCCACATTTCACGAACCATTTTCTCAGTCGTTGCACGAACTTGGTCAGCCGTCATGAATGACGTTTCGATATCGATCTGAGTGAATTCTGGTTGACGGTCAGCACGCAAGTCTTCATCACGGAAACACTTAACGATTTGGTAGTAACGGTCAAAACCAGACATCATTAGAAGCTGTTTGAATAGCTGTGGAGACTGAGGAAGCGCGTAGAAGCTACCTTTGTGAACACGGCTAGGTACTAGGTAGTCACGAGCGCCTTCTGGTGTCGCTTTTGTTAGTACTGGCGTTTCGATGTCTAGGAAGCCGTTGTCATCTAGGAAACGACGAACAAAGCTAGACGCTTTAGCACGTAGCTTGATGCGGTCGCTCATTTCAGGACGACGTAGATCTAGGTAACGGTACTTCAGGCGTTGCTCTTCAGAGTTCTTTTGGTTGAAATCTAGAGGCAGAACATCAGAACGGTTGATGATTTCAAGACCTTTCGCAAGGATCTCGACTTCACCTGTTGCCATGTCTTTGTTTGCTTGGCTCTCTGGGCGAACGCGCACTTCACCCGTTAGTTTGATACAGAATTCATTACGAAGTGTGTTCGCCACTTCATACGCATCCGCCATATCTGGATCAACAACTACCTGAACGATACCTTCGCGATCTCGCATATCAATAAAAATAAGACCGCCTAAATCACGACGACGGTTAACCCAGCCGCAAAGTTCTACAGTTTGTCCTGCAAGGGACTTGTTCAGGTGACCACAGTAATGGGTACGCATAATGAAATTCCCAATCTCTCAAATGTTGTTAACTACGCTCTGTCAGCCTCATTGCTAAGCAGAGTAAAGATTCAGTTATACGCTGAATGTCCACGAAAATCGACTACTCAACATACAATTACGTGTGTTTTATCATTCACTGGTGCTTTTTAGTACAACAAATGTTCAAAAGCGCACCAAAGCGAAAAAATTGGGGAGGATTATAGCGTGAAATTACCTATTTCAGCAAAACTCTCGTAAAGTATTCACACGAGTAGCAAGCAGTAAAGAATAATGGATAACTTACCTCTTCGACTTGGATTGACAATGTGGTCACACAACCAATGGCAACAAAGTTTTTACGGCAGCGGGACAAAGCCCGCTGAACGTTTAGAAAGGTATGCGCAAGTGTTTCATACCGTGGAAGGCAACACGACATTTTATGCCACACCGACGCTCAATACAGTGCAAAACTGGAGAGCCGCAACCCACGATGATTTTCGCTTTACTTTCAAACTTCCTAAAGCCATCACTCATGAGCAAATGCTAAGAGGTTGCAGCGAACAACTGAGAGACTTCATGAAAGTCATGGAGCCTTTGCATGACCGTGTGGGCCAATGGACAATTCAATTGCCAGCCGCATTTGGTCCTGAACACCTTGTTCGACTGAAAAAGTTCTGTGCGAGCTTTCCACCTAACTTCCCTCTCGGTGTTGAGGTTCGCCATATGGCATTTTTCTCCAAAGGCGAAGAAGAGCGAGCACTTAACCAATGGTTAGTAGAGAATAATATTGACCGCATTATTATGGATAGCCGCCCAGTCTTTGCCGCTAAGCCCGACAATGAGGCGATTATTGATGCACAAATGAAAAAACCACGAGTCCCTGTTCACGCCATTGCTACCGCTTCACATCCTTTGATTCGCTTTATTGGTCATCCAGAAGAACAGCAAAACTACGAGTTTTTTAAACCATGGCTCAGCAAGTTGCCACAATGGATTGCCGAAGGTAAGCAGCCATATGTCATGATCCATACTGCAGACAATATAATTGCGCCAGAGTTGGCTGCAAACCTATATAAAGACATACAAAAGCGTATCACGCTCCCTGAGTTAGCGCCTTTCCCAGCTGACGATGGTAACTCGCAGTTACAGATGTTCTAACGCAACACATGACAGAGGCGCGAAATTCCCATAAAATACGCGCCTTTTTTGGTGCCTGACATTTTCAGGCGGCTTGTATGCAGAGACTTAGTTATGAACCCTAAGAGCAATCCAGATACTATTTTTTCGGCTCCAATCGATAAAATTGGGGATTTCACGTTCGATGAACGCGTAGCGGAAGTATTTCCTGACATGATTCAACGATCGGTACCGGGTTACAGCAATATCATTTCTGCAATCGGTATGCTGGCAGAGCGTTTTGTAAAACCTCACTCAAACATCTATGACCTTGGCTGTTCTTTGGGTGCTGCAACATTGTCTATGCGTCGCCATATCAAACAAGAAGGTTGCCAAATCATCGCAGTGGACAACTCTCCGGCGATGGTTGAGCGTTGTAAACTTCACGTCAACGCTTACCGCAGTGACACTCCTGTGGATGTAGTAGAAGCAGACATTCGCAATATCGAAATTGAAAACGCGTCAGTGGTGGTGTTGAACTTCACTTTGCAATTCCTCTCTCCAGAAGATCGTTACTCCTTGCTCGAAAAAATTTACGCTGGCCTTCGTCCGGGCGGCATTTTGATTCTATCTGAGAAATTCGTCTTCGAAGATGAAGTGTCGAACGAACTGTTAATTGACCTTCACCACGACTTTAAACGTGCGAATGGTTATAGCGAACTAGAAATCAGCCAAAAGCGCAGCGCGATAGAAAATGTAATGCGCCCAGATTCAAAGAAAGAGCATAAAGAGCGTTTCGCTAAAATTGGCTTTTCTAGCTACGATGTTTGGTTCCAATGCTTTAACTTCGGCTCCATGTTCGCGATTAAATAGACCATGCATACAAAGCCTGAACCATACCGATTTCGGCTTTTGTTAATAATTTATACCCATCAACTCAGCGATTAACTAACTATGTTTAACTTTGCAAATTTCTACCAATTGATTGCCCAAGACACCCGTCTTCAACCTTGGCTTAATGTGCTTCCACAACAGCTAACGGATTGGCAAAATGCAGAGCACGGTGACTTTGGTCGCTGGTTGAAAGCCCTGAACAAAATCCCAGCGGGTAGACCGGACAACATCGACATTGTTGATTCTGTCACGATTTCAAACAATGAGCCCATGCCTCAAGGGGAACTTAAAAAGCTAGAAAGCTTACTTCGTACATTCCATCCTTGGCGCAAAGGCCCATACCACGTACACGGCATCCATATTGATACTGAGTGGCGCAGTGATTGGAAATGGGACCGCGTGCTTCCGCATATTTCACCATTAAAGAATCGAAGCGTACTCGATGTAGGTTGTGGTAACGGCTACCACATGTGGCGCATGCTAGGCGAAGGTGCACGCTTAACTGTCGGTATCGATCCATCTCACCTGTTCCTGATTCAGTTCGAAGCAATTCGTAAACTAATGGGCGATGACCAACGTGCGCACCTATTGCCATTGGGCATTGAACAGCTACCTAAGTTAGAAGCGTTCGATACGGTATTCAGCATGGGCGTGCTTTACCATCGCCGCTCGCCTCTCGATCATTTAGTGCAACTAAAAGATCAATTGGTATCTGGTGGTGAACTCGTATTGGAAACACTCGTTATTGAAGGTGATGAGAATGCAGTACTGGTCCCGACTTCTCGTTACGCGCAAATGCGTAATGTCTATTTCTTCCCTTCAGCAAAAGCCCTAAAAGTGTGGTTAGAATTGGTCGGTTTTGAAGATGTTCGTATCGTTGATGAAAACATCACATCCGTAGATGAACAACGTACCACAGATTGGATGACGCATAACTCTCTACCTGACTACTTAGATCCGAACGACCCAAGCAAGACTGTAGAAGGCTACCCTGCCCCTCGCCGCGCGGTTCTTGTCGCTCGCAAATCATAATTCGCTGAGATTCCTGACATTGTCTTAACTCATTTTACGAGTTAAGACATTACCCTCTTTCCTCGTAATGAGCGAGTTTGTTTTTTGAATACATTTGTCACGTCAAAATATAAGTACGCTCTAAATAAGGATGCGCTTTTATGTCCTTGATTTTTGGCTTTTCATCACTATTCCTCAAACAATAAGTAATAGAGAAACATTCTTACTTGTGAGGCTTTATCGATATAAGCTAAACTCCTAAAAAATAAACAACTTAATCCAATCCCAAGGTTTTCAATGTTATTACGATTGACCCCGATTGTTGCCTTCGCCTTACTATCTGGATGCTCACTAACCAAAGGCGAACAGTACCACCAAGAAACGTTAGCGGCGATTCAAAATTCAGAAGCGAATGTCAATAATCGCATTACCAACCTAGAGCTACAGCTCAGCAACCAATCGGACTATATCGACAGCCTTGAAGAACAAGTCGATAAACTACAGGTTGAACTTCTTACATTTCGCGATGAAGCAATGGCAGAAGTAAAAAAACCGAAAGAGCCGATTATTGTCCAATCTCCCGCTCCTGTGGAACCAACCCCAACTCACGATATTGTCCTTGGCTCTATCGAAAAGGTCACTGTAGAGTCGATTAAGCAAACTTTTGATGCACGTATCGACACTGGTGCCGCGACGTCGTCTTTAAATGCCGTTGATATTGAAGAGTTCGAAAGAAATGGCAAAAAATGGGTCCGATTCCACTTAGCAGACACCAGTAAATCCGAAGAAGAGAAAAGTACTTGGATCGAAGCTCCTGTCATTCGCTACGTCAAAATCCGCCAGGTTACCAGTGAAGAGTTAGAACGCCGCGCTGTGGTAGAACTTTGGGTGCGCGTTGGAAAAATTCATGAAAAAGCGCAATTTACGTTGGCAGATCGCTCACATATGAACCATCCTATTTTACTGGGTAGAGAATTTATGCGCGACATAGCACTTGTCGATGTAAGTCGTACCTATATCCAAACGGACGAAGATAAAAAATAATAAGGTAGATTATGACGTCAAAAATACCGTTTTACCTTTCTATCATCTTATTGGTGATTGCGGGCATTGCTCTGAGTGTTTTCAGGCATGAAAACTACGGCGTGCCTTGGACGCCAGGCGAAACTCGCCAGGTGTGGGATGTAGAAGCTCGTATTGAGTTCAATGCTAACGGCAACGAAGTAAAAGCGTCACTTGCAGCACCTCATACACAAAGTGGTTACACACTTATCGGTGAATCTGCTTCCTCATCAGGTTATGGCGTTTCCTACATCAATGACGATTCAGGCCGTCGTGCAGAATGGTCAATTCGCCAAGCTCAAGGGCCACAAACCATATACTACAAAGCCCAGTTCTTAGTAGACCCTCAGGCTAAAGTCACTCCTTTACCGCCAACGGAAGACATTACGCCACCAACGCTATCAGCACCACAAGCAGCAGCGGCAAATGCCCTTATCGAACGTGCGATGAGTCGCTCAGCCGATAATGTGACGTTTACTCGTGAGCTTATCAAAGCGCTTAATGACCCAGATAGCCAAAACTCGTCGCTACTACTGAACGATTTCAGCCGTACTGATGCACTGCATAATATTTTGCTTACCGCAGGTATACAGAGCAAAACCGTCGGTGTTATCGAACTAGAAGATGGTCGTCGACGCCAAACAATTCAACCAATGGTTCAGGTTTGGTCAGGTAAAGATTGGGTACTGTTTTCGCCAAAATCCGAACAAAAAGCAGTGAAACCCAACTTGTTAGTGTGGGATGAATCAAACGTATCCTTACTTGACCTTGTTGGTGGTAAAAATAGCCAAGTGCATTTCTCGATGATTAAGCAAGAAATGACACCACAACAAGCTACAAACAACAAAATAGAAGCAGATGGATTACTGAATATTTCAATTCATAGCCTACCTTTGGAAGAGCAAGCGATGTTCAAAACCATCATGCTCATCCCTATTGGTGCTCTGATCGTTGTGTTCTTGCGTGTGATTATCGGCCTGAAAACATCCGGTACCTTCATGCCTGTGTTGATTGCCGTTGCTTTTGTTCAAACTCAACTATTAACGGGTATTGTCGGTTTCTTGCTAATTGTAGGTACAGGCCTGATTATTCGAAGCTATTTGTCTAGGTTGAACTTATTGCTGGTAGCAAGGATATCTGCGGTCATTATTACCGTTATTATGATCATCTCGGTGTTCACCGTTGTTGCGTTTAAAATGGGCTTAACAGAAGGCCTAACAATTACCTTCTTCCCTATGATCATCTTGTCTTGGACGATTGAACGTATGTCAATCCTATGGGAAGAAGAAGGTGCGAAGGAAGTTGCTCTGCAAGGTGGTGGTTCATTGCTGACAGCGGTATTAGTTTACCTTGCAATGACGAACTCATACATTCAACACTTAACCTTTAACTTCATTGGTCTACAGTTGATTGTTCTGGCCGGTATTCTATTACTAGGTACTTACACAGGTTACCGCCTCACTGAGCTACGACGCTTCAAACCACTAGCGGAGGACTAAACGATGTTCGAAAGTTTTACTTCGCCGTCTAAGCTTCGCCATAAAGGCATTATGGGGATGAACAAGCGTAACCACAGCTATATTGGCCGTTACAATGATCGTTCTAAATACCCACTTGTCGATGACAAGCTAAAGACCAAAATTATTGCACAGGCAGCAGGAGCAACAGTTCCTGCCCTGATCGGTGTCATTCACAACCAAGCTGAAGTTAAGACTATCCACAAAATGGTTGAGAACTGGCCTGGTTTTGTAATCAAACCTGCACAAGGTAGTGGCGGTAAAGGCATTCTGGTTGTTACGTCTCACAAAAACGGGGTATATACCAAACCCTCCGGCTCTACAATTGGTAGGGATGAGGTCGAGCGTCACATTAGTAATGCGCTTGCTGGCCTTTTCTCTCTTGGTGGTAAAAATGACGTTGCTGTGGTTGAAAACTTAATCAAGTTTGATGACTGTTTTGATGGCTTCAGTTATGAAGGCGTACCAGATGTTCGGATCATCGTATTTAAAGGTTATCCAGTTATGGCGATGATGCGCTGTTCTACAGCGGCTTCCGACGGCAAAGCAAACCTTCACCAAGGTGCCGTAGGAGTAGGCATTGACATCGCGACAGGTAAAGCCGTCAGAGCGGTGCAGTTCGATCATCCAGTTACTCATCACCCTGATACAGGTAAAGACCTTTCGACCCTTCAAGTACCGCATTGGGAGCGCTTGCTGGAGCTTGCGTCAAGTGCCTGGGAAATGACAGGTTTGGGATACATGGGTACGGATATGGTGCTGGATAAAGATGAAGGACCTATGGTTTTAGAGCTTAACGCTCGCCCTGGTCTGGCAATCCAAATCGCTAATGGTGCAGGCTTGCTTCCTCGTTTGAAACACATAGAGAGCCTTGGCACACCTGCTGAGTATCCAAAACCGATTGAACGCGTCGCTTACGCGGCAGAGCAGTTCGGTGTGAAGCCGTTGTTCTAACCCTCCGACATAATGTTCGTTATTACTCGCCAGTAATTGTCATGATTACTGGCGTTTTTGTTCCCGCATCCAAAAACCTTGCAGTTGCTCTCCTTATTAAACACATCCTTCTCATATATAAGTTGAATCAATGATCGAGCTAACAAAATCAACATAGATCGTTTCTTTTCTACTTTGCCTTTTGAGTATGATGAGAGCTCCCCTTACTCAACTTGAGAGGTTGGGAAATGCTAATAAAACAAACAAACAATGATGAACCAGAGCTTGAAGAACAAGAGAGCTTAGACCAACACCTACAACGCTTGTCTGAGCTTTCTGTCCAAGCACTTGAAGAGCTTGCTGAAATGATCGAAGTCAGGGACGATATTCCAGAGGAATAAACGTCGCTTCCTCATTAAGTTCCGCTAATAAGCCGAGACTGCCGTCCTACAGTCTCGGCTTATCTTATGTAGTTCGAAGCCTGCCTCGCAAACAGATACAAAAACGCCCGCGTTCATTGCGGGCGTTTTATTAGATTCGGAGTTTACGATTCAAACTCTTCAATCATCTCTTGCGCTTCAGTCTTAGGCTTATCCGTTTGACCAAAACCACGCAGACCAACTACGTGTACGTGCTCGTGGTCTTTAAACACCTTACGCACCAGTTTGTAGGTCGTACCTTTCTCTGGGCTGATGTTTTCAGGTGCCGCGATGAGAAGCTGCATATCCAGACGGTCACACAATTCGAACAATGTCGCGATCGATTTCGCATCCAGACGCGCGGCTTCATCCAAGAAGAGCAGACGACAAGGCACAATGTCTTTGCTGCGTAGACGACGAGACTCTTCTTCCCAGCTTTGAACAACCATAAGAAGGATTGACTGACCGGTACCGATCGCTTCACCTGTTGATAGCGCGCCAGACTCAGCCTGTAGCCAACCATCTGTACCACGGTTCACTTCTACACTTAGCTCTAGGTAGTTACGGTAATCCAGTAGCTCTTCACCCAGAACTTGAGGTGAACGTTGACCCATATCGATGTGTGGGTTCACGCGTTGGAACAGTTTCGCCATTGCTTCAGAGAAGGTAAAGCGAGTCGATTCAAACAGGTCTTTATGCTGCTCTTGCTGTGTCGCTAGGCCGCTCAGTAGCACTTCGTGACTTTCGCGGATCTTCACGTTCAGACGTACGCCCTTCACCTGACCGAACGAAATATTCGACAGGCCTTGGTTCAGCATACGAATACGATTTTGCTCACGCTGAATCGTCTTCTTAATGATGCTCGCTACTGACTCAGAGCTGATCGCTAAGCGGTTTTCACGTTGGGTTAGCTCTTCCGTTAGACGCGCTAGCTCAACTTCCATCTCTTCGATCGCTTCAACTGGATCATCAGTACGGATGATATCCTGACGAATGCGCTCGCGAAGATGTTGGTAAACCGCGATGTAGAACAGAACTTTACGCTCTGGACGTGCATTGTCTTCTGATAGACGCAGCGCATCACGCAGGTCGTCATTGTTCGCAACCGCTAGACGCAGCGCACCCAGTGATTTATCCGACATCGAACGCAGTTCATCCGCTGACATGTAAGCCAGTTCACGCTTGTGTAGACGACGCTCAACATCGTTCTCACGCGCCAAACGAAGTACTGAACACCAGCCGGCTTTCGCTGCAACAACAAAGGTACGCAGCTCAACGTATTCTTTCTGAACTTTCTTCAGACGTTTCGCCAAGCCTTTCATCTCGAGTTCAGTAGAGGTGATCGTGCGCTCGTATTCGCTCTTACGGCTGCGAGACGTGTGTAGACGCTCGTGCAATTCGTCACGACGACGCATTGCGCGCTCTTCTGCACCTTCGTCAGCGTTCACGCCAAACTCTTGAAGCTCTTGTTTGAACTCTTGAACCGTTTCCAGTTTCGCTTGGTGTGAACTCTTCAGAGAAGCCAATACTTGGTTGTATTGGTTCATTTGACCTTGCGATTGCTTCAACTCTTCACGAGAGCGAGTACGCATTTGTTCAGCTTGAACCAGTTTAGCTTTTAGCTGCTCACTCAGTTCGCTACTCTTGTTCAGTAGGTCTACTGAATCTGAGTAAGCGAAGTAGTGACGACGTTCAACGAGATCCGAGAGTGCAAAGATTTGCTTCTTAAGATCTTGTAGCCGCTCGTCTGCCGCTTTGTATTCTGCTTCTAGTGCATCGAATTGCTCTGGGTCAGCATCAAGCGCAGACGCAATATTCTCTAATTGCGTGACGGCTTTTGCATGGTTGTTTAAGAAGTTTTTTGCCTCTGCAAGCTGAGCGATTTTCTCTTCTAGCTCATCAAAACGCGCTTGCAATGACTCATCTTCAACAAGCACCATGTGTGACGCTAGCTTGTCCAGAGAAGACAACGCTTGCTTGCTGGTTTGAAGCTGAGAACGTTGTTGTTGCTCTTTCGCATCCAGATCCGCCAACACGCGAGCAATTTGGTTACGCTTATCACGAATAGTTGCCAGTGCTTGTTCTGGATCGGCGTCAAAAGCAACCTGAATGTGGTTAGACACAAATAGGTTAAACGCTTGGTACAAGCGCTGCATTTTCTGAGAATCAAACGCCGCTTTCGCGTGTTTCTCTACCACTTCTTCTCGTTCGTTACGCAGCAACTCTAGACGCTGCTCACGTGCCGCACGGCCAAACAATGGGATCTCAGGCAAGCGAGAGTAACGCATTTGGCGATCGTTCATACGAACGCAAACCGCGCCCTCTAACTCTTCTGCATCGAACGAGCTGTCATCAAAGGCATCGATGTCACCTTCAATGATGTACAAGTCTTCTGGACAGTCGTCTAGCTCTACCAGTTTTTCTTCGATGCCTGACAAGTCAGAAACAACGATAGCGTGACGAGCCGGACCGTACATCGCACTGAAGTAAGGCGCGTCATAAATCGTGATGTCATCGTAGATCTCAGACAGCAATACACCGCCCAGCGTATCTGCCAAACCTTTCAGGCGAGGGTCATTTGAACCACCAGGAGAAGCAAGACGCTCAATCTCAGCGTCTAGCTGGCTACGGCGCTCAGCAAGCTTATCTTTAGCTAAAGACAGCTCCCTTTCTTGTTCAAGGACAACTTGCATGTGGTTCATTACCGCATGGCGATCCTCAAGCTCTTCACCGCTCTGCTCTCTCAGTTTCTTTAGCGCATCGTTCGCCGCAATCCAAGCTGGTGCTATTGCTTCAAGCTTACTGATTTCTGCCACCGCGTTTTGCTCTAGACGGCGCTGTTCACCACGCTGATCACGAACTTCTTCTTGAGCTATCTCTAGTGATTCGATTTGCGTCGCATGACGTTCACGTTCTTGTTCAAACGTAACCTCATCGGTTAGTTCAACGTGATATTGCTTTTTGTATTCAGCAACCAGTTCACGTGCTTGACGCTGCTGGTTAAGGCTGCGTTCGAGATCACGGTGTTGTGCTCGCCATTGTTGTTCGTTTTGTGCAATTTGTTGTGACTCACGCGCTTTCGCAATTGCGGTTTTCGCATGTTCAGACGCGTCTTTGCGCTCAACTTGACCAACGATGCTTTGTACTAGTTTAAGCGCGGTTTCAAACTGCTCTGCCGCTGCAGAAGACATGTCCAGCTTGTGCTTAACCGATAGCAACGCATTGGTGTTTTCTGATTCTTTGCTCTTAAGCTCAGAGACAAGCGCTTGAGCCGATTCCGCCGTTAGGCTGTCATCGCCAAGTAGCTTCTTCGCTTTCTCCAGCGCTTGAACTGCTTGTTGATATTGAAGGGCGCGAGTTTGCTGAACGTCAAGAGCTTGCTGGTAATCAGCAAGTTGCGTCTTAAGGCTATCCACCTCTTCTTCTGCAACGGTAGCTTGCTCTTCAGCCATCATCACGCGTTCTTGCGCTTCTTCCACTACCATCATTTGTTCTTCAAGACGCTCGCTCAGCTCTTCAAGATCTTCTTGGTAGCGTTCGATCTTCTCTTGCTGACGCAGCGCGTTTTGCACCAGTTGCAAGTGATCAGAAGCCGCTTGGTAGTCTTGCTCTAAAGAAGATTCTGATTCGATCAGCAGTTCCAGCTCTTCTTGAACGCGGTTAAGCAGATTGTTTTGCTCAATCAAGGTCTCGCGAGAACCAAATAACTCTGAACGCAAAGACAATGTCTGTTCTAGTTTTTTACGGCGCTCGTTGGCATGGCGCATATAGTCCGCTGCCACGTAGTTGGTCGACTCTGTAATCAAATGTTTGAACAAGTCACGGTCTGCTTGCGTGGTTTTGATCGCTTCTAGCGTCATGCGGTTTTCACGCAGCGCCGATTCCATATCTTGGAACGCTTTCTTCACGCCGCCGTTTTGTGGCAGAAGGTAGTCACGTAGCGAACGGGTAATCGCACTTGAGATACCACCGTAAAGCGATGCTTCGATCAGGCGGTAGAATTTAGAACGGTCACCAGAGTTACGCAGTTTCTTCGGAATCACACCGAATTCAAACATTTGTGCGTGGTAATCCACGATAGAAGAGAACGCTTTGAACTGAACGCCTTCAAATTCCGCGATCGATTCTTTTACTTCGTTGATTTGACGTACACGAGCTTGAGTCGCAGATACGCTTTCAACCAAGATATCCGTTGGTTTCACATGGCTTGGAAGACCTTGGATCACAAACGGTTTGATGTCTACTTTCTTATCACGACCCGCAACTTGCTGTAGTTTTACTGCAAACAATAGGCGTTGGTTACGTGAGTTCACCACGTCTAGCGCCGCATAACATGCGCCCGGCTGTAGCTTACCGTACAAACCTTTGTCGCGAGACGATTGGCTGCTGCCCGCTTCTGTCGTGTTACGGAAGTGCAGCAGCGTTTGGTCAGGAATCAATACGGTGATGAACGCCGCCATTGTGGTTGATTTACCTGCACCGTTACCACCTGATAGCGTGGTGACCAGACCATCGATGTCAAACGTACGGGCAAAGAAGCCGTTCCAGTTGACCATGGTCAGCGATTGGTATTTACCGCGTTCAATCATGCTCATGCTTCACCCTCTTCTGTTGTTTCTTCTTGGGCTTGGTCGTCTTGATCTTCTTCAGACAATAAGCTGCCTTGGCTTGGCTCTTTGGTGTGCACTACTGCTTCACCATCACGGATTAGACGCAGCTGCGCTTCACGCATGTCATCGCCAATACGTACATCGGCACCAAAGCGGAATACCGCTTCACTGATGCTGAATTTACCGGTTTCACCGATGTTGATGATCATGCCTAGGCGACGCAAACGACGAAGTGACGTACGTACTTTTTCAAACAGCTTTTCTTTATCAAGGTCAGAACCGGTAGCACGGTTCGTCACTAGCTTCATCAGCTTATTTTCATCTGCTAGAGCAAGCAGTTCGTCGTACAGCTCTTGGTTAGTGAAGATGCCTTCGTGCGCAAGACGCTCTGGGCTTAGGTAAAGGAAACACAGTACCTTACCCACCAGCATATCCAGTTCAGAAAGAACACTACGGCCAATCAGAGATGTTGAACGTGGACGAAGGTAGAAGAAACCTTCTGGCGCTTTCACCAATTCGGTGTTGTAGCGTTGGTAGAAAGAAGAAAGCTCAAGTTCGAAATCCGACAACAACGCGTGGTTGTCTAGATCTTCACTTGAGATATGACGCCCTGCTCGAAGCATGCTGTCTAGCGCTGGGAACAGAGGGTTAGAAATTGCTTTTGCCAGATTTTCTGACATGTATTCATTAGTATCGGTCGATGACATTCGCTTGTACCTTTGCCCCAAATTCGTTGATTGCTTTCCAGTCTGGTTGAATCGCTTGGTAATCCGATTCTGAATACCCTAGACGTACAGCTTGATCGACGATAATGCGAGCTAAATCAAAATGATGAGTGTAAGGGTGCTGTGCAAGGTAATCTCGCAGTACCACACTCAAATCGATTGGTGTGCCTTGATCTTTATGCGCTTTTAGCATGTCACCAATTCGTTCAGACAGCTCATCATTGACTTGTTGAAACTCTTCGTATTCTACTTCCATCGGAACTTGACCCGTGACCTCGTCATCACGCAGTACTAGGGCCTCATCACGAAGGTCAGAAAGCCTCTCCGCATCTGCATAAGTCAGATACCAAGGCGCATCGAAGTAATCTTTGACGGATTGACGCAGACGCGAGCTAAACGCACGGTTCTTATCCATATCGATTGCAGTACGGATAAACTTGTGCACGTGTCGGTCGTAACCAATCCAAAGGTCGATA
The DNA here is from genome assembly GCF_033344345.1 of Vibrio sp. 1978. Classification (NCBI taxonomy): domain Bacteria; kingdom Pseudomonadati; phylum Pseudomonadota; class Gammaproteobacteria; order Vibrionales; family Vibrionaceae; genus Vibrio; species Vibrio sp. 1978. Next base: position 316,460 of record NZ_JAWPOP010000003.1, read on the forward strand.
GCTTGCTGGCCCCAGCTTGTGATTCGGTCCAGCTTCATTTGCAGACCAAACAAGGCTTCTTCGATAAACTCCAGCTCAGGGTCACCGTAAACAATTTCTTGAATATCGAGGATCTGAGTTTGCAGTTCATCACTGGCGGCTTGCAGCGTATCTTGAAGTTCACGCAACGTGCTTGATGTTTCTGACAGAAGTGCTTCACAGTTGTTGATCGCTTCACGCCAGTCTTTGTTAAGCAGGTCAGCAATCTGTTGTTTCACTGACTGTTGCTGCTCATCCATAACACGTTGGTTGAGGTCAATTTGATCGAAAATTTCGCCTACAGAATATTTTAAAACACCGTATACGTTTTTCTTCCAGTGACCCGGTGTGCCACCTTTTTGTGCTGCCTCAATCGCTTTCGCCATTTCATCCGCTACCATGGATAGCTGGATAGATAGACGCAGTTTTGAGAACTCACGATGACGCACGTAGTAGTCGGTTATTCCTATCGCTAATGGCGACAAGCGGTAAATGCTCGCTCCGTCAGTAATCTCACTGACAAAACGGCTCATAAGACGCTGCTTAACCATCTCGTTGATCGCATTGTTCGCACGAAAAGCGGAGGCTTCGCCGGTCTCATCAAATAGTCGAGTGACGATGGCAAATGCATCATGCAGTTCACCTTCACCCAGTTCTTCATCGAACCTTTCATTACTCAGTACGGCAATGGCTATCAAAAATGCCAATCGCTCTGTGGTCAGGTTCAACGAGAAATCGTGCTGCTTAACCCAGCCAACCAGCTCATCGATTGGTTGCTCTGCAGCATTGAGAGTCATCTCACTCATTGTTATTCCTGTTTATCGTTCTTTTTAGCCCACACATGAATGTAGCGGCCTAATGAGAGGTATGGCTCTTGTCGACAAAGTTGTTTTTCTAGCGCCAACACATCTTCAAACTCGTAATCACCCATGTATTCCATATTGCCTATGTAATCACTAAATGAGCGAATACCAGATTTGCCACAAATATTAAAACCTGAATTTTCTATCCACTGGTAGACTTCTTCAGGTTTTAAGCCTTTTTGCGGCTGTAGTTTAAATCTTTTTCGGTGAGGCATGCCGTCTAATATATGAGGAATGTTGCCACAAACCACGTTTTTATAGACTAAACCGTGGTGGTTGTAGAACATGACTGATGCGATGCCTCCCGGTTTTACTTGTTCTAGAACTGTTTCAAGTGCGGCCTTAGGATCAACCAGCCACTCCATCACAGCGTGGAACATAACCAGATCGACCTGTACATCCATATGTTCACCGATGGATTGGACAGGCGAATGAATCAGGCGATACTGCTCAAGCAAACCGTTTTTTTCAATATCCTGCTTAGCCAACTGCAGCATTTCCGAAGATAGATCACATAAAGCGATTCGATGTCCGAGCTTAGCAAGCTTTTGCGACATTTGTGCCAAACCACCACCAGCGTCTAACACTTCTAGGGGTTGCTGGTCAGCATCTAATTCACTTAGAATCTGTAGAAAATCTTCCCACACAATGATTTGGCGGATCTCCCCTTTATCGGAGCCGTAAATATTTTTTGCAAATTTGTGGGCGATATCGTCGAAATTGCGGTCTTCTGTCACTTCTGCTGAGTTATCATAACGGATTGTGCCGCTATTCTGGCACAAGGAAAGCAGGAATAAAGAGGGATACCCTCATTTTTATTATCAATTGATGTTTTTTCGGACTATTTATGTATGTTTGAGCTGAAAAAAGTAGTGTCAGCCATGCTTATGCCCCTTCCGGCATTGCTGCTGATAGGCTTGTTGGGTCTTGCTCTCATTAGTTTTACTACAAAACGTAAAACTGGCTGCTTCGTTGTTCTATTCTCTTTTGTTGGCATTTTTCTTGTTGCCTTCCAACCTGTTTCAACCAAGCTTCTTATGCCGTTAGAGCGAGAGCATAAAGCCTTTTTGCCAGTTTCTGGCACCATCGACTACGTGATGGTTTTAGGGAATGGTCATGTTATCGATGACGAAATTCCACCCACCTCGCAGTTAAGCCGTGCAGCATTAATGCGCTTAACTGAGGGCATTCGTATTTTAAGAATGTATCCAGGCGCGAAATTAATCTTATCCGGCTATGCTGGCGGATCTGAAATTAGCCACGCGCGAATGATGGCGAACGTTGCCCTTGCGTTGGGAGTCGCGAAATCCGATATCATTTTATTAGAAGATGCGAAAGATACGTGGGAAGAGGCGCGTCAAGCGGCTGCATTCGTTCAACAAAAGGAGATTGTGTTAGTCACTTCTGCGAGTCACATGAGCCGTGCATTGTATGAGTTCAACGCAGCAGGCATTAAACCAATCCCAGCCCCGACCAACTTCTTAGCTATTAGCGAAATCAGTCAACCTTGGGATAAATACTCACCTAAAGCGCGTTACTTAGAACAAACAGAGCTTTATTGGCATGAGTACTTGGGCAGTATTTGGCAAAGGTTGCGTGATACTGTCGGCCAAACACCAATGGTTGAAGCAAACTAGTATTATCTTGAAGCCACAAAAAAGGAGAGCCGAAGCTCTCCTTTTTCTTTTTACGATTGAGTTATGTTCCAACTAGTCACCAGCAAACATATAGCCTTCGCCGTGTACCGTTACAAAAATCTGTGGGTTCTTAGGATCGAACTCCATTTTTGCGCGCATACGTCGAATAAGAACATCAATGGTGCGGTCATTCGGCGCATCCACTCGATGGCTGATCATGTTCAAAATACGCTCACGACTTAACACCTGGTTAGGGTAAGACGATAATGCCACCAAAAGTTCATACTCTGCTTTAGTTAGTTTTACTGGCTCACCGTTGCGGCTAAGTGCGCGACGTTGAATGTCGAATGTCCACTCCCCAAAGCGCACAATGTGCTCTTCACTGGTTTCATTCGCTTTCGATCTGCCACTGCGCGCTGCTGAAATACGCCACAGCAAGTTTTTAACGCGAACTAACAGCTCTCTCAGTTCAAAAGGTTTTGTCACATAATCGTCAGCACCCATTTCTAGGCCTACGATTTTATCAATGCTATCCGTGCGTCCTGTTACTAATATGATACCAATATCCGATTGGCTACGTAACTCACGAGTAAGCATCAGGCCGTCTTCACCAGGCAGGTTAATATCCAGCATGATCAGGTCTACATCGCCCGCTTGCAAAACTTCACGCATTTCTGCGCCACTCTCTGCTTCGCTGACTTGGTAGCCCTCATTTTGGAAATATCCCGCAAGCTTACTACGAGTTACAACATCATCTTCTACGACTAATACGTGATAGCTCATTTACACCACTTTTCTGTCTTCTTATTATCCAAGACGTATTCTATTCATAACTAGTAACATTTCTAGTCATAGATACATTAAAACGCAAGATTTAGCGTTTTTATTGATTCAAAACAAGCTTGCCCATTGCTATTAATAAACGGTCATTTTTGACCATAAAACATAACAATTATAGTTACTGCTATTCATTTTAATTGATTACACTTAGGGGATATCCCTAATTGACTTTGTGATGCATGACTTGAAGCATCATTCAGGAGCCCAAAATGCAAGAAGTGAAAGCTTTTAATGAAAAACGCGCTGAAATTTACTGGTGGTTTTCGAGCTTGTTCGCAAAAGAACTAACAGAGAAAGAATTGGAAGCCTATCACAGTGTTGAAATTCGCAGTTTTCTCGCAGGTTTAGGTGAAAATGAGTCGCTGAAACCAGCTGTTGATAGCCTAGTTGATGCATTGAATCGGTTACAAGATCGTGAAGATGCACAACTAGAGCTTGCAGCTGACTTTTGTGAACTGTTTTTGAAGACAGAAAAATACGGCGCTCTTCCTTACGCATCCATGTACATTGGTGAATCAGGTTTACTGAATGACAAGCCAGCTGAGGAAATGGAAAAGTTGATGGCTGAATTTGGCGTTCAAGTAGACGAAAACCTAAAGGAACCTGCGGATCACTTAGCCGTTGAGCTCGACTTTCTCGGGAACATGATTATCCGCTCAAACGAGCTTGAACAAGAAAAACACATGGAAGAAGCCTTCGTTAAACAAAACGACTTTATCCAGCAACAATTGATGTCTTGGTTACCTCAGTTTTCAGACAAATGTAAAAAATTCGACGAATTTGGATTTTACTCGAGTGTCGCGAAACTATTAGTTGCATTTTGTAAACTAGACAGCGCCTACCTTCTTGGTGAATAATTGCCGCCTATTTTTAGGGAGCCTGCCTATCGGGCTTCCTGTATGCCTGAAAGTGACCAATTGTAAGTAACTTGGGTATAATATTCGTTTGCCTTAACTTAGCGCAAAGACGCTTGGTTATTTAGCAGTCAAAATGTGACTTCAAATACACAAATCTCTTGCTGAAAACATTGCTAGTCAGTCCACATAGGGCTAAAATGTGAGCGCAAACGATTAAATATGATTTATATGTAAACCGCTGAAATATAGCGGTTTTTGTGTTTTCTTAACAGGTTGATGGCAATTTCTCATCAGATAGAAAAAAGATAAAATTCATCGACCGATGCTGCTACGCACCCTTTTGTCGCACTTGGATCAACCGCTGCCGAGACACTTAGCGCCAATTTTAGATTGCTAGGTGTGAAACCATTAGAGCATCAGGTACATCCAATACGACATATTTCAGTAGCTCGATACAGGACACCATTTATGGCCACGATAAAAGACGTTGCTCGCTTAGCCGGCGTTTCCACTACGACAGTTTCGCACGTTATCAATAAAACGCGTTTCGTTGCAGAAGCAACGCAAGAAAAAGTAATGAAAGCCGTTGACGAGCTGAATTACGCGCCAAGTGCCGTTGCACGCAGCCTAAAATGCAACTCAACTCGTACGATTGGCATGTTAGTAACTCAATCAACTAACCTATTTTTCTCAGAAGTGATTGATGGCGTTGAGAGCTACTGTTACCGCCAAGGCTATACTCTGATTTTATGTAACACAGGCGGGATTTACGAAAAACAACGCGATTACATTCGTATGCTGGCTGAAAAGCGCGTTGATGGCATCCTAGTGATGTGTTCTGACTTAACCGAAGAACTAAAAGAGATGCTTGACCGTCATGCGGACATTCCTAAAGTGGTCATGGATTGGGGCCCAGAGAGCTCACAAGCAGACAAGATCATGGATAACTCAGAAGAAGGTGGCTACATTGCAACCAAACATCTGATTGACAATGGCCATACGGATATCGCTTGTCTAAGCGGTCATTTTGAAAAGCTTGCTTGCCAAGAGCGCATTGCAGGTTTCCGTCGCGCAATGAGCGAAGCGAACCTAGCTGTAAATGAAGACTGGATCCTTGAAGGTAACTTTGAATGTGATACGGCCGTATTAGTTGCAGATAAAATTACCGCAATGGACAAGCGCCCGACGGCGGTATTCTGTTTTAACGACACAATGGCTCTAGGCCTAATGAGCCGCTTGCAACAAAACGGGATCAAAATTCCTGAAGATATTTCAGTGATCGGCTACGACAACATCGAGCTTGCAGAATACTTCTCTCCACCGCTAACGACTATCCACCAACCTAAACGTCGTGTTGGTAAAAATGCATTCGAAATTCTACTTGAGCGTATCAAAGATAAAGAACACGAAAAACGAATTTTCGAAATGCAACCTGAGCTTGTAATTCGAAATACTGTGAAAAAAATGAACTAAATTTTACTGTATTTAACCGTGTTAAATAAGCGCTCTACAGGGGCGCTTATTTTTTTGGAAAAATTAAGCATTCTCTAATACTTCACACCGCTCTAATAACAATTGACTAACGTTAACTCCCTGTTTTATATAAATGTAATATATATTAAGAACTCCTTTTCAAAGGCCAATTTGCACCTTTCCATATGCAAAATAGAGCATTCAATCTATCATTTTTATTGAACCAAAATCACATTTTTAACGCTAAACCGTGATGTTAATTCAATATAAGAAGTATGCTCATTGTGTCACGCACAGGGCAAACCATTCGAAAGAGTGGGACGCAAAGCCTCCGGCCTGAACCATATTACGATATGGAAGGTAGCGGGGTTACCGATGGCAAGTGTGTAAGCAATGACTTTACTCTGTAATGACATTGTTTTTACGCATGTTTGCTACTCTCTCGGACCTGACTTTTGGTGGCGTAATATTAATTACACCGAGATAACAAAACATGGATAAACCGATACTCAAAGACTCTATGAAGCTATTTGAGGCACTTGGTAATATCAAGTCGCGCTCAATGTTTGGTGGCTTCGGACTATTCGCTGATGAAACAATGTTTGCACTAGTGGTAAACAATCAGCTTCATATCAGAGCAGACCAAAAAACTTCATCTGACTTCGAGAAACAAGGGCTAAAGCCTTACGTTTATAAAAAACGTGGCTTCCCAGTCGTTACAAAGTACTACGCTATTTCCAGCGATTTATGGGAATCAAGCGAACGCTTAATCGAAGTAGCGAATCAATCATTGAAAAAGGCAAAGCTTGAGAAAGAACAGCAAGCAAGTACAAAGCCTAACCGTTTGAAAGATTTGCCTAACTTACGACTGGCTACCGAGCGCATGCTAAAAAAAGCCGGCATCGAATCCGTAGAGAAGCTTGAAGAGGAAGGTGCGCTTAACGCCTATAAAGCGATAAGAGATACGCACTCTGCAACCGTCAACATTGAGTTGCTATGGGCACTAGAAGGTGCTATCAACGGCACTCATTGGAGTGTGGTACCTCAAGCTCGCCGAGATGAGTTGATGAACGGCCTCCAATAAAAGTCGGCCTAAAAACTATCTTGTAAAACCGCAGTCTAATCTGCGGTTTTTTTGTGAAATTTTTTCGGTTTTCCTACTGTCTTATTACATATATCCCAAATTGGAATCAAAATTATGAATAAGAAACTGATATTAGGTCTCATCCTACTAGCGGCTATCGTCTTTTTAGGTATTAACTTTGGCCAGTATTTAACCTTAGAGAATGCAAAAGCCCAACAAGAAGCACTAACTACATACATCGATCAGAATTTTGTATTCTCGGCTGCGATTTACTTTTTTACCTACATTGCAATTACCGCTTTTTCTATCCCAGGAGCGGCAGTAGTCACCTTACTTGGTGCAGCCTTATTTGGTTTTTGGACAAGCTTGCTACTTGTTTCTTTCGCTAGCACTATGGGGGCAACACTGGCCTTCTTGAGCAGCCGATACTTATTGCGTGACTGGGTACAAAACAAATTCGGAAATAAACTCAACGCAATTAATCAAGGTGTTGAAAAAGACGGAGCTTTTTATCTATTTTCCTTGCGTCTAATCCCTGTATTCCCTTTCTTTCTAATCAACTTACTGATGGGCTTAACACCGATGTCTATAGGTAGATTTTATCTCACTAGCCAAATAGGTATGCTGCCAGGCACAGCCGTATATCTGAATGCAGGTACTCAATTAGCAACAATTGAAAGCCTATCGGGCATTGTTTCACCCGCAGTATTAGCGTCTTTTGCGCTATTGGGACTATTTCCAATCATCACTAAATGGGTTATGAATAAAGTAAGGCCGACACCAAGTCAGCAAAACTCGTAATTGGTGAAGTGGGTGTATTGATGAAAATATTTATCGCTAAAAACCCAGCAGAAGCACACATTGTATGTGAGCTGCTTAAAGTGGAACAAATTTACTGTGAAGTTCGTGGAGAAGGTATTTTCGGCTTAAAAGGAGAACTGCCGTTTGGTGATGATACCGATCCTTATGTGTGGCTTTTTGACACTGCACAAAAGATGAAAGCTGAAGAAATAGTAAAAACATATCGAAAACAATCCGATAGGCATGAGTATCAAGATTGGCAATGCCCAAAATGTCATGAAATAAACGAAGGGCAATTTGGTGCATGTTGGCAATGTGGATATCAACTAGGAGAGCTATAGCGGCTCTCCTATTCAGTGGATGTACTCAGTTCTAAGCACATACAGCTTGCTGTTTAATAAACTCGATGGAGTGTTGATTGAAGTCTTCTGGACGCTCTACATTGCATACATGACCACAATTCGGGATTTCTCGTAGAATGCTGAGTTTATGTGCTGCAACCATTTCTTTGACAGGTTTAATAAACATGTAATCCCTGTCGCCCATTAAGTAGAGAGTCGGAATGGGTAACTCTCGATCTTTAAAATATTTCATTAACGGATTTACATCAGCAGCAAGAATAAACCAACGTTTAAATTCTTTTTGGCAAAGCTTCTTGGCTTCGCGAATAAAAAGGTGGCGAGATTCTCGTTGGCTTCTTTGAGGCATAACAATATAAGCGAACAGTTTGTAGAGCCACATGTACGGTAGGATATGCTTACAAAAATTACCTAATTTCACTAATATCTGAGAACGAGTGTTAAGCCTTGTGACAGCACCGCCGAGCACCATCGAACGTACGCGCTCTGATGACAATTCAGCAAGGTTTCGAACAATAATAGTACCAAGCGACATACCGACAAAATGAGCGGATTGGATCTTTAAATGGTCCAATACTTTCAAAATATCTTGGGTAACTTCCGTAAAGGTATAACGACTAGCAATGAGCTCTTTAAGTAACTGATTTGACTTTCCATGACCTCTTAAATCGATCAGCAATAAGTTAAAGTGTTGCTTGTAAGCTTTAATTTGCTTGAACCAGATAGAAGAGCTACCACCAGCACCGTGCACAAATACAACCCACTCATTACTAGTAGGGTGCAAATAGGTTTTATGAAAAAGTAGCGGCTGGGTCATATTGAGTATCAAAAAGATCGTGCTATTGAGTAAAAAGCCATCCTACCACACTCCCCTTACTCAAGATAATAAAGGCACCTCATTCGGTGCCTTTCGTTACAATTTTAAGTCAAACTAACGCTGAGTGGTAAAGCTGCAAATAAGATTCTGCGGCCTTTTGCCAACAAAAGTCTTGTTGCATCGCGTGCAACTGTACTTTATTCACTTCAGGCTCGTTTTGAGCGTAGAGCAACAGTGCCCTTAGCATCGTTAACAACAATGCCTGCGGTGTCGGTTCGAAAAAAACAAACCCCGTTGCTTCAGATGGGTTTACATCATAATCGCTAACGCTGTCCTTTAAGCCACCAACACCGCGTACTATCGGTAATGTCCCATAAGCCATACTATAGATTTGGTTTAAGCCACATGGTTCAAACTCAGAAGGCATCAAGAAGAAATCAGAACCAGCTTCAACGATATGCGCAAGTTCATTGTCATACGCTTCTACAAAGGCAAATTTGCTAGAAAACTGCGCGGCAACCTCTCGTAGCTGAGCTGCAAGAACAGGGTCTCCGGTCCCAACGACAACTAGCTGAACATCGTGCTTCAAAAAATCGGCCAAAGCAGGCAACAAGTAATGAACGCCTTTCTGCTGGGTCAACCGACAAACCATACCGAACATAGCTACATTTTTTTCGGGCAAATTTAGTCGTTGTTGTAATGCTTTTTTACAAGCTTTCTTCCCTTGCGACATACTTTGCTGGTCGGCGCAGTAATTAACCGGCAAGTAGGTATCAGTTTCCGGATTCCAAGCGCTGTAATCACAACCGTTCAAAATACCAACTAAGTCCTGCGCGCGTTGCTGAAACTCCCAAGCCATGCCGTGACTGCCAAGCTCTGTTTTTAGTTCCTCTGCGTACGTAGGACTAACCGCGTTTATCTTATCTGCATTCATTACACCAGCTTTAAGCATCGTAATATGTGTTGCACTCACCGCAGCATCGGGAACGTTTCTACAATGAAACTCTGGCAAACACTGCACGTCTTCATAACTAAATACTCCTTTAAAGACCGCATTGTGAATTGAAATGACGCTTTTAGTATGAGCAAAAAACGGATCATTGCCATACCTGTGCTTGAGCAAAAATGGAACAAGACCTGTGTGCCAATCGTTCGCGTGTATGATATTAGGTTGAAAGGCGAGCTTGGGTAACATGTCGAGACATGCTGCACTAAAAAACGCAAAGCGCTCGCCGTTATCAGTATACGCTTGGTTGTTCTCCGCATACATTGATGGTCGATTGAAATACGGCGGACAATCAATCAGGTAAACAGGATTTTGACCTAACATGAGCCGCAAAACTCGATACTCCGTATGCGGCCATGATGTTAATTCTGTTTCTAATACAACTTCTGCGTCTGCGAGTTTATCAATACTGCTGTACGCAGGGATGGTAATTCTTACGTCTTGCTGTAGGTTTTGAAGGGCTTCCGGTAGTGCCTTGGCAACATCTGCCAAGCCACCACTTTTAATGAGGCCTTCAACCTCAGAAGCTACAAACAGAATAGATAAGTAGTTAGTAGCCAACTCGAGCCCCTTTCGGAATAACAACAATGCCCTCCTCAGACACGTGGAAGTGTTTTTTATCTTCTTGAAGATTCACACCAATCTGAGTACCAGGAGCAATATCGGCATCCTTGTCGACAATCACACGACGTAAAACACATCCTTCGCCAATTTTTACGTCACCAAGAAGTATACATTCGCTGATATCGCAAGCAGAAGCAATATTACTGCGAAAACCAAGCACCGACTTTTCGATTCTTGAGCCTCTAACATAGCTGCCATTACACACTAAACTATCGATTATCTGCACACGACCATTATCAGAGTCGGTAAATGTCGCAGGTGGCAATGGTGGGTAGTAGGTATGCAATGGCCATTTACGGTTGTACAGCGAAAATGGTGCATCTTTTTCTAGCAGATCCATATGCGCTTGCCAGTACGCATCAATAGTTCCGACATCACGCCAGTACACCTCTTCTTTTTCGCCACTGATTTTGTTGGTACTGAAGTCATACACGAACACATCACCTCTAGGGAACATCTTTGGAATGATGTCCTTTCCAAAATCATGTGATGAAGCTTCATTATCCGCATCTTCGACCAACTCTGAGAACAGTACCTGAGCTTCAAAAACATAGTTACCCATTGAAACTAAAGCGTAATCAGGGTCACCAGGAATCGACTTCGGATTTGCTGGTTTTTCTTCAAAGCCAATCATACGGCCTTCGCTATCCACTTCGATAACCCCAAATTGCGACGCCTCTTTTAGTGGCATGCGCAATGCAGATACCGTCAGAGAAGCCTGCTTTTCTGAGTGGAAGTTCAGCATTTGTTTGATATCCATCTTATAGATATGGTCAGAGCCAAAAATACAAACTTGCTCTGGTTCCTCTAACTCCATAAAACGCAGGTTTTGATAGATCGCGTCCGCCGTCCCTTCGTACCAACGTTTACCAGTACGCATTTGAGCGGGAATAGGATCGATAAAGCGGTCTGTAATGCCGTTGATGTTCCACCCCTTTTTTAAGTGATGGAATAAAGATTGAGATTTAAATTGGGTTAGGACGTAAATGCGCATCAGATCCGCATTAACAAAATTGTTTAGAGCAAAATCGATCAATCGATAACTACCACCAAACGGTACCGAAGGTTTACTGCGAGATTCCGTTAAAGGTCTCAAACGAGAGCCTTCACCGCCAGCAAGAATCATTCCCAAAACACCAGCCATTTGTTGTTCTCCATATCGTTATAGCTTGGATTTGGTACTCGCTTGAATGAGTCATACTCGGGGAGTCAAGCGAATACATTTAGCAACCGTCTCTGAGTTTCTGTGAACTCTTACAACACGGATAAAAAAGCTACGGCACTTCCAGTATGCAACGTCCACTCTTTCCTTATTTTTTGACGCAAACAATGCACACAGTTGCACTAATTTTTGTAATAAATTATCTAAGCGGGTTCTAAATTACAATTTTTAATACGCCATTCTGTGTACCATACAGCTCTTGCGTACTCAAGACGATATCTAGATCACACATGGAAAAGCAAACGATTACATTGTGAAAACAATTTACGAACGGATTCACTACACCGCCGATTTTTTAGCCCAATGTATAACAAATATGTGAATGCAAAATGAAAGTTACAACGAATATTTTTTACATAAAAAATACATCAGCGACTACGAAATATTGATACTGGGATCTTCTCGCGTCAGCAAAACTCAGTCAAAGCAGCAAAGATCTATACGAACAACACAGTGGCCTTTACGCAAAAACAAAACGCAAAAAAGGCAGCGATATCGCTGCCTTTTTACATTACTTAGATCGTACGTTTTTATGCTTTCGCTTTTTTACGCTTATCAGTGACTTCCCACTTACCGTCAACAAAGAGCGCTGTCCAACCAGATGGTTTGCCATTCTCTTCCGAACGAACGTAGTTCTCTTTTGTTTTGCGACTAAAGCGTACAACTGCAGGACGACCATCAGGATCTTCTTGCGGTGCGGTCGCTAGGTATTTGAACTTCTCAGGTAAACGCTCTTCAAAACGTGCCAGTTCAGCAACCAAAGGAGCACGTGTCTCGCGCGATTTCGGGAAGTTGCTTGCCGCCATAAATAGACCTGAAGCACCATCACGAAGTACGAAATACGCATCTGAGTTTTCACATGGCAACTCGGGGAAATGAACAGGATCTTCTTTCGGGGGCGCGACTTCGCCATTCTTCAAGATCTTACGAGTGTTCTTGCACGTTTCGCTCGTACAATCCATGTATTTACCAAAGCGACCGTTCTTAAGCACCATATCAGAGCCACATTTGTCACATTCAACAACTGGACCATCGTAGCCTTTTACTTTGAACTCGCCGTATTCAACAAGGTAGCCTTCACAGTTCGGGTTATTACCACAAACATGCATCTTACGCTTGTCATCAATCAGGTATGCGTCCATCGCTGTTTCACAGATCGGACAACGCTTTTTAGCACGAAGAGCTGCGGTTTCAACGTCTTCTTCTAGAACGTTAATAATACCTTCTTCGTCACCCAAGTTGATGGTTGTCTTACAACGCTCTTTTGGTGGTAACGCGTAACCTGAACAGCCTAAGAACACACCTGTTGAAGCAGTACGGATGCCCATTGGACGGCTACACGTCGGACACTCGATATCTGTCATGACGATGTGGTTTAACTTCATACCGCCTTCTGACTCATCCAGCTCCGCTTTTTCAAGATCGCCAGTAAAATCAGCAAAGAAGTTGTCTAACACAGCTTTCCAGTTCACTTCACCTTCAGCGATTTGGTCCAATTTCTGTTCCATACGCGCAGTAAAGTCGTAGTTCATCAAATCGTTAAAGCTGTCATCAAGGCGGTCAGTAACAATTTCACCCATTTTTTCAGCGTAGAAACGGCGCTGATCAACTTTCACGTAGCCACGATCTTGAATCGTAGAAATGATCGATGCGTAAGTCGACGGACGACCAATACCTCGTTTCTCTAGCTCTTTAACCAGTGCTGCTTCAGTGTAGCGCGCAGGTGGCTTTGTAAAGTGCTGTTTAGGGTCAAGTGACTCTAAGCTTAGCTTATCGCCAAGTTGTACCGCAGGAAGGATTGTATCCTCGTTTTTGCCCATTGGACGCTGTACACGAGTCCAGCCGTCAAATTTAAGGATACGACCTTTCGCTTTAAGCGTGTATTCTGCCGCTTTTACGCTGATGGTTGTTGAATCGTATTCTGCTGGCGTCATTTGACACGCTACAAACTGATTCCAAATCAAAGCATAAAGTTTGTGCGCATCAGCATCGACACCTTGCAGGTCTTCCGCCTTAACACCCACATTTGAAGGACGGATCGCTTCGTGCGCTTCCTGTGCCCCTTCTTTGCTACCGTACGTCAATGGTTTCGCTGGCAGGTACTTATCACCAAACTCAGAACCAATAAAGTCACGTACAGCGTCCACAGCCTCGGCACTTAGGTTAGTCGAGTCAGTACGCATGTAAGTGATGTAACCGGCCTCATAGAGGCGCTGAGCTAGCATCATGGTCTTTTTCACGCCGTAGCCCAGACGTGTACTCGCTGCCTGTTGAAGCGTAGAGGTGATGTAAGGTGCTGAAGGCTTGCTCTTTGTAGGACGGTCTTCACGCTTACATACTTCGTAACTTGCATTCTCAAGTACAGACATCGCTGCTTTGGTTTCTGCCTCATTAACTGGCTTAAACGCAGAACCGTCTTTCTGAGCAACAAGCAGTTTAAAGTCCGCTTTGTCTTTCGTTTTCGTATTCGCATGAATGTCCCAGAATTCTTCTGGTACAAACGCGTTAATCTCACGCTCGCGCTCAACTAACAGTTTCACCGCAACAGACTGCACGCGACCAGCAGATAAACCACGAGCCACTTTTTTCCAAAGTAAAGGTGAAACCATAAAACCAACGACACGGTCCATGAAGCGACGTGCTTGTTGGGCATTTACACCATCCATGTTCAGCTCGCCAGGTGTCTGGAAAGCTTGTTGGATCGCGTTTTTCGTAATTTCGTTAAAAACTACACGTTTGTATCGCTCTTCATCGCCACCGATGATCTCACGAAGGTGCCATGCGATTGCTTCTCCTTCGCGGTCCAAATCGGTTGCGAGATAAACGCAATCTGCGTCTTTGGCGAGTTTTTGTAGTTCGTTGACAACTTTTTCTTTGCCTGGAAGGATTTGGTAATTCGCTTCCCAGTCATGATATGGGTTAATCCCCATCTTTTTGATCAACGCTTTGCGGTCTTTCTCTTTTTTAACGCGCGCTTTCTCTTCCGGACTCATCCCTTTAGTTGAGATGGCTGCGGCTTTTTTCTCACCAGTGCTTTGACCGGCCGTAGGCAGATCACGCACATGACCAACACTAGACTTAACAATAAAGTCTTTACCAAGGTACTTATTTATCGTCTTTGCCTTGGCTGGTGACTCCACTATAACGAGTGATTTACCCATAACTGACTCTAACGTCCTTCATAATAATGCGGGTAGAAACCTTGTTTAAAGGCCACCCGCATAATGTTCTATTTCATTGCTTCTTTTTTTACTATTGTGCGAGATGAAAAGAAGATCAACTGCTTTTTTGAAATTCAGATCCGATTGGTTGACAATTCATCGTCTTTATACTTCAAAGAGACAGGGTTCTGAAAGGTATTGAGCGGCATATCTAAACAGGCAAACTTAGCATCCGCTAATCCAATGCAATAAATTTTGTTACCCATCACAAAATAGTTTGGTTCAATGCTCTGCCATCTTCCTCCGCATCATGCTTATACTCTAAAAATTGATCTGTTTAGTCTTACTGAACGATTGACTGAATTAATCATGCAAACCCATTTTAGTTGTAGGTATACTCAGCGTTCTTAACTGAATAGGATGGTAGAAAGAATATGTCTGATAGAACGTTTATCGAAGAGTTCGACCTTCTTTTGATCGCTAACCAAATCATCCAAGAGCACGATGATTACATCGAGGGGATGCGAGCAACAAGCGTAGAAGAAAAAGAAGGTGTTTTAGTTTTTAAAGGTGAATACTTCCTTGATGACAAAGGTTTACCAACTTCAAATACGACTGCAGTATTCAATATGTTCAAATACTTAGCGCATCACCTTTCTAAGGAATTTACGCTGGTTAAATAGTATTGGGAAACAAAAAAGCCAGAGTGTTATTCACTCTGGCTTTCCTGTTTTAGGTCAGAATATTTAGCAACTTAAAGCCTTAAGTTTGTCGAAGTAGTCAGGGAACGTTTTCGACGTACACTTTGGATCGTTAATCGTCACAGGCGTATCACTAAGTGCCACCAGCGAAAAACACATCGCCATACGATGATCATCGTAAGTATCAATCGCTGCATGCTTTAACTGAGAAACAGGTTTGACGATGATGTAGTCTTCCCCTTCTTCCACTTCCGCACCAACTTTACGTAACTCAGTCGCCATAGCTGACAAACGGTCTGTTTCTTTTACACGCCAGTTATAAACGTTACGAATAGCGGTAGTGCCTTCGGCAAATAACGCTGTTGTCGCGATGGTCATTGCAGCATCAGGGATATGGTTGTAATCCATATCAATGCCTTTTAATTGACCAACACGTGAAATTACGTAGTCATCACCCCATTCAATTTCTGCACCCATTTTTTCAAGCGCATCAGCAAATTGAATATCACCTTGAATGCTGTTTTTACCGATACCCGTTACTTTAACTTCTCCACCTTTGATGGCTGCCGCCGCCAAGAAGTAAGAAGCAGAAGACGCGTCACCTTCAACCAAGAAATCACCTGGAGCGATGTATTGCTGACCGGCTGGGATCACAAACTCTTGATAGTCGTTGTTGATCACATCGACTCCAAACTGCTTCATGATATGCAGGGTGATATCGATATAAGGCTTAGAAACCAAATCGCCTTCGATGTTGATGCGAATTTCACCTTCAGCCAATGGCGCAGACATTAAGAAAGCGGTCAAGAACTGACTTGAAATGGACCCATCAATAGAAACTGTACCTGCTTTTAGGCCAGTACCAATTATTTTGAGAGGCGGAAAGTTCTCGTTTTCCATGTACTCAACGTTCGCACCAGCATCTTTCAGTGCCGTGACAAGGTGACCAATTGGACGCTCTTTCATACGAGGTTCGCCCGTCAGTACATACTCCCCTTCTCCAAGACAAAGAGCCGCAGCTAATGGTCGCATCGCAGTGCCAGCATTGCCGAGAAATAACTCTACCGGCTCTGAGACAGAAAACGGACGCCCAAGGCCTTCAACGAGACATTCTGTTTTATCTTCGGAAAGTTGGTATTGAACGCCTAGTTTAGTCAGCGCATTCAGCATATGACGGATATCATCACTGTCGAGGAGATTAGTAAGGCGAGTTCTGCCTTTAGCAAGAGCAGCAAGTAAAAGAGCTCGATTAGAAACGCTTTTAGAGCCAGGAAGGTTCACTTCCCCTTGAATTTTATTGATAGGTTGTAACGTTAGGCTTTCCATTAAAAGTTGATAATCCTTTGTGCCCTCAACACACGATTTTTTATGAGGGCTAAACAATTCTTCGTGAATTCAGACTACCCAAAAAAACACGACAAAACCAGAGTAAATCGGCGCTAATTTATGAATATCCTCAAGCAGCCTAAAGATACAGAATTAAAGGCATTGCCAGCGATGTAAATAAGAGCGAAAGAAGTACGGCGAAACAGCAAACTATTTCGACTTTATTTGACGATAAGCCAGCCCGACTGTACATGCCTGATTAAGCTTCGTTAGGCTAAAACAACCTAGGGTTAATAAGTGATATCAACCCTGACTCCATCATCAAAATATAAGATACGAACTTCATCCCCTCGACTAAATAACATATTTTTATCAACATCTTGGATGACATTAATTAGCTTATCACCCTTCACTTTGATGAGTAGCTCAACTAACTTATATTCAACCGTGTATTGGTAATTACTTTGGTTTTGAGCAACTGCGGCACCTGCAAGCGCACCCACTGCCGTCGCGACTTCTCTTCCCGTACCGCCACCAAATTGATTACCGACTAAACCACCGATAGTGGCACCAAGTAGTGTCTTCCAACCGTTACTTTTCGATTGAACAACCTCTTGTTGAGTAATATAACGGACAGAGTCAATCTTCCCGTAAACTACTTCATTAACTGGCTTGGCAACATTTCTTTCATAGGCTGCGTTGGCGACAAGTGGTAAAAACAGTATGATCCCAAGCCATACTTTTACGATATTTCTTAACCAGGTCATCATAAACTCCTCTGACTCCAATGTTGGTAACGACTTCTTATGGCTATTTATTTAACTGAACTCGATGAAACGTTCAACTTTCCCTCACCCTATAAAGCACTCAGCGACCCCAATGGTTTGCTGGCTTTTGGTGGTGACTTAAACCCCATGAGAATCCTCAATGGTTACTATCAAGGCATTTTCCCTTGGTATGGTCCTGGTGAACCTATTTTATGGTGGAGCCCTTCTCCGCGCGCTGTGTTTGACCCATTGCAGTTTAAGCCATCTAAAAGTCTCAAAAAATTTCAGCGTAAACATAACTATAAAGTAACACTCAATTTCGCGACAGAAGAAGTGATTAGACTATGTTCTTCAACACGCCCTGTAGAGGAAACATGGCTCAACGAGGAAATGCAAGCTTCCTACATTGAGTTAGCCAAACTTGGTCACTGTCACTCTGTAGAAGTATGGCATGACAACAACCTGATTGGCGGACTATATGGCATCTGCGT
Source organism: Vibrio sp. 1978 (assembly GCF_033344345.1). NCBI lineage: Bacteria > Pseudomonadati > Pseudomonadota > Gammaproteobacteria > Vibrionales > Vibrionaceae > Vibrio > Vibrio sp. 1978. The sequence continues at coordinate 334,507 of NZ_JAWPOP010000003.1, forward strand.
GGGCCAACTTTTTTGCGGAGAGTCGATGTTTAGTCTAAAAGATAACGCATCCAAAATTGCATTGTGGTACTTATGCAACCATTTGGCGTCAAAGCAAGGTCAATTAATCGATTGCCAAGTTATGAATTCTCACTTGGCATCACTTGGCGCATTTGAACTTGAGCGTGACGAATTTATGCAAAAACTACTATCTTTAAGAGAAAAGCAAACACTATTTGATGCCTATCAGCCCCAAGTTTTGCAGGATTCAGTATGAGTACGGATATACAACATATTCGAATAGGGTTGACGAATAATCACCCTTGTAGTTATTTGCCTGAACGGCAAGAGCGGGTTGCGGTGGCGCTTGATGAAAGGCTGCATACTGAAGAAAATTACCAGTTGCTCATGGCTAACGGTTTTCGTCGTAGCGGAGATACCATATATAAACCGCATTGCGAGCATTGCACCGCTTGCCAGCCAATTCGAGTCTCGATTCCAGACGTTAGACTATCAAAAAATCAGAAGAGGCTGCTTAATAAAGCACAGTCTGTACGCTGGGAAATGAAACCTGAAATGGATGAGGAATGGTTTGAGCTTTACAGTCGGTACATCTGCAAACGGCATAAAAACGGCACTATGTACCCACCAAAGCGTGATGAGTTTGCTCGATTTGCTCAAACCAGCTGGCTGACAACGTCGTTTTTACACATTTACGATGAATCAGATCAATTGCTCGCCATTGCAGTGACAGATTTGATGCCACAATGCTCGAGTGCTTTTTATACTTTCTTTGACCCTGACTACGAGTTATCTCTTGGCACGTTAGCAGTGCTTTATCAAATTAAATACTGCCAAGAAAACAAACAACAGTGGCTATATTTGGGATATCAGATTGATGAGTGCCCAGCAATGAGCTACAAAACACGCTTTCAACGCCACCAAAGGCTAGTAAATCAGCGTTGGCGAGGGTAGAATACGCCTCAACTTTACATAATTACTATTTAGCGGCAGAATATAGCCCGCTAATATTGCCTAATTTCTAAAGAGGATTAAATGGCTAAAGAAGACGTAATCGAGATGCAAGGCACAGTCCTTGACACTCTACCAAACACTATGTTCCGTGTTGAACTTGAAAACGGTCACGTTGTGACTGCTCACATCTCTGGCAAGATGCGTAAGAACTACATCCGTATCCTAACGGGTGACAAAGTAACTGTAGAGATGACTCCATACGACCTGTCAAAAGGCCGCATCGTCTTCCGCGCTCGTTAATCTCTGATTTTCGGATGCAATAAAAAACGGAGCAAGCTGCTCCGTTTTTTATTGCACAATTTTTTCCGATTTAGTTCAGATAAAAAAGCGCACGATCTTCTCGTGCGCTTTTGCGTTTGTTACCGAATAACGATTAATGCATCGCTGTCTCTTTCTCACTTAAGTATTCAAACTCAAGCGTATCGTTGACCAGCGTTACTTTCACTGTACCGCCGTCAACTAAAGATCCAAACAACAGTTCGTTAGCTAAAGGCTTCTTAAGCTGTTCTTGGATAACCCGCCCCATTGGGCGAGCCCCCATAGCTTTGTCATAACCTTTATGTGCTAACCAATGGCGAGCGTCTTGCGATACTTCCATTGAAACGCCTCTCGCATCAAGTTGCACTTGCAGTTCAACAATGAACTTATCAACCACTTGATGGATAACGCTTTCATCAAGGCTGTTAAACCAGATGATGTTATCAAGACGGTTACGGAACTCAGGAGTAAACACCTTCTTAATTTCCGCCATTGCATCGTGACTGTTGTCTTGTTGAATCAAACCAATTGATTTCTTCTCGGTTTCCGCCACACCTGCGTTAGTTGTCATAACAAGAATGACATTACGGAAGTCTGCTTTGCGACCATTGTTGTCCGTTAGCGTACCGTTATCCATGACTTGCAACAGCAGGTTAAAGATATCAGGGTGCGCTTTTTCAATCTCATCAAGTAATACGACTGAATGTGGGTGCTTAATAACAGCATCAGTTAGCAAACCACCTTGGTCATAACCGACATAACCAGGAGGCGCACCAATTAAGCGACTTACGGAGTGACGCTCACCATACTCAGACATATCAAAACGAAGTAGCTCGATACCTAGAAGCTTAGATAACTGCACTGTCACCTCTGTTTTACCAACCCCTGTTGGGCCTGCAAACAAAAATGAACCAACAGGTTTGTTGTCTACACCCAAACCTGCACGTGTCAGCTTGATCGCCTCGGACAATGCATCAATCGCATTATCTTGACCAAATACCAACATCTTCATTTTGCTATCTAAGTTTTTCAAAATGTCTTTATCTGAAGAAGAAACCGACTTCTCTGGAATTCGCGCCATTTTGGCAACCATTGATTCGATATCAGCCACTCCGACCGTTTTTTTACGACGGCTTGCAGGAGCAAGACGACTACGCGCACCAGCTTCATCAATGACATCAATGGCCTTATCTGGTAGATGGCGTTCATTAATGTATTTAGCCGACAGTTCTACCGCGGCACGCAGTGCTTTATTGGTATAACGTACTTCATGGTGAGCTTCGTACTTCGGCTTCAAGCCCATCAAGATTTTAGTTGTGTCATCTAATGAAGGCTCTACAACGTCTATCTTTTGGAAACGGCGAGACAACGCACGCTCTTTCTCGAAAATGTTGCTGTATTCTTGGTATGTCGTCGAACCAATACAACGCAACTTACCGCTACTCAAAAGAGGCTTAATAAGATTTGCTGCATCGACTTGACCACCAGATGCCGCGCCTGCACCGATGATGGTATGTATTTCATCGATGAACAAAATGGCATCTTCTTCTTTTTCAAGTTGTTTCAAAATCGCCTTGAAGCGCTTTTCAAAATCACCGCGATATTTGGTACCAGCGAGCAAAGAGCCAATATCTAGTGAATAAATCACGCTGTTTTGAATGACCTCAGGGACCTGCCCTTCGACAATTCGCCATGCAAGACCTTCCGCAATGGCTGTTTTACCAACCCCTGCCTCACCCACTAGTAGTGGATTATTCTTGCGGCGTCGACAAAGTACCTGAATAGTGCGCTCTAACTCTTTATCACGTCCAATGAGTGGGTCGATGTTTCCATCTTTAGCGACTTGATTAAGATTCGTCGCAAAGCTTTCTAGGCGTTCTTCAGAATTAGGCTCTTCAACACTTTCTGAGCTAAACGAGTCTGATGATGAATCCTCACCTGCACCTGATGCTTTAGTAATACCGTGGGAGATGAAGTTAACAATATCTAATCGGGAGATGTCATTTTTCTTCAGTAAGTAAGCGGCATGCGACTCTTGTTCACTGAAGATAGCAACAAGCACGTTGGCGCCTGTTACTTCATTACGACCAGACGACTGTACATGAAAGACGGCGCGTTGTAGTACACGTTGAAAACTCAAAGTCGGCTGCGTTTCACGCGTCTCATCACTATCTGGGATAAGAGGCGTAGTTTGATCGATGAAAATATCGAGTTCGTTGCGTAAAGCGTCAAGATCCGCCTTACAAGCTAGAAGGGCTTCCTTAGCTGCATCATTTTCCAACAATGCAAGTAGGAGGTGTTCGACAGTCATAAACTCGTGGCGTTTATCTCGCGCCCGAGCAAATGCACCGTTAAGGCTTGACTCTAGTTCTTTATTTAGCATAAGTACCTCCCGAAAAAACAACTGGGGTTGTTCGAGCAAGTCTTCTTTGTTTACGCTTGCTCCATAGTGCAAAGTAGCGGATGTTCATTTTCCCTTGCGTACATCGTAACTTGCGCTACTTTTGTTTCGGCAATTTCTGCGCTGTATGTGCCGCAGATTGCCTTTCCTTCATAGTGGACCTGAAGCATGATTTGAGTTGCTTTATCAATATCATGTGAGAAAAATCGCTCAAGCACCTCTATGACGAAATCCATAGGTGTATAGTCATCATTATTGAGTACGACATTGTACAGCTTAGGTGGCTGGACTTTCGTACTTTCTCGCTCCAGAAGATCAGAGTCCGGAGTGACCCATTCAAAATTTTTACTCATGGCAATCTAAAGATATCGTATCAAAGGGTTGATGTTTTCGACCTATAAAAACAATCTACCACAAGCGTGCAGCGCGGTGTAGTGAGTTATGGCACCGAATTCGATCTTTGATCGATAAAAGTTGCTACCTAATATAGAGACTAATGCACGTCTTGATACGGCGCAAATAAAAGATGCTTGTCGATAAGTTACACATTTTTTCTTATAAAAGAACTTTCTATTTATTGCTTTCGGACTATTGCAAACCACCCCATCATCTTCTATCTGGATCACACTTCCTCATTGAGAATACGGTAATTATCACGAAAACTTCATTTTTTATTCAGTCAGAGGATTCTTCTCCCATAAGCAACACGGACAGTATGGCTTTTTCAGTATGAGCCACTTCATAGGCAAATTGACTAAACTTCTGCGTATATACGAAAAACTGTTTGCAAATTTGTTAATCTCAAAAGTGATTTGTTTTCAATTATGTTTCTGTTTGTTGCTCACTGCTATTGACTGTCGAAATTCATTGACTACAGTGGAAAGTGTCGATGCATAAATCATCATTTTGAAACCTCTCTTCTTTAAGTGGTTTGATGAATGTGACTTATCATTGATTTGACGTTTGTTGGCATTCGCTGACAATGGTAGTACCAAGTTAAAGGTATAACTTGGTTGCAGTAACAACATCAGTAAAAAATGCATGAGGGATGTAAAGCATGGCTACAGGTACAGTAAAGTGGTTTAACAATGCCAAAGGATTTGGGTTTATTTGTTCAGATGAAGAAGAGGGAGATATCTTTGCCCACTACTCAACTATCCAGATGGACGGTTATCGTACACTGAAAGCAGGCCAACAAGTCTCTTACGAGATTGAAAAAGGTCCCAAAGGCTGTCACGCGAGTAGCGTCGTGCCTCTTGAAGGCCAAGCCAAATAATTAGAGCGCTGTCGAAATATAAAAATATTGCTCTCGAAACGCCACGTTGATGTTTTGAAGAGAAAAATAAACCCGCCAAGATAGCGGGTTTCTTACTATTTAGAGCACGTGTTACAAAAGGAACACTTACAACGCACTTACAGGATAGGAAACACGCCGAAAACGACGTGTTTTTACACTAACTTACTTGTTAATGATTGCGTTAAAGGTTTCGCTTGGACGCATCAATTTAGAAACCAATGCATCGTCTAGTAAGTAGTAACCTCCTAGCTCACCTTTCACGCCTTGCGCATTATTTAGCTCAGCAACGATCGTTTCTTCCTGCTCTGACAGCGCTTTTGCAATTGGTGCAAATTCAGCAGCAAGATCCGCATCATCCGTTTGCTCTGAAAGCGCTTTCGCCCAGTAAAGTGCAAGATAGAAGTGGCTTCCACGGTTATCTAGCTCACCCACTTTACGTGACGGAGATTTGTTGGTGTCTAAAAACTCACCGGTCGCTTTATCTAGTGTATCTGCGAGAACCTGAGCCTTAGGATTGTTTGTCGCTACACTTAAATGCTCTAACGAAGCTGCAAGCGCTAGGAACTCGCCCAAAGAATCCCAACGAAGGTGATTCTCTTTTTCTACTTGTTGAACGTGCTTAGGAGCAGAACCACCAGCGCCTGTTTCAAATAGACCACCACCATTCATCAATGGAACAATAGATAGCATCTTAGCAGACGTACCTAACTCGAGAATTGGGAACAAGTCTGTTAGGTAGTCACGAAGAACATTACCTGTAACAGAGATAGTATCTAGGCCCGCTTTCATACGCTCTAGTGAGTACTTACAAGCTTCAACAGGAGATAGGATCTTAATCTCTAGACCGTCAGTATCGTGATCTGGTAGGTAGGCGTTTACTTTCTTGATGAGCTCAGCATCGTGCGCGCGGTTTTCATCTAGCCAGAATACAGCTGGAACACCTGTTGCACGTGCGCGAGTCACTGCTAGTTTAACCCAATCTTGGATTGGTGCGTCTTTAACCTGACACATACGGAAGATATCACCTTCTTCAACCGCTTGCTCTAACAGTACGTTACCTGAAGCATCAACAACGCGAACAGTACCCGCAGCGTCTAGAATGAATGTCTTGTCGTGAGAACCATACTCTTCAGCTTTCTGAGCCATTAGACCAACGTTAGGTACGCTACCCATAGTGGTTGGATCAAATGCGCCGTGCTCTTTACAGAAATCAATAACCGCTTGGTAAATACCTGCGTAGCTACGATCTGGAATCATCGCTTTGGTGTCTTTTTGTTTACCATCTGGTCCCCACATTTGACCCGAAGAGCGAAGCATTGCTGGCATAGAAGCATCTACAATAATGTCACTTGGTACATGTAAGTTTGTGATACCACGATCAGAGTCAACCATCGCAAGTTCTGGTTGAGTTTGGTAAACCGCTTGAATGGCCGCTTCAATTTCTGCTTTTTGCGCTTCAGGTAGAGACTCAATTTTTGAGTAAACATCACCGATGCCATTGTTTACATCAACGCCTAGCTCTTCAAACAGCTTACCGTACTTATCGAAAACGTCTTTGTAGTAAACTTTTACGGCATGGCCGAAAATGACAGGGTCAGAAACTTTCATCATCGTCGCTTTCATATGAAGAGACAGCAGCACGTCTTGCGCTTTCGCTTCAGCAATCTCTTTCTCGAAAAATTCAACCAACGCCTTCTTCTTCATTACTGAAGTATCAATGACTTCTTTATCTAGTAATGGGAACGCAGACTTAAGCTCTTTAACTGTACCATCATTACCGACAAACTCGATTTTGACCTCTGTTGCACCAGAGATAGTTGTAGACTTTTCGCTACCAAAGAAGTCATTGTCTGACATGCTCGCAACATGAGACTTAGATTCTGCTGACCATGCACCCATTGAGTGTGGGTTTTTCTTCGCGTAGTTCTTAACCGAAGTCGGAGCACGACGGTCTGAGTTACCTTCACGAAGTACTGGGTTAACCGCACTACCTTTGATTTTGTCGTAAGCCGCTTTAATCGCTTTCTCTTCGTACGTGCTCGGCTCTTCTGGGTAGTTTGGTAAATCGTAACCTTTCGCCTGAAGCTCTTTAATCGCCGCTTTAAGCTGAGGAACTGAAGCTGAAATGTTAGGTAGCTTGATGATATTTGCTTCTGGAGTTTGAGCTAGTTCACCAAGCTCAGTCAACGCATCGCCAATGCGCTGTTCTTCTTTTAGATGCTCTGGGAAGTTAGCGATAATTCGACCTGCTAGTGAAATATCACGAGTATCTACATTGATGCCAGACGATGCTGTGAATGATTGAATGATTGGTAGTAATGAATAAGTTGCTAGCGCCGGCGCTTCATCAGTGATGGTGTAGATAATTGTAGGTTTTTCTGTAGGCATGAAATTTCCCTATTTTTTAATCAACTTGTTGGCTGATCAACTCAGCGTCTGAGTTGGTTTAATTGACGCATTGCTGCACGTTAGCAGTACATGTCTCCTCACTAACGCCACATGCGGTTCGCACTCTTTGTTGTAGTTTGAAGCTCTAAGCTCTGAATCCATGAGTGCACTGATATAATTAAACAAATAACACGAATTAGTCTATCATTCTGTGCGCGTTTGTTAGTTTTAGGCGCGCAAATCATATCCGATCATGAGAAAACTTAAAACTTTCAAACACAGTTCATTTACATTTTTGCAGGGTAGTTAACATGTCATCTCGTATAGGTCAGGAAAAAGGTCGCAGTCGTAACCAGTCTAAAACGGGCCATTTTAAACACTCAGGAGCTCGCAATGGCTCGAAGACTCGTACTCAGCAAGACCGCCGCCCTAATCGCCCAACAAAAAGCCAAAAGCCAAAAGTGGCCCCTAAAGATCGCAAAGTCATTATTTTCAATAAGCCTTACGATACGCTCAGTCAATTTACCGATGGCGATGGTCGCAAAACGTTAGCGGACTATATCCCGATCAAAAATGTCTATGCGGCTGGCCGATTGGACCGAGACAGCGAAGGTTTGATGGTACTCACTAACGATGGCATCTTGCAGGCGAAGTTAACGCAGCCAAAGTCAAAATCGCCGAAGACTTATTGGGTTCAAGTTGATGGCGCTCCTCAGGAGCAAGATCTTGAAAAATTGAGAAAGGGAGTAGAGCTAAAAGATGGTATGACTCTACCGGCCGAAGTTGAAGTAATTCCAGAACCACAAGTCTGGGACAGAACCCCTCCGGTCCGTTTTCGAGCAAATATCCCTACCACTTGGTTAGCCATTACCATTATTGAAGGAAGAAATCGTCAGGTACGTCGCATGACTGCGCACATTGGCTTCCCTACTTTGCGCCTCATTCGTCATTCGATGGGTGATATCGTCCTTAACGACCTAATGCCTGGTGAATGGAGAGAAATCTCTCTCTAATAAGCAGAAAAGATAAAAGCAGGCTTAAAGCCTGCTTTTTAGATTCGTACTTTTTCAGTTAAGCCCTATCTAATGAACTAAGGGATTACTGCTCAGCAAGCCAGTTTTTAAATGCCTCTTTTTCCGCCGGAGACGCTTTCTGGTACATCGTCTTTAATACATCAACCATTGGGCTGTCGTTCGATGCGGCTGTTGAACGGGTATCACTAGTCTCAACTCGAGGCTCGATATCACTTACTGATTGTTGATGCTGATTCACAGTTACATAACTAACGGCAACACTCGCGATACCGCCAGCAATATTGTAGTTGCGAGATTCTTGAGGGTAATTACGACCAATTTGAACACCATCTGACTCTAATACATCTTCGACCAAAGCAATAGGCTGGCCTTTGGTATCCAGTAATTGCCAATCTAGAGGCGAGATGTTGTTTTGCGCTTGGCGAAGAGTTTTAAACTCTGGTAGTTCAAACGTTAGCTTTTCGTTTTCAGCATCAAATTTAGCAACGATTACATCACTGTAAACCGTCTTAAGGTTTTCGTTAATTTCGAATGTAGGTTGATATTTGAAGACAATTTGATTCGTTCCGTCAGGTAGTTCGATTGTCTTCTCACTAGAAAAAAGACCACCTTCTAGATCTGGCTTCTCCATGTTGACGGCCAATAACTTCACGTCTTCTGGAACCACTAAAGTCGTTGCAGCGTAGAGGTTTGTACTGGCAAAAATAGACAGTGCCATTGCCACTTTTAATGATAACTGCATAGAATTTTTCATCCTTATCTTCATAGTAAAAGACCCAGCATATAGCTGGGTCTTACAATATCAAACTGGGTATTGATTACCAGTAGAAACGAGCACCAACACCGAAGTTAGTTGCGTCGTCTGTGTCTTTGTTGTCGAAGTCAGTACCTTCGAAAGTGTAACCCGCTTCTGCGAATACACGTGCCCATTTAGAGAACTTGTATTCAACACCAGCGTAGAACCAAGAGGAGTCTGCGTCTACTTTACCTGCTTCGTCAGTAGACTGAGCTAGGTACTCGTAACCAGAGTATAGAGTTGTTTTAGGAGCAACAGCGAACATACCAGCTACAACGATGTAGTGTGAATCAACTGTTGATTTACCTAGCTTATCTTCGTTTTCGTTGTAGTAGTACGTAGCACCTAGAGTGTGCTCGTTTAGTGCGTACTCAGCAGTTACTTCAAAAGATAGGTTTTCGTTATCAGTACGCTCTGTGTGAGAAACTGTTTGCTCTACACCATTAAGAACTAGTTTTTTCTCTTTAGTTACGTTGATGTCGTTGTTCGCAGTAAGTACACCAGCGTGTAGAGATAGGTCGTTGAAAGATTTACCAACGAATACTTCTAGTACTTCTTCGTTAGAATCTTTTTCGCCTAGCGCGTAACCAGCTTTTAGCCAGAATGCGTCATTTTCGTAAGCGTATTTGATTTGAGAATCGTTGTTCCAAGCGTGACCGTATGCAGTTTCCGCTGCGTTACCACCGAAGAAGTAAGAGTAATCTGCGAAGTATACGTCATCAGCCCAAGTACCTTCTTTACCGAAGCGAAGAGTACCCATATCACCCATATCAAAACCGATGATGTGGCGACGTACGTATACAGAGTCATCTGTACGCTCGCTTGAATCAGCACCTGCGTCGTAGTTGTCACCTAGAGCAACACCGATTTCAACTTCACCCAGAACTTTTAGGCTTTCGTCAACAACGTAAACCGCGTTCACACCAGTACGAGAAGAGCTAGTGTTTAGAGCCTATCCCAAAAGGAATTATCGTATAATATAATGAATAACGATAATTTCTGAGGGCAACGTATGGCAGGCAACAAGTGGCAAATCAGTGATGAACTCTGGGAGAAAATGGCTCCTCTCATCCCGGAGCATAAAACTCACCATCCTCTGGGTACGCACCGCAAGCGGGTTGATAATCGCGCTGCAATGAACGCCATCTTCTTCGTACTCAGGACGGGTTGCCAGTGGAATGCGCTGAATGCCACCGGTATATGCTCGTCAAGCTCTGCTCATCGCCGATTTCAGGAGTGGCGGGATGCTGGCGTATTTGAACG